>NZ_JBNGGE010000001.1:0-516943 GCF_049975785.1 Streptomyces sp. WG7
TTCTCAAGGAACGGACGCTTCCTTTGTACTCACCCGAGAGACTCTCTCAGGCTTTCCTCCGGGCGCTTCCCTTCGGTCTTGCGTTTCCGACTCTATCAGATCCTTTTCCGATCCGATTTCCTCGGTGCTTTCCAGGTTCCCGCTTTCGCGTTTCCCTTTCCGGCGGTTCCGACTTTATCAGAACTTCCGAGCCGGTCTGACCGGCCGTTCATTTCCGATTCATCGGGAGAGTGCTTCGTCGAATTCATTGATTCGGCAGGAAGCAGATAGACACTCACTGTCGCCTTCTGGGGTGACCCCATCTCCAGGCAACTGTTTGAATCTACCTCCCCGCTCGCTCCGTGTCAACGGCTCTTGCGGGAACGAAGAGGACACTAGCAGCTCACCGGGGGTTCATGCACATCAGGCGGCCGTCGGCACGGTGGCGCTGCGTTCGGGCGCCTCGACGTCGCCCGTGTCACCGGCGCGGACCGCGCGGCCGCCCAGGACGTAGACGTAGGCGAGGAAGGCCAGCTCTGCGACGACTCCGATGGTGATGCGTGCCCAGGTGGGCAGGCCGGACGGGGTGACGAAGCCTTCGATGGCGCCGGACAGGAACAGGACCAGGGCGAGGCCGATCGCCATGCCGATGGCGGCGCGGCCCTCCTCGGCGAGGGCGACGCGCCGGGGGCGCGGGCCGGGGTCGATGAGGGTCCAGCCGAGACGCAGGCCGGTGCCCGCGGCCACGAAGACCGCGGTCAGTTCGAGCAGGCCGTGGGGCAGGACGAGGCCGAGGAACGTGTCGAGGCGGCCGGCCGAGGACATCAGGCCGAAGCCGATGCCGAGGTTGAGCATGTTCTGGAACAGGATCCAGATGACGGGCAGGCCCAGGAAGACGCCCAGGATCAGGCAGAGCGCGGCGGCCCAGGCGTTGTTCGTCCAGACCTGTGCGGCGAAGGAGGCCGCGGGGTGGCTCGAGTAGTACGTCTCGTACTGGCCGCCGGGGCGGGTCATCTCCCGCAGTTCGCTGGGCGCCGCGATGGTGGCCTGCACCGCCGGGTGGGTGCCGATCCACCAGCCGAGGAGCGCTGCGACAGCGGTCGACAGAAGTGCCGTGGGGACCCACCAGTGGCGTGCCCGGTAGACGGCGGCGGGGAACTGCTGGGTCAGGAAGCGGGTGACGTCGCGCCAGGAAGCTCGGCGGGTCCCTGTCACCGCACTGCGCGCGCGTGCCACCAGTTGGCTGAGCCGTCCGGTCAGCTGCGGGTCGGGCGCGCTGGACTGGATCAGGGAGAGGTGGGTGGCCGTGCGCTGGTAGAGGGCGACGAGCTCGTCGGTCTCGGCGCCGGTCAGCCGGCGCCGGCGTCGGAGCAGGGCGTCGAGGCGGTCCCACTCCGCCCGGTGGGCGGAGACGAAGACGTCGAGGTCCATCGGTGTGCCTGCTCCTCGGCTATCGTCGGCGGCTCGTCGTGGATCAGCTTGTCGTACTGCGGCGCGGTGTGTCCTCAGCTTGGCAGACTGGCGGGGACGGGGGCAGTCAGGGGAAGGGCGGCAGGCATGAGCGAGCTGGTGACGGGCGAGGCGGTGGCGCTGGAGTTGCGCCCCGCGAGGCTGCCCAGCAGGGGGCTGGCCGTCCTGCTCGACCTGGTGGTGGCCGTGACCGTCTATGTGGCGGTGACCATCGTTCTGGTGGCCTCCACCGCCTCCCTGGACATGGCGGCGCAGACAGCGATATCGATCGCGGCTTTCGTCCTGGTACTCGTGGGCGGGCCGATCGCGGTGGAGACGCTCAGCCACGGGCGGTCGCTCGGGAAGATGGCGTGCGGTCTGCGGGTGGTGCGGGACGACGGCGGGCCGATCCGGTTCCGGCACTCGCTGGTGCGGGGTCTGATCGGGGTGATCGAGATCCTCATGACGTTCGGTGTCGTCGCCTGTATCGCCTCGCTCGTGTCGGCGCGGGGGCGGCGGCTCGGTGATGTGTTCGCGGGGACTCTGGTCGTGCGGGAGCGGGTGCCGGTCTCACCGGCGGGCTTCATGCCGCCGCCTCCGCCCTGGCTGGCGGGGCGGTTCTCGGGGCTTGATCTGTCCGCCGTGCCCGATGATCTGTGGCTTGCCGTCCGCCAGTACCTGGCCCGGATGGGGCAGCTTGATCCCCGGGTCGGCTGGGCCATGGCGGAACGGCTCGCCTCCGACGTGGCGGCTCGTACGGGTGCTCCGGTGCCGCAGGAGGTTCCGCCGGCGGCGTACCTGGCGGCGGTGCTGCAGGAACGGCAGGCTCGGGAGGCCCGGCGGGCGTTCGGGGGCGGGTCCGCGGGTGGGGCGCCCGCGGTGACGGCGCCCACGGCTCCTCCGTCCTCACCTCCTCCGTCCTCGGCTTCTCCGGTGGTGTCGCCTGCGCTGCCGCAGGGGATGCCACCCGCAGTGCCGCAGAACGCGCCTTCGCCAGGGGCCCGGCCCGAGGTGTCGCGGGACGCTCCGCCTGATGCCCGTCCCGGTACCGGGTTCGTACCGCCGGCGTAGACGGGGCGGGCTGCGCCCCGACGTCGCTCAGGGGAACACGGACGGTGGTGACTCCAGGTCCTCCAGCTCGATGCCGGGGGCCGCGAGTACGACGTCGCCGGCGATGTGCACGGCGTGCTGCTCGCCGGTGTCCAGGGCTGTGACCTGGTATTCGTCCACGGTCAGAGGGCCGTTGTCAGTGGCGTGTGCTTCTCTGTCGAGCAAGGCCCAGGACTGGTCCACGGTGCGGGGGGCGAGGACCGGGTCGGTGAGGGCGACGAGGCGTACGCGGGTGGCCGGTCCGGAGGGGGTGAGGCGCAGGAGACGGGTGACGGCGACGAGGAAGGCCGGGGAGGTGCCGGTGAAGGCGTGGGCGCGCGCATTGCCTTCGGTGGCGTGGACTCCGGTGGGGTCGGTACGGACCCAGGTGACGCCGTCGATGGCCGCGCCCCGTACCTGCCAGCTCGCGGCGTGGAGTTCGAGGCGGATGGGGCGGCCGAGTTCGTCGAGGGCGAGGTCGACGGAGCCCTGGTGGTCTCCGGTGGGTGTGGTCAGCCGGGAGACGTAGCGCCAGCCGGAGGGGCCGGGGGCGCACTGGAAGTGTTCTTCTGCGAGGGGGGTGTGGTCGTGCGGATCGTGGAGCGAATACCGGCCGCGGGGCATGGGGGTCCTGGGTGATGACGGGCTGCTGGTCCGGCCGCTGAGGCGCCGACGGGGCAGGCCCCCGGCACGGGGGTGCGGGGGCCTGTCCCGGAGGAGCCGGCAGCAGGCGGGGGGCGTCTGTGAACGGACGCGCCCCCGCCGGCTGCGACGCGGGCTTGCTCAGTAGCGGTAGTGGTCCGCCTTGTACGGGCCCTCGACCTTGACGCCGATGTAGTCGGCCTGCTCCTGGCGGAGCGTGGTCAGCTTGACGCCGAGGGCGTCGAGGTGGAGGCGGGCGACCTTCTCGTCGAGGTGCTTGGGCAGCACGTAGACGTCGGTCGGGTACTCGTCGGGCTTGGTGAACAGCTCGATCTGGGCCAGGGTCTGGTCCGCGAAGGAGTTGGACATCACGAACGACGGGTGACCGGTCGCGTTGCCCAGGTTCAGCAGGCGGCCCTCGGACAGCACGATGAGGACCTTGCCGTCGGGGAAGGTCCAGGTGTGGACCTGGGGCTTGACCTCGTCCTTGACGATGCCGGGGATCTTCGCGAGGCCGGCCATGTCGATCTCGTTGTCGAAGTGGCCGATGTTGCCGATGATCGCCTGGTGCTTCATCTTGGCCATGTCCGAGGCCATGATGATGTCCTTGTTGCCGGTCGTGGTGACGAAGATGTCGGCCTTGTCGACGACCTCGTCCAGCGTCGTGACCTGGTAGCCGTCCATCGCCGCCTGCAGCGCGCAGATCGGGTCGATCTCGGTGACGATCACGCGGGCGCCCTGGCCGCGCAGGGACTCCGCGCAGCCCTTGCCCACGTCGCCGTAGCCGCAGACGACCGCGGTCTTGCCGCCGATGAGGACGTCCGTGGCGCGGTTGATGCCGTCGATCAGGGAGTGGCGGCAGCCGTACTTGTTGTCGAACTTCGACTTCGTCACCGCGTCGTTCACGTTGATCGCCGGGAACAGCAGGGTGCCGTCGCGGTGCATCTCGTACAGGCGGTGGACGCCCGTCGTGGTCTCCTCGGTCACGCCGCGGATCTCGGACGCCAGCTGGGTCCACTTCTGCGGGCTCTCGCTCACCGTGCGGGTGAGGAGTTCCAGGATGACGCGGTGCTCGTCGGACTCGGCGGTGTCGACCGAGGGGACCTTGCCGTCCTTCTCGTACTCGACGCCCTTGTGGACGAGGAGGGTGGCGTCACCGCCGTCGTCCAGGATCATGTTCGGGCCGCCGGTGGGGGTGTTCGGCCAGGTCAGGGCCTGCTCCGTGCACCACCAGTACTCCTCGAGGGTCTCGCCCTTCCAGGCGAAGACCGGGACGCCCTGCGGGTTGTCGGGCGTGCCGTTCGGGCCGACGGCGATGGCGGCGGCCGCGTGGTCCTGGGTGGAGAAGATGTTGCAGGAGGCCCAGCGGACCTCGGCGCCGAGGGCGACGAGGGTCTCGATGAGCACGGCGGTCTGCACGGTCATGTGCAGGGAGCCGGTGACGCGGGCGCCGGCGAGGGGCTGGGCCTCGGCGTACTCCTTGCGGATCGCCATGAGGCCGGGCATCTCGTGCTCGGCGAGGGTGATCTCCTTGCGGCCGAACGCGGCCAGGGAGAGGTCGGCGACCTTGAAGTCCTGCCGGTTGTCGACAGTCGTCATTACGGGCTGCTCCTCGGGTTGGGTCGAGGTGGGTACGGCTGACCTGCGCGGCGGCGGACACAGGGGTGCCCCGAAGAGGACACAGGCATGCCCGCGTGCGCGCAGCGCAGTCCGTCGGAGGCCCTCTCTCCCTCGGCCGGTCCGTCCTGGACCGCCCGACCGCCATCAGCAGCGACGTCTGGCTCCGTCCCAAGCTACACCGCGGGTGCCCGCCGTCCCCAGTCCGCCTCCGAACACTTCCGGACGTTCACGAGGCGTGACGGGTTCCGCCGGGGTCCGGAAACCGGCGGGGCCCGCCGAGTGGATCGGCGGGCCCCGTGGGTGCGGGTGGTGCGGGCGTCAGTGGGCGGCGGGCGGTGCGGCCGGGCCGCCGGGGGTCGCCTCGCGGTCCGGGCCCTTGGTCGCCTCGGACTCGCTGTAGATGTCCGGTTCCAGGTAGATGACGCGGGCGATCGGGACGGCCTCGCGGATACGGGCCTCGGCGGCGTCGATCGCGGAGGCGATCTCGGTGGCCGTGCCGTCGTGGCGGACGGCGATCTTGGCGGCGACGAGCAGTTCCTCGGGGCCCAGGTGGAGCGTGCGCATGTGGATGACACCGGTGACCGTGTCGCCGGCGACGATCGCGGACTCGATCTGCTGGACCGACTCGACGCCCGCGGCCTCGCCGAGCAGCAGGGACTTGGTCTCCACGGCCAGGACCAGTGCGATCAGGATGAGCAGCACGCCGATGCACAGGGTGCCGACGCCGTCCCAGACTCCGTCGCCGGTGAGCAGGGCCATGCCGACACCGCCGAGGGCGAGGATCAGGCCGACGAGGGCGCCGAGGTCCTCGAGGAGGACGACCGGCAGTTCGGGGGCCTTGGCGTGGCGGACGAACTCCTTCCAGGACTTCTTCCCGCGCAGGACGTTGGATTCCTTGATGGCGGTCCGGAAGGAGAAGGTCTCGGCGATGATCGCGAAGACCAGGACGCCCACCGGCCAGTACCAGTGCTCGATGTCGTGCGGGTGCTTGATCTTCTCGTAGCCCTCGTAGAGGGCGAACATGCCGCCGACCGAGAAGAGCACGATGGAGACGAGGAAGGCGTAGATGTAGCGCTCGCGGCCGTAGCCGAACGGGTGCTGGGGGGTGGCCTCGCGCTGGGCGCGCTTGCCGCCGAGGAGCAGCAGGCCCTGGTTGCCGGAGTCGGCGAGGGAGTGCACGGACTCGGCGAGCATCGATGACGATCCGCTGAAGACGAACGCCACGAATTTCGCTACCGCGATCGAGAGGTTGGCGAGCAGTGCCGCCACGATCGCCTTGGTTCCGCCTGACGCGCTCATGTGTCGCGTTGTCCCTTCGCCTTCGGCTGCGTCCGTACGCCGGTGGGGGCTCGGCCGGTCGTCGGCTTCGCCCCTCCTGCGCGGTGCGCCATTGTTGCAGCCCGTGCGGGCCTCGATGTGCCGGATGCCCCGTCGTACGCCCGTCAGGCCTGTTTCAGGGGCGTGTCCGTGCCCGTGTCACACGCGCACGGTGGCGCGGAAGAGCGTGCCGGACCCGGATGCTCCGGCCTTTTCCCCGGCGGGGACGAAGACGGACCGGCCGGGGGCCAGTTCGTGTTCGCCCACCCACACGGTGCCGGCCGTGCAGAGCAGGATCTGCGGGGTGGGCAGGGTGAGTTCGTGGCTGCCGCCGCCCTCGGGGAGGACGTACCGGGAGAGCCGGAACTCGTCGATGGGGGTGTCGTAGACCTCTTCGCCGTCGGGGGAGGCCTCCGGGCGGAGGATGCCGGGGTCGCCGGCCTGGAAGCGGACGATGCGCAGCAGTTCGGGGACGTCGACGTGCTTGGGGGTGAGGCCGCAGCGCAGGACGTTGTCGGAGTTGGCCATGATCTCGACGCCGAGGCCGTCGAGGTAGGCGTGCGGGATGCCGGCGCCGAGGTACAGGGCCTCGCCGGGCTGGAGCCGGACGTGGTTGAGGAGCATGGCGGCGAGGACGCCGGGGTCGCCCGGGTAGTGGTGGGCGATGTCGGCGTAGGGGGCGTAGGCGCCGCCGAGGCGGTCGCAGGCGGCCGCGGCCTCGGTGACCGTGCGGGACATGTCCTCGGGGTCGGCGGTGAGGATCGCGGTGAGGACCTCGCGCAGGGCGGCGTCCTCGGGGTGCGCGCGCAGCAGGTCGGCGTAGGGCTTGAGGGAGGCGACGCCCAGGCCGTCGAACAGGTCGGCCGTCTCGGCGGGGGCGCGGAAGCCGCACAGGCCGTCGAACTCGGTGAGGGCGCAGATCAGTTCGGGCTTGTGGTTGGCGTCCTTGTAGTTGCGGTGCGGGGCGTCCAGGGGGACTCCGCGGCGCTCCTCGTCCTCGTAGCCCGCCCTGGCCTGGGTCAGGTCGGGGTGGACCTGGAGGGAGAGCGGGGCGCCGGCGGCGAGGAGTTTGAGGAGGAAGGGCAGCCGGGGGCCGAACCTGGCCACGGAGGCGGCGCCCAGTTCCTTCTCGGGGTCGGCGTCGACGACGTCGGCGAGGGTCCCCCGGTCGGTGCGGGAGGGGGCGCCGGGGTGGGCGCCCATCCACATCTCCGCCTGCGGTTCGCCGGTCGGCTCGGTCCCGAGCAGGGTCGGGATCGCGGTGGTGGAGCCCCAGGCGTAGGGGCGGACGGTGTTGTCGAGGCGGTCCATGGGCTCTCTCTGCCGGTGCGTGCGCGGTGCGTGTCCTCGTACGTGGCGCTGGTGCGGGGCGCTGGTACGTGGAGATGGTGCGTGGCGCTGGTACGTACGAGATGGTGCGTACGGGATCAGGCGTCCGAGGCGATCGCCAGGTAAACGGCGGCGAAATCCGTGATGGCGATCAGCTCGGCGAGGGTCTCCAGTTCGCCGCCCGCTTCCGGTTCCAGTTCGCTGATCGGCGTGTCGTGGCCGAGGGCCAGGTCACGGGCGGTGGGAGCGGCGGTGAGGCCGCCGCTGGGGCGGTCGCGGAGGAGCACCACGCGCGCGTGGAGGGCGGGTGCCTCCTCGACGCGGTCGCGGAAGAAGTCGTCGGGGTCGGCGCCGGCGGCGAGCCGGCCGGCGAGCAGGGCGCTGTGCGCGCCGAGCGCCTCGGGCAGTTCGGCGACGACGGCCGGGGTGCCGGCCAGTTCGGCGAGCGCGGCGGCGAAGCGGCGGCCCGCGGGTCCGGCCGAGGTGCCCTCGGTCCAGATGACGGGGAGTGAGTCGGCGACCTCGGCCGCCAAGGTCTTGGCGGGGTTGCTGTACGTCACGATGGCCGGCCCGCAGCGCTCGGCGATGCGGTCGAGGCGGTCGGCGACCTTCTCGATGGCGTCGGGCGGCGCGTCGAGCAGGGCGGTGCGGTCCAGCAGTGCGAGGAGCGGGGTGAGCAGCGCCCACAGGACGCCGGGGGCGGCACCGGCGAGGGGCTCGTCGTGGTCGTAGGGGGCGGTCGCCATCGGGATGAACAGGCCGTGGGATCCGTTCACCGATTCGCTGAGCGGGGACCGGGCGGGGGCGACGGCGACGACGGTGCAGCCCCGGCGGTAGGCCTGCTCGGCGAGCAGGGCGAGGCCGGGCTCGGTGCCGTCGGGGGTGGCGATCAGCAGGAGGTCCACGGAACCGGCCCAGCCGGGCAGTTCCCAGCGCAGGGCGCCCGCGGCGGGGGCGACGCCGGTGGGGGCGAGGCGGGTGACGGGGCTGCCGGCGCCGGCGAGGGTGCCGAGGAGGTCGGCGGTGTGGGTCGCGGCGGCGCCGGGGCCGGCGATCAGGACGGCGCGGGGCCGGCCGTCCGGCTTGAGGTTGCCGACGCCGGCCTCGGCGGCGTGCCGGGCGGCGGTGCGTACGCGGGCACCGGCCTCGGCGGCGCCGCGGAGCAGGCCGCGGCGGTCGGCCTCGGTGAGACGTTCCGGGGCGTCGAGGAGCGATTCGTCGAGCATGGCGGCAGTCTCCGATCGCCGGGTGCGTTCGTTCGGGTGCGCGGGTTCCCCCGGCCGTGGGCCGGCCGTCGGTTACTCGGGGCGGGGCCTCGTCGGCTCACGGGGCGGCGGGCCCTCTTCGGTTACTCGGGGCGGCGGGCCTCGTCGACGAGGAGGACCGGGATGCCGTCGCGCACCGGGTAGGCCAGGCCGCAGTCCTGGCCGGTGCAGATCAGCTCCGCGTCCTGCTCCTTGAGGGGGGCGTGGCAGGCGGGGCAGGCGAGGATCTCCAGGAGGCCGGCTTCGAGCGGCATGGGGGTTCCCTTCGGGGGAGGTTCGGCTTGTGCGGATGTGCTGGTCAGGGTACCGCCGGGGAGGGCCGGGTGTAGGGGCGCCGCCCCTACGACCCCGACAGGGACTTCCCCCTGGGCCCCGGTCTGCGTCCGCCCACCGCCCGACTCGGCCGGCTGTGGGCGCGGGCCGGCCCCTCAGGCCCTGATGATCGCCAGCGCCTCGTCCCGCACCTTCGTCATCGTGGCCTCGTCGCGTGCCTCGGCGTTCAGGCGCAGCAGCGGCTCGGTGTTGGAGGGGCGGACGTTGAACCACCAGTCGGCCGCCGTGACGGTGAGGCCGTCCAGGTCGTCCAGGGTGACGTCGTCACGGCCCTCGTACGCGGTCCTGATCGCGGCGAGGCGGGCGGCCTGGTCGGCGACGGTGGAGTTGATCTCGCCGGAGCCGGTGTAGCGGTCGTACTGGGCGACCAGGGCGGACAGGGGACCCTCCTGTCCGCCGAGGGCGGCGAGGACGTGGAGGGCGGCCAGCATGCCGGTGTCGGCGTTCCAGAAGTCGCGGAAGTAGTAGTGCGCGGAGTGCTCGCCGCCGAAGATGGCGCCGGTCCTGGCCATCTCGGCCTTGATGAAGGAGTGGCCCACGCGCGTGCGTTCCGGGGTGCCGCCGTTCTCCCGCACGACCTCCGGCACGGACCAGGAGGTGATCAGGTTGTGGATGACCGTGCCCTTGCCGCCGTTGCGGGCGAGTTCGCGGGCGGCCACGAGGGCGGTCACCGCGGACGGGGAGACCGGGTCGCCGTTCCGGTCGACGACGAAGCAGCGGTCGGCGTCGCCGTCGAAGGCGAGGCCGAGGTCCGCGCCCTCCTCGCGGACGCGCTTCTGCAGGTCCACGAGGTTGGCGGGGTCGAGCGGGTTGGCCTCGTGGTTGGGGAAGGTGCCGTCCAGTTCGAAGTACATCGGCACGAGGTCGAGGGGCAGGCCGGCGAAGACCGAGGGGACGGTGTGGCCGCCCATGCCGTTGCCGGCGTCGACGACGACCTTCAGGGGCCTGATGGCGGTGAGGTCGACGAGGGAGCGCAGGTGGGCCGCGTAGTCGGCGAGGGTGTCGCGGCGGGTGACCGTGCCCGGGCGGGTAGCAGGCTCCGGTGCTCCGGACGCGCTCCAGCGCTCCACCAGGGCGCGGATCTCCGCGAGGCCCGTGTCCTGGCCGACGGGGGCGGCGCCCGCCCGGCACAGCTTGATGCCGTTGTACTGGGCCGGGTTGTGCGAGGCCGTGAACATGGCGCCCGGCAGGTCCAGCGCGCCGGACGCGTAGTACAGCTGGTCGGTGGAGCACAGGCCGATCTCGGTGACGTCGGCGCCGCGGGCCGCCGCCCCGCGCGCGAAGGCGCCGGACAGTCCCGGCGACGAGGGGCGCATGTCGTGGCCGACCACGATGGCGCTCGCGCCGGTCAGCTCGACGAAGGCCGCGCCGAACAGCTCGGCCAGCGACTCGTCCCACTGGTCCGGGACCACACCGCGTACGTCGTACGCCTTCACGATCTGCGACAGATCAGCAGCCACGGCCAACCTTCCTGAAAGTCCTGTAGGAGCCCACAAACTACCCGCAACCGCCGGGCGGGCGCCGGGTGGTTCCCCAAGGCCGGAGCGGAGGTCGGGGCAGGGCCGGAGCGGTTACGGAGCGAGTGGGGGCACGGTGGGGGGCGACGTCGGCGCGAGGTCGGGGCAGCGTCCAGCCGAGGACCGGCGACAGGAAGCGAGTCCGGCGCCGGCCGCCGCGACGAAGTGGCCGATGGTGGCGGCCTGCCCGGAGAGGTTCATCCGGAGAGGTTCATGACGTAGGCGAGGGCGAGCACGGGCGGCCTCCCCGGGTTCCGCCGTGCGAAAGCGGAAGGGGAGCGGGAGCGGGGTTGGCGCGCTCAGTTGTCCGGCGAGCGCAGCACGCGCAGGTGGCCGCGGCGCGCGACCTCCATCGGGTCCGCCGTCCGGGGACCGCCGCCGGCCTCGGCCGCGCGCTCCTGGGGGCGGGCCGCCTCGCGCACCGCGTTGGCGAGCGCTTCCAGGTCGTCGCCGCTGGGGCGGGCCGGGGCGGAGCCGTCGAGGAGGCGGACGACCTCCCAGCCGCGCGGGGCGGTGAGGCGCTCGGAGTGCTCGGCGCACAGGTCGTAGCAGTGGGGTTCGGCGTAGGTGGCGAGCGGGCCGAGGACCGCGGTCGAGTCGGCGTAGACGTACGTCAGCGTCGCGACGGCGGGACGGCCGCAGGCGGTGCGCGAACAGCGACGTACAGGGCTCACGATGTTGGACGGTACCGCACTCTTGAGCGGGCCGCGAAGACTATCCACCAGGTCACACCACCGTGTCGTGATCTGGAACGCCCCGCGGAGCCCTCCGGAGACGCCTCGTTGACCTGCGAGGACACCGGATTTCGGGATACCGGACGGTTCGGGGAGTGGTCACGATCCGATACAAACGGCGACATTTGCTGTGAGTTCGGCGGTCGCAGAGAGATATGAAATTGAGCCCAACTTTGGCTGGAACGGTCATCCGGCGACATCCGGCGCAGGGGGCCCGGGCGTGGTGCGGTGTGCGTGTACGGTCCGGCGCGCGGCCCCGGCGGGGACTACCCTTCAGCAGTGATGGACAACCCCGTGACGCCCCGTGATGCCGGCCGCCCAGGGCCCCGCCGTCGTGATCGCCACGGTCGGGGCATGCGCGGACCGATCGCTCCCCCGCAGGTTCCGCTCGCCGCGAGCCGCGGCGAGGTGTTCGCGGACCTGGTGCAGGATTCCGTGGAGCGCCTGGAGCGGCGGTGGCCGCAGCTCGCCGACATCGATTTCCTCGTCCTCGACGTGCCGCGGCTGGACAAGGCCGCCGGGCCCGGGGACGTGTGGAACGACGAGGCGGTTCCGCTCGGCGGGACGGTGCCCTCGCGGGACGGGCGGCGGGGACGCGTGATCGTGTACCGGCGGCCGGTCGAGATCCGGACGAAGGGGCGGGACGAGCGGGCGGCGCTCGTGCACGACATCGTCGTCGAGCAGGTGGCGGAGTTGTTGGGGCTGACGCCGGAGACCGTGGACCCCGGGTACGGGGAGGACTGAGAGGGCCGGGGCCGCGCGCGGTGGACCCGGGCCGACTGCGCGCCGCGTCGGTGCTGAGGCTTGGCGCGAGCCCCCGCGTGGCCGCGAGCCCCCGCGTGGCGGGGCGCCTCCCCCACCCCCGGCTCCGCTCGGCGGGAGGGGGCCCCGCCGCCCACCCGCGCCGTGCCCACCCGCGCCGTGCCCACCCGTGCCGCCCACGGGGACGCCGCACGGCACGGCTGCCTCCGCAGTACGGGCACGGCTACCTCTGCAGTACCGACAAGTCGTCGTCCGCGTTCGGTACCGAGACCGTTCCCCGGTCGTCGGGGAGGGTCTGCACGGTGAAGGACGCCACGTCGTCGTCCTGCCCGGTCAGGGTCCGGGACGCGTGGACGGGACCGCCCGAGAGCGTCTCGACCGTCAGCGCGTAGGTGCCCTTGAGGCCGGCGGGGACCGGTGCCTCGACGTCCTGGGTCGTGCCGCCCTTGATCGTGTACGTCCTGGTCGCCGTCGTACCGCCCTCGGTGCCCGCCGACGCCGTGACCTTGACCTTCGCGGCCTTCTCGGGGGCGGTCAGGGACAGTGTCGTGCTCTTGGCGCGGTTGTCCGCGGCCGTCGCGCGCGCGCCGACCGGGTCGGAGGCCGGGATGAACGCCGACTCCTGCTCGCCGCCCTTGCCCCGTACGACCCGGAGCGCCGCCACGACCGGAACGGAACGGCCGGTCGGCGTCAGCACCAGCGATCCGGCCTCGCCGCGCGTGACCTCGCCGAGGTCGACGCCCGTCGTCGTGCCCGCCTTGACGCGCACCGTCTCGTGCCCGGCGGGCGTGATCGGCCCGGACGGCGAGGCGAGCCGCACCTTCAGGTCGGCGTCGGTGCCGCCGGGCGTGAACAGCACCAGGCGTACGGCTGTGGCGTCCTTGGGGATGCCCGGCAGTACGAGGGCGCTCGCCGGGTCCGCGGACGCGGCCAGCCAGTCGCCGCCGGTCTTGTCGTCCAGGGCCTGCACCGCGGCCCCGACCCGCCCGCTGCGCACGCCGACGTGCACGGTGAGGTCGGTCTGCTCCACGTCGCTGAGCGTCGACAGCAGCAGCGACTCACTGCCGTGCGGCGGCACGGTGATGCCCTCGCCCACCGTGGACTTCACGGCTCCGTCCTCGCCGTAGAGCTCGATGTCGACGACGGCCGCCGAGTCGTCGGGGTTCGTCAGGTGCACGTAGTCGGTCCGGCCGGTCGCCGTGCTGGCGCCCGGGAACCAGAACTCGGTGTCCGGGGCGGTGCAGTTGACGCCCTGCAGCCCCCGGCCCGTCCCGGCGGCGACCTCCGTGGTCTGCTGGACGGTCCAGCCGGGCGCGTGACTCCCCTCGGCGGTGCCGACGAGCGCGGTCCCGTCGGCGCCGGAGATCCGGCCGGTGACCGGCGTGCCGGGCTCCTTCGGCTGCACGACGGGCTTCCCGGGCTTCTTCGCGTCCTTGGCGGTCCCGGCCTCGAGAACGGCCCCGCCCTTGTCGGCGGTGCCCTTCGTGACGGGCGTGAAGGACGTGTACGACGTCTCCGCGAGGTCGGACGTGCTGGGCGCCGGGCACAGCAGGCTGGTGCGCTCCACGGGCAGCCGGGCGGCCGGCTCGGCGGTGTCCGGGCCGGTGGCGGCCGGTGTGGTGACCGCCGCGAATCCGGTGATCGCGGCGAGCGCGGTCGCGCCGGCGAACAGGGACAGGGTGGTGCGCTTCACTGCTGGCTCCCGTCGGGACGCTCAGTGCCCGTGCCGTGGGGGTGGTGGGGCTGGGAAGGGTCGTAGGGCGTGTCGTATCCGCCCTGGCCGTACGCCTGGCCGTACGTCTGGTCATAGGCGGGGTCGTAGGCGGGGTCGTACGTGCCGGCCCCGGACGGACCGGGCGGGTTGCCGTAGCCGTACGGGTCGTACTGACCCGCCTCGTACGGATCGGCCTGGCCGCCCTGGTAGGTGTCGCCCTGGTACGGCTGCTGCCCGTACGCACCGGGGTCGTACGGGCGGCCGTCCTGGTACTGCTCGCCGCCGTACGTGCCGTAGGAGTCGTTCTCCGTGCCCGCGTACCCGGCCGAGTCCCATGCGCCGTACGCCGGTTGCTGCGGAACGGTCACGGGTGTCTGCGGGGGCGGGTCGGTCTCGCCCGTGCCGGGCGTGGCCTCGGTCACCGGCTCGGAGCCGGCCGCGGCCTCGGCCTCGGCCTCCGCCTGGGCGCGCAGTCGCCGGGCCCGGCGGCCGTCGCCCTCCATCGCCTCGGCGGGGACGAGCGGTTCGTCCGGCAGGTCGTCGTCGACGTCGCGGCGCCTGCCGGGCAGGGCGAGGACGACCAGGACGACACCGAGGAGGCCCTGGGCCCACAGCCACGCGGTGTGGGTGAACGGGGCGTCGTAGGTGATGTCCAGCTTTCCGCCGGAGGCGGGGAGTTCGAAGCCCTGGGCCCAGCCGTCGACCGTGGTGCGGGTGAGCGGCTTGCCGTCCAGCGTGGCCGTCCAGCCCTCGGCGGCGGTGTCGGCGAGGCGCAGCACCCGGCCCTCGGAGCCGGCCGGGATCTCGGTGTGGACCTCGACGGGTCCGGCCGCGACGGGCTGCGGCTCACCGGAGCCGGCCCCGGAGTCGGCACCGGACACGATGGTCGCGCGCGCGACCTCCTGGTCCACCCGCCACAGTCCGCTGCCGTCCTGCTGGCTCAGCCGGCTCAGGCCGGGCGTCGCGTCCAGGACGCGGCTGACCTCGCGGGGCGCGTCGTGCACGAGGACGTAGCGCACGGCGAAGCCGCCGAGCTGGTCGGCCTGGTCGGCGCCGGAGCCGGCCACGAGATTGGCGACGATCTTGTCGAGCCCGCTGTTCCCGGCGTCCGTGGTGGCGAGTTCGCCGTCGCCGAGGCGGACTCCGGAGCCGCGGACCAGCATGTAACGCACCTGTGCGGCGGAGTCGCTGTCCAGGACGAGGGTGCGGGCCTGGTCGCGGGTGCGGCTCTCCTCTGCGACGAACGCGGGCACCTGTACGGGGTCGCGCCGCTCCAGGGGGCCGTCGGCGCCCCCGATCATCCAGCCGGTGGCGGCGATCAGCGGGCCGACGGCCGAGGCGAGGGCGATCAGGGCGGCGACCGGCTGGCGCCAGCCGAAGCTCTGCTCGGCGACGCGCGAGCGTGCCCCGTCGGCGCCGAGGGTCGCTGCGGACAGCAGGGCGATGCCGTAGACGAGGGTGGCGGGTCCGGCCCAGGCGGAGCGGTTGGAGAGCACCGCGAAGACCAGGGCGACCAGGGCGACGGCCCAGGCCGTGCGGATGCCCAACTGCCGCTCGGAGCGCAGCAGGGCGGCCAGCGCGGCCAGCACGATGCCGATGAGGACCAGTCCGCCGACCGTGCCGGGGCCGCCGGGGCTCGCCCCGAGCAGGTCGAGGGCGGAGGCGGCCGAAGCGCCGTACTCCAGTCCCGCCTCGTCGAGGAAGCCGAACGGGAGCAGCGTCAGCGACCAGGGTGCGAGCAGCAGCAGGGGGGTGCCGAGCTGGGCGAGGAAACGCAGTCCGTACGCCGTGATGTCGCCCCTGCGCAGGGCCAGGACGCCGATGCCGAGGAGCAGCGCGACGGGCCACACGACGGGGGTGAAGGCGGTGGTGATCGTCAGCAGCAGCGCGTACGCCCAGGTGGCGCGCCAGCTGCCGCGGGTGCCGGACGAACCCGTCAGGCCGGCCGCCGAGGCGCCCGCCCGCGCGATGAGCGGGAGCAGCACGGCGAGGACGGCGGTGCCGATGCGGCCGCCGGCGAGCGCGCCGGTGGCGGCGGGCAGGAAGGCATAGGCGACCGCCGCCCACGCGCGCAGCAGCCGGGAGGTGACGAGCGGGCGGGAGGCGAAGTACGCGGTGACGCCGGCCAGGGGCACCGAGCAGACCAGCAGCAGGGTGACGGCCAGCCCGGTGGAGCCCAGCAGCAGGGAGGCGAGCGTGGCGACGAGCGCGAGGTAGGGCGGTGCGGAGGCGGTGCCGCCAATGCCCACCGTGTGCCAGGCGTCCGTGTACCGCGACCACAGCTCGCCGGCGCCGGCCGGCGCGGGCAGCAGCGCGCCGCCCGCCAGGGCTCCGCCGCCGAGGAGGGCGCGGCAGGCGGCCAGGGAGACGAACAGCAGGACGAGGAAGAGCACCGGGCCGGGCTTGCGGGCGACGCGCTTGAGCCGGGCGAACTGCTCGATCTCCAGGAAGTCGGCGTCGTCGCCGCCGGGTCCGGACTCGATGGCGCCGCCGTGCCGTCCGGCGCCGGGGGCCGTCTCGGCGTCGGAGTCGCGGACGAGGTTGCCCGCGACCTGTTCGACGGTGACGCGGACGGTCGCGCCGGGCGGCGGGAACAGGGCGCGCAGTTCGTCCTTCTCGACCTGCGGCCGGCCGCGTTCACGCCGTCCGGCGATGATGCGCTCGGGGCGCAGCAGGACGCCCAGCAGGCCGCGGATCTCGTCGAGGGCCTGCCCGGGGACCTTGCCGACGAGGTAGGCGAGGGTCCGCAGCAGGGTGCCGAGGACGAGGCGCAGCAGCACCCAGGGCAGGGCGGCGGTGCGGACGTTGACGAGGAGGGTGTGGACGGCGCCGGCCTTGTCCACCTTGTGCGGGGAGGCGGTGGTGCGGCCCGCGCAGTCGACGGCGCGGCGTTCGCGCGAGGCCGCCTCGGCGTGGCGTACGACCGCCTCGGGGGCGACGAGGACGCGGAGTCCGGCGGCGTGCGCGCGCCAGCACAGGTCGACGTCGTCGCGCATCAGGGGCAGCCGGCGGTCGAACCCGCCGAGCCGCTCGAAGACGTCACGCCGGATCAGCATCCCGGCGGTGGACACCGACAGGACGGGCCGGACGTGGTCGTGCTGGCCCTGGTCCTGTTCGCGGCGGTCCAGGCCGGTCCAGCGGCGGCCGGAGTTGGCGATGGAGACGCCGACCTCCAGCAGTTGCCGGCGGTCGTACCAGCCGCGGAGCTTGGGGCCGACGACGGCGACGTCGTCGCGGCCGAGTTCGTACTCGTTGTCCACGACGCGCAGCAGCTGGGCCAGGGCGTCGGGTTCGGGGGCGCAGTCGTCGTGCAGCAGCCACAGCCACTGCACCGGCTCTCCGTGAGGGAGTTCCGGCAGGTCGTAGGTGTCGTCGCGCCAGGTGCGGGTGACGGGGTCCCAGCCGCTGGGCCGCCTCAGGTACGGCAGGTCCTCCGGGGTGAGCACGGGGGCGCTGCGGGCGGCCTCCTCGACGGCCTGGCCGAAGCCGGTGCGCCGGGCGAGGTGGAGCACGCGGTCGTCACCGAGGGCCTCGGTGACCAGCCGGGCGGAGTCGTCGGCGCTGCCGGTGTCGGCGGCCACGGCGTACTGGACGGGGCGCTCCTGGCCGAGCAGCCCGGCGAGGGCGTCGGGCAGCCAGCGGGCTCCGTCGTGGGCGACGAGGACCGCGGTCACCACGTGGCGCGGGAACTCAGGTGTGGCAGCGAGGTCTTGCTGGGCTGCCGTGTGGCTGTGCACGGACATCGAGGTACGGGCCCCGGTTCGGTGGACTGCGGTGGACGCCCGTGCCTGTTGCGGGTGGCGGGGCGTCTCGGACGAGCGCCCACACTATCGGCTGGCCAGGACGACGCCCCGCCGCCTGTGGACAACCCGCCCGCGAGGGGCCGTTCCTGCCGTTCCCGCCGGTTTTGTGCGCGTGGCGGGTCAGACGGCGGCCTTCTTCAGGCGGCGGCGCTCCCGCTCGGACAGGCCGCCCCAGATGCCGAAGCGCTCGTCGTGGGCAAGGGCGTACTCGAGGCACTCGGAGCGGACCTCGCAGGCGAGGCAGACCTTCTTGGCCTCCCGGGTGGAGCCGCCCTTCTCAGGGAAGAAGGACTCGGGGTCGGTCTGGGCGCACAGTGCGCGCTCCTGCCAGCCGAGTTCCTCGTCCGCGTCGTCGACCAGCAGTTGCTGCACCAGCTCGGTCATGTGCGCCCCTCGTCTGTCTTTCGCGTCCCCGTGATCCAGCCGTTACCGTTTCCGGCTGAACGACACGAGTGAAATTACAAGTGTGCTGCTCCGGGCGAGTCAAGCCGAGATCTGCTATTGGGCCCCTTATTCACTCTGCGGAACCAAGGCCAAGCGGAAAGTGTTCAAATCGTCCTAAACCTCGACGTACCGACGAGACCCACCGGGACACCCGGCCCGCGCGGCGCCCGCACCAGGAAGGACGCCCCCGCGTTCGATCCCGTTCCGATACACGCGCCGAAGCGAGGCCGATCACATTCGGATCACAGGATCGCAACGGGGGTTGCGCGCCGGGCTTGTGCGCCATGTGTCCCGGAAGCCGCCTGAGCAAACCTTTCACCTGCGAGATGAACCGGATGAGGTGAAACATGTCCCACATATCGGGCAACGAGTTGACAGTGCCGGTGTGGACCGCTGTCCTTGTGGGCATGCTCGCGAACTTGGCGCTCACCTCGACCCGCACCGCCGGGTCCCACGGTGCTGCCCGCGCTCGCCGTAGCTGTTGTTGCTGTTCCAGCTGTTGAGCAAGCCACGCTCCGGCTGTCCCGGGTCCACGCGACCCGACTCTCCCCCTCCGCCCCACCAGGGCGTCTTCGCTTCTCGTCTCGCTTCTCACCACTCCCCCGCACTCATCTGCCGAGGACCCACCGCACCCATGAACAGCGACAGCGACCTCCAGATCGCCGGCGACATCCTCGAAGTCCCCCACCTCCTGCAGGCACCGCGCGAGCACCCGGCCACCGTCGCCGAGTTCGTCGGCCTGGCCCGCTCCATCGCCGCCGACCGGTCCGAGTGGGAGCACCTCGTCCGGTACGACGCGACGACACGCTGGTACCACCGGCTGCGCACCGGTCCCGGCTACGAGGTCTGGCTGCTGTCCTGGGTGCCCGGCCAGGGCAGCGGACGCCATGACCACGGCCCCTCCTCCGGGGTGCTGACCGTCCTGGACGGCACCCTGACCGAGCGCACGGAGCGCGCCACGCGCGAGTTGCGGGCGGGGGCCCAGCGGGTGTTCGCGCCGGGCTACGTCCACGAGGTGGTCAACGACGCGCTGGAGCCGGCGGTCAGCCTGCACGTCTACTACCCGGGCCTGACGGACATGCCGATGCGCTCCGCGCACTCCGCGCACTCCGCGCGGTGCTCGGCCGCGGGTGCCGGTACCGGCGCGGGTGCCGGTGCGGGTGCCGGTGCCGGTGCCGTGACGACTGCCTGACGCACTGTCGTCCCCGCCTGCAAGACTGGGGCCATGCGCATTGTGGTTCTGGCAGGCGGCATCGGTGGTGCCCGGTTCCTGCGTGGTCTGAAGCAGGCCGCGCCCGACGCGGACATCACGGTCATCGGCAACACCGGGGACGACATCCACCTCTTCGGGCTGAAGGTCTGCCCGGACCTCGACACGGTGATGTACACGCTCGGCGGCGGCATCAACGAGGAGCAGGGCTGGGGGCGGGCCGACGAGACCTTCCATCTCAAGGAGGAGCTCGCGGCGTACGGGGCCGGGCCGGAGTGGTTCGGGCTCGGCGACCGGGACTTCGCCACGCACATCGTGCGGACGCAGATGATGGCCGCCGGATATCCGCTCAGCGCGGTGACGCAGGCGCTGTGCGACCGCTGGAAGCCCGGCGTGCGCCTCATCCCGATGAGCGACGACCGCGTGGAGACGCACGTCGCCGTCACGCTGCCCGACAGCGGCTCCGCCGACGGGTCCGGGGAGCGCAAGGCGGTCCACTTCCAGGAGTACTGGGTACGGCTGCGGGCCTCGGTCCCCGCCGAGGCGGTCGTGGCGGTCGGCGCCGAGCAGGCGAAGCCGGCGCCCGGAGTCCTGGAGGCCATCGCGGAGGCGGACGTGATCCTCTTCCCGCCCTCCAATCCGGTCGTCTCGGTCGGCACGATCCTCGCCGTGCCCGGCATCCGGGAGGCGATCGCCGACGCCGGGGTGCCCGTGGTGGGCCTGTCCCCGATCGTCGGGGACGCGCCCGTGCGCGGGATGGCCGACAAGGTGCTCGCGGCGGTCGGCGTGGAGTCCACGGCGGCCGCGGTCGCTGAGCACTACGGCTCGGGGCTGCTCGACGGCTGGCTGGTCGACACGGTCGACGCGGAGTGCGTCACGCGCGTGAAGGCGGCCGGCATCCTCTGCCGCGCCGTTCCGCTGATGATGACCGACCTCGACGCGGCGGCCCGGATGGCCCGGGAGGCGCTGACGCTGGCGGAGGAGGTGGCGCAGGCGTGAGCGACGGCGTGCGTGACGGGGTTCCCGGTCACCGGGGAGGCTACCGGGTGTGGGCCGTCCCGGGCCTGCCGGAGACGCAGCCGGGCGACGACCTGGCCAAGCTGATCGCGGCGGCCGAGCCCGGGCTGGCCGACGGGGACGTGCTGCTCGTCACGTCCAAGATCGTCTCCAAGGCGGAGGGACGTGTCGTACGGGCCGCCGACCGGGAGGCCGCGATCGACGCGGAGACCGTACGGGTGGTGGCCCGGCGCGGCGCGCTGCGCATCGTCGAGAACCGCCAGGGCCTGGTCATGGCGGCGGCCGGAGTCGACGCCTCCAACACACCGTCCGGGACGGTGCTGCTGCTCCCCGAGGACCCGGACGCCTCCGCGCGCCGCATCCGCGACGGGCTGCGCGACGCGCTCGGCGTCGACGTCGGCGTGGTCGTCACCGACACGTTCGGGCGGCCCTGGCGTGCCGGGCTCACGGACGTGGCGATCGGTGCCGCCGGTGTGCGGGTCCTCGACGACCTGCGCGGGGGCACGGACGCCCACGGCAATCCGCTCGGCGCCACCGTCGTCGCCACCGCCGACGAGCTCGCCGCCGCCGGCGACCTGGTCAAGGGCAAGGCCGCGGGGCTGCCCGTCGCCGTCGTACGCGGGCTCCCGCAGGTGGTCGCCGAGGACGACGGCGAGGGCGCGCGGGTGATGGTGCGCGGCGCGCGCGACGACATGTTCCGGCTGGGCACGTCGGAGGCGGTACGGCTGGCGGTCACCCAGCGCCGTACGGTACGGGCCTTCACGGACGAGCCGGTCGACCCCGGTGCCGTGCGCCGCGCGGTGGCCGCGGCGGTGACGGCGCCCGCCCCGCACCACACGACGCCGTGGCGGTTCGTGCTGCTGGAGTCTGCGGGCTCCCGCACCCGGCTGCTGGACGCGATGCGGGACGCCTGGATCGCGGACCTGCGGCGGGACGGCAAGAGCGAGGAATCGATCGCCAAGCGGATCCGGCGCGGCGACGTGCTGCGGAACGCGCCGTACCTCGTCGTCCCCTGCCTGGTCATGGACGGCTCGCACACCTACGGGGACGCGCGGCGCGACGGGGCCGAGCGGGAGATGTTCGTGGTCGCCACCGGCGCGGGCGTGCAGAACCTGCTCGTCGCGCTCGCCGGGGAGCGGCTGGGTTCGGCGTGGGTGTCCTCGACGATGTTCTGCCGGGACGTCGTACGGGACGTGCTGGGGCTGCCGGGTGACTGGGACCCGATGGGGGCGGTCGCGGTCGGTCATCCCGCCGAGGAGCCGCGGGCGCGGCCGGAGCGGGACGCGGGGGCCTTCATCGAGGTGCGGTGAGCTGTCGGGCCGAGCGCCTACCCTCGTAGGGACTTGTCTTTTCCCCCGTCTCTTTCCCTCGTCTCTTTCCCTCGTCTCTTTCCCTCGTCTCTTTCCTTCGTCCCAAGGACCTCACCCGTGGCAGGACGTTTCGCCCCCCGGCCCGCGCGTGCTTCGGCGCGCGGCGGGGAGGCCGTCGTGCCCGCGGCCGGTGTGCCCCGGCAGGCACTCGCGCCGGCGAAGGTACGGGTGTGGGCGCCGGACGGGCCGCACGAGCTGGGGCTGGTGCTCGGTCCGCTGCGGCGCGGGCCCGGCGATCCGACGTTCCGGACGATGCCGGACGGCTCGGTGTGGCGGGCCAGCCGGACGCCCGCCGGGCCGGGCACGCTGCGGGTCACCGCGCGCGGCGGTGAGGTGCGGGGCGAGGCCTGGGGGCCGGGTGCGGAGTGGCTGCTGGAGCAGCTGCCGCGGATGCTGGGCGCCGACGACGACCCGTCCGCGTTCGTGCCGCGGCACCGGCTGCTGGCGCTGACGCGGCATCGGCGGCCGGGGCTGCGGCTGACGCGGACCGGGCTGGTGCTGGAGTCGCTGATTCCGTCGATCCTGGAGCAGAAGGTCACGACGCTGGAGGCGTACCAGGCGTGGCGGCTGCTCGTACGGAGGTACGGGGAACCGGCGCCGGGGCCCGCGCCCGGGCGGATGTGTGTCATGCCGTCGGCGCGGACGTGGGCGCTGATCCCGTCCTGGGAGTGGCACAGGGCCGGGGTGGACGACAAGCGGGCGTCGACGGTCCTGCGGGCCGTACGGGTCGCCGCGCGGCTGGAGGAGGCGGCCGGGATGGAGCCGGCGGCGGCGCGGCAGCGGCTGGAGGCCGTGTCCGGGATCGGGCCGTGGACGTCCACGGAGACCGTGCAGCGCAGTCACGGGGCGCCGGACGCGGTGACGGTGGGGGATCTGCACCTGCCGGGGATCGTGGGGTTCGCGCTGGCCGGGGACCGGGACGCGGACGACTCCGTGATGCTGCGCCTGCTGGAGCCGTATGCCGGGCAGCGGCACCGGGCGGCCCGGTTGGTGTTGCTGAGCGGGCGGGTGCCGGAGCGGCGGGCGCCGCGGATGGCTCCGCGGGGGATCGAGAGGCTTTGACGCCGGCCGGCCGGCCCGGTGCCTGTCGGCTGCCCGGTGTGTGCACCGGCTGCCCGGTGCGTGCGGACCGACCCGGTGCGTGTGTGTGGGCTGCCCGGTGCGTGCGGGAGGACGGTTGGGGCCGGGAGGACGGTTGGGGGCGGGGTGCGCGGCCCGGCGTCGTGCCGCACCTGGTGCCGCCCGGCCGTTCGGGCACGGGAGGAGGAACGACTGTCCGCAGCCCGGGCGGCGGGGCGCCGCCCGCGGCTGAGGTGGCCGGCGGCTACGCGTCGGACGAGAAGCGCAGGGACGCCGGGGGGATGTGGGCGTCGCACCAGATGCGGGCCCCGGAGCGCAGTTCGTTGTCGGCGCCGATGACGGCACCGTCGCCGATGACCGTGTCGCTGAGTATCGACCGGGTGCCCACACGGGCGCGGGTGCCGATGAGGCTGTCGGTGATGACGGCGCCCGGTTCTATGACGGCGCCGGGCAGGATGGTGCTGCCGAAGACACGCGCGCCCTCCGCCACGAAGGCGCCCTCGCCGACCACCGTGCCGCCGGCCAGCTTGGCGTCGGGCGCGACCCGTGCCGTGGGCAGGACGAGGCGGTCGCCGCAGCGGCCCGGTACCGCCGGGGACGGGGCGCGGCCCATGACCAGGTCCGCCGAGCCGCGTACGAAGGCCGCCGGGGTGCCCAGGTCCAGCCAGTACGTGGAGTCGACCATGCCCTGGAGGTGCGCTCCGGTGGCCAGCAGGTCCGGGAAGGTCTCGCGTTCGACCGAGACCGGGCGGCCCGCCGGGATCGTGTCGATGACCGAGCGGCGGAAGACGTACGCCCCCGCGTTGATCTGGTCAGTGACGATCTCCTCGGGTGTCTGGGGCTTCTCCAGGAAGGCGAGCACCCGGCCCGTGCCGTCCGTGGGGACCAGGCCGTACGCCCTCGGGTCGGTCACCTTCGTCAGGTGCAGGGAGACGTCCGCGCCCGTCGCCCCGTGCGTGCGGACCAGGGCGCCGATGTCCAGGCCCGTCAGGATGTCGCCGTTGAAGACGAGGACCGGGTCGTCGGGGCCCGAGTGCAGCCGGGACGCCACGTTGCGTATCGCGCCGCCCGTGCCGAGCGGCTCCTCCTCCGTGACGTACTCCAGGTGGAGGCCCAGGGCCGAGCCGTCGCCGAAGTACGGTTCGAAGACCTCCGCCAGATAGCTCGTCGCGAGCACGATGTGCTCGACGCCCGCCGCTTTCGCCCGCGCCAGCTGATGCGTGAGGAACGGCACCCCCGCCGCCCTGACCATCGGTTTCGGGGTGTGCACCGTGAGCGGACGCAGCCGCGTGCCCTTGCCGCCGACCAGGAGGATCGCTTCTGTCACCTGTCGTCTCTGCTTCCTGCCGGGACCGGCCGAGCTTTCTTTCGGCCGGCCAGTGTATGCAGACCGTTCCATGGCGCCTTCGATGGCCGTGCGGTGTTCCGCCCTCAGCGGCCCTGGTACTTGGCCGCCGTCGAGCGGGTCGTGCCGAGCTTGTCGTAGAGCTTCTTGCCGGGGCAGCTCGTGGCGAAGCCGTCGCGATGACCGGAGATGACGTTGAGTCGTACGTTCTTGCCCTTTCCGTAGAGATTGCCACCACCGGACTTCAGGTATGTCTTTCCGCGCGGATTCATGCCGTACAGACCGAGCTTCCACGCGGTGAGCCGGGCGACCGCCTTCACGGCGGCGGACGACGGCTTCTTGGAGGTGTACGTGCCGAGGACGGCGATGCCCATGCTGTTGGAGTTGAACCCCAGGGTGTGGGCGCCCAGTACCGCCTTGGACACGCCTCCGGCCCGTCCCTCGTAGATCTTTCCGCACTTGTCGACGAGGAAGTTGTAGCCGACGTCGCGCCAGCCCATGCTGTTGACGTGGTAGCGGTAGATACTGCGAATGACTGACGGCGCCTGCTTGCAGGTGTAGTTGTTGCCCGTGGCCGAGTGGTGCACGAAGGCCGCCTTGACCTTCTTCGTGTACACGAACTTCCGCTCGCGCAGCTTCTCGTCGGCGCCCCAGCCGCGGCGCGTGGTGATGCCCGGGCGGGGGCCGACGTACGGCTTGGTCTTCTGCTGCGCCGTCAGCGCGCCGGTGCCGCCCTGGGCGAGGAGCGCGGCCTCGGTCCCGGCGCGGTCCAGGGCCGGGATCTCGGTGGCGCCGAGCGGGGCGAGGTCCGTGTTGACGGCGGATGCGGCGACGGCTTCCGCGGACTCGTCGGCCATGGACGTCGTGGCGGTGGTGGCGGTGGTGCGGGGGCCCTCCTCCGGGTCCGGGGCCGCCGCGGGCGGGGCGCCCTCGCCGGGGTCGACGAGTTCGAGGCGCATGCCCGTGGGGAGGGGGGAGGCGGCGGTCTGGACGGCCCCGGTGGCCTCCGTGGTCCTGGGGGCCTGGGAGGTGCTCGACGCTCTCACCCGTACTTCCACACCGTCGGACTCGCCCACCCACAGCGGGGCGGTGGCGCCGCGGACGCGGTCCGACGCGCTTTCGGGGGTGCCGGGGTCGGCGGCATGGTCCGCGTTGTGGGTCTCCAGTTCCTGCCAGCCGGACCAGGTGCCGGTGGCGGTGGCGCGGGTCCGGACCTGGACGTGGCCGTGCAGTTCGGTGTCCGGGTCGTCCCAGACGACACCGACCAGCGAGAAGTGGCGTACGTCGCGGCGGGGCACGCCCTGTTCGACGGCGCCGGGGGTGCGGTTGTGGGTGAGGGGGGCGAGGGGCAGCGACTGGGTGCTGCCGGGGACGTACGCCTCGGGCCGCACCGTTCTGCCGGTCGTGGGCTCGGCCGCGGAGGTGGCTGCCGCCGCCGCGGGCGGGGCGAGAGGGAGGGCCAGGGCGGCCGCGCACGTGACACCGATCGAGGAAGCAAGGAATCCACGCATGCCCCCGATCGTGGACATCACCGTACAAATCTGTCCATCCGTGATCTGACGGGCTGTAGGGCGTTTTCGTCCGATCCGGTGGCCGCGCGGTACGCCGTACGCTCGGTGCACGCCCGTGGGCCCGCGTACGCTTGCGCGGGTGAACGCGACCGACCGCACCCCTGCCGACCTGCTGAGTTCCGCGCTCGCCGCGGACCCGGGACGCCCCCTGGTGACCTTCTACGACGACGCCACCGGCGAACGCGTCGAACTGTCCGTGGCCACCTTCGCCAATTGGGTGGCCAAGACCGCGAATCTGCTCCAGGACGAACTGTCCGTCGAACCCGGCGACCGGGTCGCTCTGCTGCTGCCCGCGCACTGGCAGACGGCGGTGTGGCTGCTGGCGTGCGCGTCGGTGGGTGTCGTCGCCGACGTGGCGGGTGATCCGGCGGCGGCCGACGTGGTGGTGAGCGGGCCGGAGCCGGAGATGCTGGAGGCGGCGCGGGCGTGCTCGGGGGCGCGGGTCGCGCTGGCGCTGCGGCCGCTCGGGGGGCGGTTCGTGCCGCGTCCGCCGGAGGGCTTCGCCGACTACGCGGTGGAGGCGCCGGGGCAGGGTGACCGGTTCGTGCCGTACGTGCCGGTGGACCCGGAGGCACCCGCGCTGATCGTGGCCGGGCGGGAGTTCAGCGGGGCGGAGGTCGTGGAGCGGGCCCGGGCCCAGGCGTCGGGGCTGGGCCTCACGGGGCCGGGTGCGCGGATCCTGTCGGGGTTGCCGTACGACACGTGGGAGGGGCTGAGCGCGGGGCTGTACGCGCCGTTGGCCAGTGGGGGGTCGGTGGTGTTGTGCCGGCATCTGGAGCAGGCGGAGGCGGGGGCCGTGGACCGGCGGATCGAGGCGGAGAGGGTGTCGGCCACGGCTCGTTGACCGCCCGTCCCGGAAGCCGACCGTTCCGCCCCGGAAGCCGACCGCTGCGTCCCGGAAGCCGGCCGTTCCGTCCCTGAAGCCGACCCCTGCGCCCCTGAAGCCGGCCGTTCCGTCCCTGAAGCCGGCCCCTGCGCCCCTGAAGCCGGCCGTTCCGTCCCTGAAGCCGGCCCCTGCGCCCCTGAAGCCGACCCCTGCGTCCCTGTAGCCCGGAAACCGACCACTCCGCCCCTGAGTCGACCCTTCCGTCCCCCGAAGCCGACCGCTCGCCGCGGCCGGCCCTGCGCACCCCCGTTCGGGTCAGTCCCGCTCCGCCCCCTGCGCCCGCTCGGGGCATGGTCGTAGGAGCGCACGTGTGCGGGACGGAGGGAGACGTGAGCGGTGACGACGCGGGCACGCCCCTCGGTGGGCCCGGAACCGGCGCGGGGGCTTCCGCGACCGGGGGCGGGCTGAGGCGGCGGCGTCGGAGGCGGCGGCTGGGGTGTGCGGGGATCGCCGTCGCCGTGCTGGCCGTGGCTGCCCTGGGCGTCGGGTGGACGGTGTACACCAGGCTGGACGGCAACATCACGGCGGACGAGGCGGCGGCGGCCGAGCTCGCCCGGTACGAGGAGGAGCGGCCCACCGCACTGGTCCGCGGCGCGCGGAACGTACTGGTGATCGGGTCCGACTCGCGGTCCGGTGACGGCAACGCGCGCTACGGGCGGGACTCCGGGACCGCGCGGTCGGACACCATGATCCTGCTGCATCTGGCCGCGGACCGGGACAGTGCCACCGCCGTCTCCCTCCCCCGCGACCTGATGGTGGACGTGCCCGGCTGCCGCCGGCCCGACGGGTCACGCACCGAGCCGGTGTTCGCGCAGTTCAACTACGCCTTCGAGGCGGGTGGTTCGGCGTGCACGATCCGCACGCTGGAGAAGCTGACCGGCATCCGGATCGACCACCACGTCGTCGTCGACTTCCAGGGCTTCGAGGAGATGGTCGACGCGCTCGACGGCGTCGAGGTGTGCCTGCGCGAACCGGTCGACGACAAGGACGCCGAGCTGAAGCTGCCCGCGGGCCGGGTGACGCTCGACGGGGAGCAGGCGCTCGGCTACGTCCGCGCCCGCAAGTCGCTCGGAGACGGCAGCGACACCGACCGGATGGACCGGCAGCAGCGGTTCCTGGGGGCGCTCGTCAACAAGGTGCGGAGCGATGACGTACTGCTGAATCCGGTGAAGCTGTACCCCGTCCTGGATGCGGCCACGTCGTCCCTCACGACCGATCCGGACCTGGCGAGTCTGCGTGGTCTGTACGACCTCGTGCGCGGACTGGGCGGCATTCCCACCGAGCGCGTGCAATTCCTGACCGTCCCCAGGGAGTCCTACGCCGGCGACCCCAATCGCGACCAACTCGTGGAGCCCGACGCCGGGAAGCTCTTCACCCGCCTGCGGACGGACGAACCCGTGGCGGTCGCCGCGACCGCCGGGCGGGATACGGCGACCGGTTCCGGAAACCCCCGTGATCCCGGCCCCGGAGATTCTCCGGCGCCGACGTTCAGCGGGAACACCGCCGCGAAGGACATCTGCGGGTAAAACGCGTTCCGGACGGCGCTGGGCGTACAAGTCATGTGCGGGGCGGGCGCGTCGGAGGGGTCACTTCTCCAATGAATGCGCCGTATTGCCCAGTTGTAAGTTCGATTAAATGCATCACTTTTGTCGCCCTGTACCGAACAGGGCGGTTAGTGTGAGCGATCCGGTGTGCCCGGCCACGAGGCTCTGCCCGCGGCCGGGCGCCGAATGAGCTGGACCGGGCGCCGGGAGGGGAAGGCGCCGCGTGGCACCGACGGAGGACTCGGACAACCGTGGACGCGCAAGGCCGTGGGCGGGCGGACGGCATCGACCCCGCAGACCAATGGGTACTCAATCCGGAGACCGGCGAATACGAATTGCGACTGACCCCTTCCGCACCGCAATCGTCGGTCCCGCGGCCCCGGGGTGCCGCATCCGGCGGAACCCGCGATTCCCGTGGTTCCCGCGATTCCCGTGGCTCCCGTGATTCACCTGGTTCCCGTGATTCACGTGAGCCCGGCGGATCCGGCCCGCCCGGCGGATCGCGCGACCGCGGCGCACAGGCTTCGGCGACCCCCGGCCATGAGGTTCCCCCTCCCCGCAGGCGCCGTGCGGCACCCGAGGAGCCGCCACCCGGGCGGCGCGGGCGACGGCGGCCGGCGCAGAAGAAGTCGAAGGGCAAGAAGGTCCTGCTGTGGACCGGCGGCATCATGGCGTTCGTCGTCCTCGCCGCCGGCACGGCCGGCTACCTCTACCTGCAGCACCTCAACGGCAACATCAAGTCCGTCGCCGACGACGGCGCGAGCACCGGTGGCTTCCAGAAGGACAAGGCGATCAACATCCTGCTGATCGGCACCGACAAGCGCACCGGCGCCGGCAACGAGGGGTACGGCGACACGGGCAGCGCCGGCCACGCCGACACCACGATCCTCCTGCACGTGTCGAAGGACCGCTCCAACGCCACCGCCCTCAGCATCCCCCGCGACCTGATAGTCGACATCCCCGACTGCCCGACCACGCAGGAGGACGGGACGACGAAGGTCATCCAGGGCTCCACCGGCGTCCGTTTCAACAACAGCCTCGGCCAGGACGGCCGTACGCCCAGCTGCACCATGCGGACCGTCACCGAGCTGACCGGGATCACGGCCGACAACTTCATGGTGGCCGACTTCAACGCGGTCAAGACGCTCACGACGGCGGTCGAAGGCGTCGAGGTGTGCCTGGCGAAGGACATCAACGACCCCGACTCGCACCTGGATCTGCCCAAGGGCAAGCACACGATCGAGGGCGAGGACGCGCTGGCCTTCGTACGCACCCGGCACTCCGTGGGCTTCGGCGGCGACCTGAGCCGCATCGAGATCCAGCAGCAGTTCCTCAGCGCGCTGATGCGCAAGCTCAAGTCCAACGACACGCTCACCAGCCCGTCGAAGATGCTGAACCTGGCCGAGGCCGCGACCGAGGCACTCACCGTCGACTCCAAGCTGGACGACATCAGCAAGCTGAAGGACCTCGGGCTGGAGCTGGGCAAGCTCAACACCAAGAACCTGACCTTCGCCACGGTGCCGGTGAGGGACAACCCGGCCGAGAAGATCCCGGTGACCGTCGTCCTCCAGGACGGGCCCGCCCAGCAGGTCTTCGACATGATCAAGAACGACGTCTCCTTCACCGAGGTCAAGCAGAAGGAGAAGCAGCAGCAGCAGAAGGAGGCCGCTGCCGTCGCCGCCCGCCTCAAGGGCGAGAAGTCCGACCCCTCCGAGGTCCGCGTCCGCGTCCTCAACGGCGGCGCCGCCAGCGGCAGCGCCCAGCGGGAGCTTCAGTACCTCCAGACCGAGGCCGGCGTCACCAAGTCCGAGAACGGGGGCAACGCCCCCGCGGACATCGCCAGGACCACCCTCGAATACGCCCCCGACCAGGCCGACCAGGCCCGCGCCCTCGCCGAGATCCTCGGCCTGTCCGGCGCCGCCATGAAACCCGGCGAGAGCGTCACCAACGCCCAGGGCCTGCCCACCATGACCCTCACCCTCGGCAAGGACTTCAAGGGCGCCGGAGTCAAACTCAACGCCACCTCCGGGAAGGCGCCCAAGGAGGTTCAGAAGTCCACGGCCGACAAGGTCGAGTGCGCGAAGTGACCTGACGGGCCCCGCGCGCGTCTGACAGTACGACCGTCCGTCGGTGCGGCCGCCCATCAGTGCGGCCGCACATCGGTACGCCCGTCCAGTGGTGCGGCCGTCCAGTGGTGCGGCCGGTCACTGCCGGGACGGGAGCAACCCGTGGGGACGGCCGTACAGCCAACGAGGGGCCCCGTACGTCCAACTGGGCGAACAGGTCGTGCGCAGGGGCACGTCGGCGGGCCCGAGGGTGGGAGAGGGACATGACGCAGAGCAGTGTGCACGGGGAGGGAACACGACCGGGCGCCGCCGTCCGGCACGCCCGGGGCGGCAGGGGCGGCAGGGAAGGCAGCAGGGGCGCTCCGGACGGCGGCGGCACGGGCACGGGCGGACAGGACGGCCCCGGGGGCGGGGACGGCGGGCGGTCCGGACGGCGGCGCGCCGGACGCCGGCACCGCGCACTCCGGTGGTCCGCGACGACCCTCGCGGTTCTGATACTCGGCACGGCCGGCGCCGGATACCTCTACTACGAGCACCTGAACGGCAACATCGAGAAGGGCGAGCGCAGCAGCGGCGACTCCAAGGCGCACCGGGCCGAGCCGAACGCGGCCGGACAGACCCCCCTGAACATCCTGCTGATCGGCTCCGACAGCCGCGCCTCCGACGCGAACGTGGCGCTGGGCGGCGGCAAGGACACGCGCGACAACCCGCCGCTGGGCGACGTGCAGATGCTCATCCACCTGGCCGCGGACCGCAAGAGCGCCGCGGTGGTCAGCATCCCGCGCGACACCCGGGTCGACATCCCCGAGTGCACCGACCCGGACAGCGGCGAGAAGTACCCGGCGGCCAACACGATCATCAACGAGTCGCTGGGCCGCGGCGGCGCCGGCTGCACCCTGGCCACCTGGGAGAACCTCACCGGGGTCTACATCGACCACTGGATGACGATCGACTTCGCGGGCGTGGTGTCGATGGCGGACGCCGTCGGCGGGGTCGAGGTCTGCGTGAACCAGAACGTGTGGGACCGTCCGCTGCCCCGCGTGCCCGGCGGCTCGGGCCTGAAGATGACGGCCGGCCCGCACAAGGTGCAGGGCGAACAGGCCCTCCAGTGGCTGCGCACCCGGCATGCCTGGGGCAGTGACGTGCTGCGGGCCCAGGCTCAGCACATGTACATGAACTCCATGATCCGCACCCTGAAGGGGCAGAACGTCTTCACCGACACGGGCAGGCTGATGGACCTGGCCGAGGCGGCCACGAAGTCCCTGACGGTCTCCGAGGAGATCGGCACGGTCAAGAAGCTCTACGACCTGGGCATGCAGCTCAAGACGGTGCCGACGGACCGCATCACCATGACGACGATACCCACCGTCCAGGACCCCCGGAACGCGAACCACCTGCTCCAGGCGGGCGCCGACGCGGAGAAGATGTGGGCGATGCTCCGCGACGACGTGTCCTTCGACGACAAGGGCGCCAAGGACTCCGCCTCCGGTGAGGACGCAGGAAAGGACGCAGGAAAGGACGCCGGGGAGAACGCCGGAAAGGGCACGGGCGAGGAGACCGGAAAGGACACCGGCCGAAAGCCTTCCGGGGACTCCCCCGCCGCCGACTCCGAGATCGGCGTCCTCGTCCAGAACGCCACCCGCTCCGCAACCCTCGGCCCGGTCGGTGGCCGGGCGGGCGCGCTCGCCCAGGCGCTGGTGGAGAAGGGTTTCGACAAGGCGACGAAGGACGCCTCGGCCGCGCTCTCCGAGGAAAGGACCCTAGTCCGCTACCCGAACGCCGAGCTGGCGGGCGACGCCCGGCGCGTCGCCGAGGTGCTGGGAATTCCGGCGAGTGCGGTGCGGAAGTCGGCGGACGTGTCCGGGATCACGCTCGTCGTGGGAGCGGACTGGCGCTCGGGCACGTCCTACCCGAAGCAGAAGACGCCCGAGGCCGGAGACCTGCCGGACAACAGCGACGCCCTCAACGGCTCGGACACCGGTAAGTGCATGGATGTGTACAAGCCCTACCGATGGTAGGAACTCATGAAAATAGGAGGGATTGCCCTGTTGTAGGGGCATCGAATTTGTCACCAGTGTCGTTCGACGCTGAACTGGGCCGATAGTGTGAGCGCTCCAGTGCCCCCGCCGCGAGGTCCGCCCTGGCGTCGTGCACTTGATGACCCTTTACCGTGCGCCTTCCGGGGAAGGTGCCGCGTGGCCCCCGCCGGAGGAATGGGAGACCGTGGACGCGCAAGGACGTGGGCGGGCAGACAACGTCGATCCCGCAGACCAGTGGGTACTGAATCCGCGCACCGGTGAATACGAACTGCGACTGTCCCCTTCCGCACCGCAGTCGGCTGTCCCGGGCCCCCGCCGGTCCGCCCCCCGCGCCGCCGGCGCCACGGACGCCTCCGCCGCCGACGGCGGCACCGCCGGCCGGGCACGTCGTACGGCCGCGCCCGGCCGCGAGGTCCCGCCCCAGCGACGGCGCCGTCCCACGCCCGAGGAGCCGGTGCCCGGCCGGCGCGGGCGGCGGCCGGAGAAGAAGAAGTCGAAGGGCAAGAAGGTCCTGCTGTGGGCCGGCGGCAGCACGGCGTTCATCGTCCTGGCGGCCGCTGCCGGCGGCTACGCCTACCTCAAGCACCTCGAGGGGAACGTCTCGACCACGGACGTCGGCAACGCCGGCAGCAGCAGCTTCAAGAAGGACGAGGCCTTCAACATCCTCGTCATCGGCACCGACAAGCGCACCGGCGCCGGCAACGAGGGCTACGGCGACGCGGGCAGCGTCGGGCACGCCGACACCACGATCCTCCTGCACGTGGCCAAGGACCGCTCCAACGCCACCGCGCTCAGCATTCCCCGGGACCTGATCGTCGACATCCCCGACTGCGAGACCACGCAGGAGGACGGAACGAAGACGGTCGTCCCCGGGGAACAGGACGTCCGCTTCAACAAGAGCCTCGGCGAGGGCGGCCGGAACGCGGGCTGCACCATGCGCACGGTGAAGGAAGCGACCGGTATCCAGCCGGACCACTTCATGATGGCCGACTTCAACGCGGTCAAGACGCTGACCACCGCGGTCGACGGGGTCGAGGTCTGCGTGGAGAAGGCCGTCGACGACAAGAAGTCCAAACTCAAGCTGCCCGCGGGCAAGTCCGTGGTCGAGGGCGAGGACGCACTCGCCTTCGTCCGCACCCGGCACGCCTTCGGCAACGAGGGCGACCTGGACCGCATCAAGGTGCAGCAGCAGTTCCTGGGCTCGCTCATGCGGAAGATGTCCTCCAGCGACACCCTGACCAGCCCCACCAAGCTGGTGAAGCTGGCCGAGGCCGCCACCAAGGCCCTGACCGTGGACGAGCCCATCGGCAACGTGGGCACGCTCAAGGACATCGCCCTGGAACTGAAGAAGGTGCCGACGAAGAACATCACGTTCCTCACGGTGCCGGTGAAGGACAATCCCGCCGAGAAGATCAAGGCGACGGTCGTCCCCCTGGAGACGGAGGCGCCCCAGGTCTTCGACATGATCAAGAACGACATCTCCTTCACCGAGGTCAAGCAGCAGGAGAAGAAGGAGGCCGCGGCCGTCGCCGCCCGCCTCCAGGGCGAGAAGTCCGACCCCTCCGAGGTCCGCGTCCGCGTCCTCAACGGCGGCGCCCCCAGCGGCAGCGCGGGCAAGGAGCTGACCTACCTCCAGACCGAGGCCGGCGTCACCAAGTCCGAGAACGCCGGGAACGCCCCCGCGGACATCGCCAGGACCACCCTCGAATACGCCCCCGACCAGGCCGACCAGGCCCGCGCCCTCGCCGAGATCCTCGGCCTGTCCGGCGCCGCCATGAAACCCGGCGAGAGCGTCACCAACGCCCAGGGCCTGCCCACCATGACCCTCACCCTCGGCAAGGACTTCAAGGGCGCCGGAGTCAAGCTCAACGCCAAATCGATCAAGACGCCGGAGCTGGACAAGTCCACGGCGGACCAGGTGCAGTGCGCCAGTTGACCTGACGGGCCTGTCGTACGTCTCACAGGCAGGCGACGGGCCCGCGCCGTGGCGCGGGGGTGGGGAGGGACGCGGACGTGACGCGGAGCAGTGTGCAGGGGGAGGACACGCGGCAGGGCGCATCGGACGCCCCCGAGCGTGCGGAGGCCGCCGTCGGCGGCGCGGAGGGCACCGGTGACGGCGACGGCGGTGCCGAAGCCGGCAGACGCCGGCCCCGCAGGGGACGCCGGGTGCTGCGCTGGACCGCGGTGACACTCGCCGTGCTCCTGGCGGGCACGGCCGGTGCCGGATACCTCTACTACGAGCGCCTCAACGACAACATCAAGAAGGACGCCCTGAACCTGGGCGACAACAAGGTCGCCGCGCCGACGCCGAACGCGGCCGGGCAGACCCCGCTGAACATCCTCGTCATCGGCTCGGACGCCCGGGACAGCGAGGAGAACCAGCAACTGGGCGGCGCCCGCGAGACGTTCGGCGCCACGCCGCTGGCGGACGTGCAGATGCTGGTGCACCTGTCCGCCGACCGCAGCAACATGTCGGTCGTCAGCATGCCCCGCGACACCCTCGTGAAGATCCCCAAGTGCACCGACCCGGACGACGGGAAGGTCTACCCGGCGAGCGAGGGCCGGACGATGACCAACCAGAGCCTCGGGCACGGCGGCCCCGGCTGCACGGTCGCCACCTGGCAGGAGCTCACCGGCATCCACATCGACCACTTCGTGATGGTCGACTTCGCGGGCGTGGTGTCGATGGCGGACGCCGTCGGCGGCGTCCCGGTCTGTGTGGACGCCAACATCCACTCGCGCGACAGCCAGGGCCACGGCTCCGGCCTGAAGCTGGAGAAGGGGACGCACCCGGTCAAGGGCGAGCAGGCCCTGCAGTGGCTGCGCACCCGCTACGGCTTCGACGACGGCAGCGACCTGGCGCGGGCCGAGGCCCAGCACATGTACCTGAACTCGATGGTCCGGACGCTGCGCGAGAACGCGACCCTGAGCAGCCCGAACAAGCTGCGCAGGCTGGCCGAGGAGGCCACCGGGGCGCTCACGGTCGACCCGGGCCTCGACACCGTCAAGAAGCTGTACGACCTCAGCAACGAGCTGCGCAAGGTGAAGCCGGAGCGCATCACCATGACCACGATGCCCAACCGGTACGTGGGCGCCCGCGTGGAACCGACCGAGGACGCGGAGCGGTTGTTCCGGCTGGTGCGGGAGGACATCGCGCTGGACGGCAAGGACGAGAAGAAGAAGCCGGCCGACAAGAAGCCGGAGGTCCCGGACGACCCGGCCGCCGCCGACGGCGAGATAGCGGTCCAGGTCCGCAACGGCACCCGCACCGACCGGCTCGGCGCGGCCCGCGGACGCGCGGACACGGTCGCCGGGCTGCTGGTGGAGCAGGGCTTCACGAAGGCGGTCACCGACCCCTCGGTGCTGCCCAGCGAGGACCTCACGGTCGTCCGCTACCCGAGCACCGACCTGGAGGGCGACGCGCGGCGTGTGGCCGAATCGCTGGGGATCCCGGCGAGTTCGGTGCGGCGGTCGACCGACGTCTCGGGGGTCACGCTGATCGTCGGCGCCGACTGGCGCGAGGGCACGGCGTACCAGGCGCCCGCGGCGGACGACAAGGCCCCGGAGTCGGCCGAGGCCCTCAACGGCGCGGACGACGGCGCCTGCATGCACGTGAACCCTGCGTTCACCTGGTCCTGAGCGGCGTCACCGGGTTCCGGCGGCGTCCGTCACCGGGTCCCGGCGGCGTCCGTGTCGGGCCGCACGGCCGGGCGCCGGGAGGCGATGACCCGCTTGGCCAGCGACCGCGGGCTGGTCAGGAAGCCCCAGCCCCACGACATGTGCATGGTCGCCAGCGCCACCGGGATCTGCGCCCGCGCCTTCAGCCCGAGCCCCTTCCCGGCCGGCAGGGACCCGGCGACGATGGCCGCCAGGTAACCACCGGGTACGACGAAGCCCCACGGGGTCAGCACCGCACCCACCACGACACCGGCGGCGATGGCGCACACGGCGGTCGGCGGGGCGAGGTAGCGCAGGTTGATGGAGCCGGAGTGGTAGCGGGCGACGACGTGCCGCCAGCGGCCGTAGTCCTTGTACTGCTTGGCCAGCGCCCGCACGGACGGGCGGGGCCGGTAGGAGACCCGCAGCTCGGGCGAGAACCAGATCAGACCGCCGGCCTCGCGGATTCGGAAGTTCAGCTCCCAGTCCTGGGCGCGGATGAACTCCTCGTTGTACCCGCCCTGCTGCTCCAGCGCCTCGCGGCGGAAGACACCCAGGTACACCGTCTCGGCCGGGGCGGCCTCGCCGCCCGTGTGGAAGGCTGCGTTGCCCACGCCGATCTTCGACGTCATCGCGGCGGCGACGGCGTCCTCCCACGCGTTCTCGCCCTCGGCGTGCATGATCCCGCCGACGTTCTGCGCGCCGGTCTCCTCGAGGAGCCGTACGGCCGTGGCGATGTAGTTCGGCGAGAGCATGCCGTGGCCGTCGACGCGGACGACGACCGGATGGCGGGAGGCCTTGATCGCGGCGTTCAGCGCGGCGGGCGTGCGGCCGGTGGGGTTCGGCACGGTGTGCACGCGCGGATCCTCGGCGACGAGCTCGGCGGCGATCTCGTCCGTACGGTCCGCGGAGGGACCGAGGGCGATCACGACCTCCATCTCGCCGGCGTACTCCTGGGCGAGGATGGCGCGGACGGAGCCGCGCAGATGCCGTTCCTCGTTGAGGACGGGCATGATCACGGAAACGGCGGGCGGCCGCACGTCGGACTTGGCGTTCATCGGTGCTCACGTTACCGCGAACGGGGGACACGGGCGCGCGCCGCGGGGGTCACAGCCCCGGGCAGCAGATCGTATGGGCCTACGGTGCTCACGGATCGCACGTCCGGCCGCACGGCCCCGTCCTCGCGGAGGTGTCCTTTGCCCATGCCGCCCCGCTCCCCCCGGGTCCCGGCCTCGTCCCCCCGGGGCGGCCCGCCGCCGCAGCACGGCGGCTCCGGTTCGTCCCGGCGCCCTCCCGGTCCCCCCGTACGGCGGAGAAGGCCGCGCTGGGCCCTGCGGGCGGTGACGGCACTGTCGGTGGTGGTGCTCGCCTCCGCGGGGATCGGGCACGCGGTGCTCGCCGGCCTGGACGCGGACATCTCGCGGGTCGACGCCTTCAAGGACATGAAGAACCGGCCCCGGGCCGGTGACGGCATGAACATCCTGCTGGTCGGCACCGACGGCCGCGACCGGATCAGCGAGCGGGAGCGGCAGGAGTACCGTCTCGGCGGCGCCCCCTGCCACTGCACCGACACGATCATGATCGTGCACATCTCGGAGGACCGGGAACGCGCCAGCGTGGTCAGTCTGCCGCGCGACTCGTACGCCGAGACGCCCGACCACACCGACCGCACCACCGGCGAGCATCACGAGGGGCACCCCCTCAAGCTGAACGCGGCCTACGCCGAGGGGGGTCCGCAGCTGACCGTCCGCACCGTCGAGAACATGACCCGCGTGAAGATCGACCACTATCTGGAGGTCGACTTCACCAGCTTCATGAAGACGGTGGACGTCCTGGGCGGTGTGCGGATCTGCACGGCCCAGCCGCTGAGGGACAGCTACACCGGGCTCGACCTGCCGGCCGGCACGCACCGGCTGATGGGCGGGCAGGCGCTTCAGTACGTCCGCGCACGCCACCTCGACGGGGCCTCGGACCTGAGCCGGATGAAGCGCCAGCAGCGCTTCCTGGCCGCCCTGATCGACCGGGCGACCTCCTCGGGGCTGCTGCTGAACCCGCTCAGGTTCCGCGACGTCATCCAGGCGGTGCTCGGCTCGGTACGGGCGGACAAGGGGTTCGGCACCGACGAGCTGCTGACGCTCGGGCGGGCGATGCGGAACTTCTCGCCGTCGTCGTCCGAGTTCACCACCGTGCCCGTCGCCGAGACGGGCCACGACGTCAAGGGCATCGGCTCGACCCTGAAGTGGGACCCCGTGGAGTCCGAGCGGATCTTCGACGCCCTGCGCGAGGACCGGCGCCTGGCCGCGCCGAAGCCGAGGCCCGAGGGTCCGGCGCCGGTGCGGGTCCCGGTGGACCCGGAGCAGGTCCGGGTCCAGGTGGAGAACGGCACGCGTACGCCGGGGCTCGGCAAGCGGGTGGACGACGCGCTGGCCGCGGCCGGGTTCCGCACCACCCGGGCCCCCAGGAACGCCACCGGTCACGCGGCCGGGCGGACCGTCGTCGTCTTCGACCCCCGCTGGGACCTCTCGGCGAAGTCCCTGGCCGCCGCCCTGCCCGGCAGCGAGCTGCGGCCGGTCGAGGGTCAGGGCCCGACGCTGAAGGTGATCGCGGGCGCCGGCTTCGAGGGGGTCGTGGAGGTGAAGCCGGCCGACCCGCCGCAGGAGACGGGCACGGTGGTGCGCGGCGACGAGGTGGCCTGCGGGAAGCGGTGACCCGTCGCGGGTCTCAGTTGCCGGAGACGGTGACCTTCTCGTCGTTCTTCAGCTGCTCCACCAGCTTCTTCACCTTGGCGTCGTCCCACTTGAGGTTGGACCCGACGCTGCCCGAGACCGGCATGTTCATCGACGTGCCGTCGCCGCCGCTGACGCTCTTCATCGCCCAGAACATGCCGGCCAGGTCGAACAGGCCCATGTCCTTGTCGACGATGAGGGAGTCCAGGCCCGCGCCCATGGTCGGGTACAGCGCGAACGGGTTGAGGACGGTCGACGGCGTGGCCACCTGGCTCGCCAGCGCCGACAGGAACTTCTGCTGGTTCTTCGTCCGGTCCAGGTCGGAGCCGGCCAGCGCGTACCGGGTGCGGACGAAGGCCAGGGCGTCCTCACCGTTCAGGGTCTGCTTGCCCTTCTTGAGGTCGGCGCCGGACTTCGGGTCCTTGATGTCCTGCGGGATGTCCATCTCTACGCCGCCGACCGCGTCCACGATGTTCGCGAAGCCGGCGAAGCCGATCTCCACGTAGTGGTCCAGGCGCAGACCGGTGTTGTGCTCGATGGTGCGCACCAGCAGCTCGGGGCCGTCCTCCGCGTACGCGGCGTTCAGCTTCACGTGCCGGCCCGTGGCCTCGTACTTCTTGCCGGACTCGGAGCCGACGAAGCTCGGGATCTCCACGTCCGAGTCGCGGGGCAGCGAGATGAGCGTCGACCCGTTGTCCCCGGTGTGCAGGATCATCATCGAGTCGGTGCGCTTGCCCTCGGCGGAGCCGGTGTGCAGGTCCTTCTTCTGCTCGTCGGTCATGCCCTCGCGGCTGTCGGAGCCGACGATCAGGTAGTTCGTGCCCTCGCCGGCCTCCGGCCGCTCGATGACCTTGGACAGGTCGACCTCGCGGTTGAGCTTGGAGTCGGCCCAGAAGTAGGTGCCGACGGTGGTCACGACCAGCGCGGTCACCACCGTGATCGCGGTCCACTTGATCCGGCGGCGCCAGTCCGGCGCGGGCCGGCCCGCGCCGGGGCCACCGGGGCCGGAGCCGGGGCCCCGTCCGCCGGGGCTGCCGTAGACCTGGCCGGTGTTGTAGCCGCTGTCGTACGCGTTCTGCCCCGCATGGCCCTGACCGTCGGCGTACGACGGCTGCTGCGGGACCCCGGCGCCGTACGGCGGTGCCGCCGGGCCCGGTCCGGGCGGCGGCGCCTGGCCGCGGCGGACCTGTCGCATCACGCGGGCGCTCTCGGGCCGCGCGCTCGCGCTGCCGCGTCCGTAGCCGCCGCCTCGGTTGTCGCCGGTCCGTCCCTCGGGCCAATCAGTCATGCGCACCAGTGTGCAGGTCCGCACCACGGCCCATAAGGGCCGTCGGAAAATAAGGTCGGCGCTGTTGCGAAGCTGACACAAATCACTGGGATGTCGCCCCGGCATAAGGTAGAGGCCATGACAGACCAGGCAGAACAGGCCTCGACCTCGCAGTCGGCGACTCCGGAGATCCCGGGCAAGCCGACCTCGGCCTCCCGCACCACCCTCAGCCACATCATGACCCACAGCGACACCAACCTCCTGGGCACGGTGCACGGCGGAGTGATCATGAAGCTCGTCGACGACGCGGCGGGCGCCGTGGCCGGGCGGCATTCCGGCGGCCCCGCCGTCACCGCGTCCATGGACGAGATGGCGTTCCTCGAGCCGGTCCGCGTGGGCGACCTCGTCCATGTGAAGGCCCAGGTCAACTGGACCGGCCGCAGTTCCATGGAGGTCGGCGTCCGGGTTCTGGCCGAACGCTGGAACGAGTCCGCCCCGGCCACCCAGGTCGGTTCGGCGTACCTGGTCTTCGCGGCGGTCGACGCGGACGGCAAGCCGCGCGCGGTCCCGCCGGTCCTCCCGGAGACCGGGAAGGACAAGCGCCGCTACCAGGAGGCCCAGATCCGCCGCACCCACCGCCTGGCCCGCCGCCGCGCGATCATGGAGCTGCGGGAACGCCGGGTGGCGGAGGGGTACGAGGACTGACCGTCCGGGGGCGGGCGGGCGGGGGTCAGGGACCCCCCACCTCGAACCAGAGCAGCTTCCCGGCCCCGCGTCCGAGCGGGCCGCCGTCACCGAGCGACCACCCGCCCCACGAGTGCGCGTACTCCCGCATGAGGTGCAGCCCCCGTCCACCGCCCGCACCGGGCGGGGCGGGAGCGGTGTGCTCTGGCGCCCCGCCCGGCGGTTCGGCGAAGGCCGCGGGGATGTGCGGGTGGCTGTCCCACACGCCGACCCGCAACCGCCCGTCGGCCAGCGCGGTCAGCCGCAGCGAGCAGGGTCCGCGGGTGTGCCGGTAGGCGTTGGTGACCAGCTCGGACGTCAACAACTCGACGTCGCCCACCAGTTCATGCCTGCCGTGCCCGTCGAGGGCGGCCCGTACGGTCATACGTGCGACGCGTGCGGCTCTCGGGTCGTACGGCAGGCGGAGGGCGTACACCCAGGTGTCGGGCAGGGATACGGTGCCCATGGAGGGGCCTCCTGGAGAGAGGGGATTCGGCTTTGCCCAACGGCCGGGCCGTGCGGTGGCTGTGCCCGAGAGGTGCGCTTCCGGCTTACCGGGACGGGAGTGGGGCGGTACGGGCACTACCGTAGAGCCACTTGGAAGATTCATCTCCCATATTGGAGAGATGTACCTGCACTTACCTCGTGTGAGTGACGAGTGCGCCGCGCAGCGGCCTGAGGAGAGGTCTCTTGCCACCCGTAAGCAACCCCACTCTGCGTCAGCGGCGCCTCGGCGCTGAACTGCGCAAACTGCGTGAACGCGCCGGTTTCACGGTCACGCAGGCCGCCGCGCACCTGGGCGTCAACCAGGGGCGCGTCAGCATGATCGAGACCGGACGCAGTCCACTCAGCGCCGACCGCGTCCGGGCGATGGCCTCTGCCTACGACTGTGCCGACGACGATTTGACCACCGCCCTGGCCGCGATGACCGGGCGCCGGACTCGTGGCTGGTGGGAGGAGTACCGCGACCACGTTCCGGTCGCTCTGGTCGACCTGGCCGAGCTGGAGCACCACGCCCCCGGGCTTCGTGTGGCACTTCTGATCCACATCCCGGCGCTGCTCCAGACCACCGACCACGCCCGCTCCCTCTTCCGCGCGGTGGTTCCACCGATGCGTCAGTACGAGATCGAGCACCGCCTCACGCACCGCATGAAACGGCAAGGCATCCTGCACCGGGCGGAGCCGCCCCCGTACTCAGCGGTCATTCACGAAGCGGCACTCCGTATGAACTTCGGCGGGCCGGTCGTCGCCCGTGGTCAGCTCGAGCACCTGCTGGAGATGAGCGAACTTCCTCATGTCACCGTCCGGGTGATCCCCTTCGGCACGGACCACTTCCCGACCACCGGCCAGTCCTTCGACTACATCGAGGGCTCCGTCCCTCAGCTCGACACGGTCCAATTGGACTCGCATCACGGCGCCTGTGAATTTCTCGATGCCGAGGCGCAGTTGAGCAAGTACCGCGCCGTACTGGACCGCATGGAGTCCTGCGCGCTGGACCCTGCCAGGACGCGCGACTTCATCCACCACCGCATCCAGGACCTGTGAAGGAACCCACCATGCAAAACCACAACTGGCGGAAGTCCACCTACAGCGGCGACGGCTCGAACTGTGTCGAGATAGCCACCACGCCGACCACGGTCCTGGTCCGCGACTCCAAGAACCCGGGCGGCCCCCGGCTCGCTCTCCTGCCTGCCACGTGGGCGGGCTTCGCCTCGTACGCGGCGCACCCCCGGAGGCCCGCACCCTCCCGAAAAGCGTGAACGATCGCCGGACATCGTCCTCCAAGCGCTCATACGAGCGCCCCAAGGACACCGACGGCCAATCGTCCACACGACGGGACCCCGGTCATGCACGAGGCCCCGGCGGAACACCCCGCCGCGGACTCCCCTGCGCCGACGCCCGGGCCGCGGCACGGGAGCGTCCGGCTGAGCTACGGCTGACCGCCGGGCACGGGACCGTAGGGTCAGCGACGCGCTTCCGCAGCCATGCGGTCGGCGCCGGCGGTGTCCCCGGAGGGGCAGGGCCGGCGCCCGTGTCACATGGGCCCTACGGCAGGTTGCGCGCCATCACGATGCGCTGGACCTGGTTCGTACCCTCGTAGATCTGCGTGATCTTCGCGTCGCGCATCATGCGCTCCACCGGGTAGTCGCGGGTGTAGCCGTAGCCGCCGAGGAGCTGGACCGCGTCCGTGGTGACCTCCATCGCGACGTCGGAGGCGAAGCACTTCGCCGCCGCGCCCTGGAAGGTGAGGTCGCTGTCGCCGCGCTCGGACTTGGCCGCGGCGGCGTACGTCAGCTGGCGGGCGGCCTCGATCTTCATGGCCATGTCGGCGAGCATGAACTGGATGCCCTGGAAGTCGGCGATGGGCTTGCCGAACTGCTTGCGCTCCTGGACGTAGCCCTTGGCGTAGTCGAGGGCGCCCTGGGCGATGCCGAGGGCCTGGGCGGCGATGGTGATGCGGGTGTGGTCCAGCGTCTTCATCGCCGTGGCGAAGCCGGTGCCCTCCTCGCCGATCATGCGGTCGGCGGGGATGCGGACGTTGTCGAGGTAGACCTCGCGGGTCGGGGAGCCCTTGATGCCGAGCTTCTTCTCCGGGGCGCCGAAGGAGACGCCCTCGTCGGACTTCTCGACGACGAAGGCGGAGATGCCCTTGGAGCGCTTGGTGGGGTCGGTGACGGCCATCACCGTGTAGAACTCCGACTCGCCCGCGTTGGTGATCCAGCGCTTGACGCCGTTCAGGATCCAGTGGTCGCCGTCGCGGACCGCCCTGGTCTTCATGCCGGCCGCGTCGGAGCCCGCGTCGGGCTCGGAGAGGCAGTAGGAGAACATGCCGTCGCCCTTGGCGAGCGGGGTCATGTACTTCTTCTTCAGCGCCTCGGAGCCGGAGAGGATCACCGGCAGGGAGCCGAGCTTGTTCACGGCCGGGATGAGGGAGGAGCTGGCGCAGACGCGGGCGACCTCCTCGATGACGATCACCGTGGCGAGGGCGTCGGCGCCCGCGCCGCCGTACTCCTCGGGGACGTGCACCGCGTGCAGGTCGTTCGCGGTCAGCGCGTCGAGGGCCTCCCGCGGGAAGCGGGCCTCCTCGTCCACTGCGGCGGCGTGCGGCGCGATCTTCGCCTCGGCCAGGGAGCGGACGGCGTCCCGGAGCATGTCGTGCTCCTCCAGCGGGCGGTACAGGTCGAAGTCAGCCGATCCGGCCAAGGTCTCTCACGCTCCCAAACACTGTGGTGCTGACGCTAACTACCGTTAAGTAACTCCGAATTTTATGCTCCATCCACGGTGGTGGATAGGTGAGCTTGACGACAGCGGGAAACCTGCCCGTCGAGGTGCTTTCCCATGCCCCGGATATGCTCGGGCGCGCACGCCTGCCGTACACCTCTGGAGCACCCATGGCCCTCAAGATCACCGTGATCGGTACCGGCTATCTCGGCGCGACCCATGCGGCGGCCATGGCCGAGCTCGGTTTCGAGGTACTGGGCCTGGACGTGGTGCCCGAGAAGATCGAGATGCTCCAGCGGGGGCGGGTCCCGATGTACGAGCCGGGGCTCGAGGAGCTGTTGCGGGGGCACGTCGCGGGGATCGAGGGGTCCAGCGGGCGTCTGCGCTTCACCACCGACTTCGCCGAGGTCGCCGCCTTCGGCGACGTGCACTTCCTGTGCGTGAACACGCCGCAGAAGCACGGCGAGTACGCCTGTGACATGTCGTACGTCGACTCCGCGCTGGCCTCACTGGCGCCGCACCTGACCGGCCCCGCGCTCGTGGTCGGCAAGTCGACCGTGCCCGTGGGCTCCGCCGACCGGCTGGCCCGCTACCTCGCCGAGCACGCCCCGGCCGGTGCCGACGCCGAACTGGCCTGGAACCCGGAGTTCCTGCGCGAGGGCTTCGCCGTCAAGGACACGCTGCACCCCGACCGGATCGTGGTCGGCGTGCGCAGCGAGCGGGCCGAGAAGCTGCTGCGCGAGGTGTACGCGACGCCGGTGGAGGAGGGGACGCCGTTCGTCGTCACCGACTTCCCGACGGCGGAGCTGGTGAAGACCTCCGCGAACTCCTTCCTCGCCACCAAGATCTCCTTCATCAACGCGATGGCGGAGGTGTGCGAGGCCGCGGACGGCGACGTCGCCAAGCTGGCCGAGGCGATCGGGTACGACGACCGGATCGGGAAGAAGTTCCTGCGGGCCGGGATCGGGTTCGGCGGCGGCTGTCTGCCGAAGGACATCCGGGCGTTCATGGCGCGCGCCGGTGAGCTGGGCGCCGACCAGGCGCTGACCTTCCTGCGCGAGATCGACTCGATCAACATGCGCCAGCGCGGGCAGATGGTGGAGCTGACCCGGCAGGCGCTGGGCGGCGGCCCGTTCCTGGGCAAGCGGGTCGCGGTGCTCGGCGCCAGCTTCAAGCCCGACTCGGACGACGTACGGGACTCGCCCGCGCTGAACGTCGCCGGGCAGGTCCACCTCCAGGGCGCCCAGGTGACGGTGTACGACCCCAAGGGCATGGAGAACGCCCGGCGGCTGTTCCCGACGCTCGGGTACGCCGACTCCGCGCTGGAGGCGGTGCGGGGTGCCGACGTCGTCCTGCACCTGACGGAGTGGCGGGAGTTCCGCGAGCTGGACCCGGAGGCGCTGGGCGAGGCCGTGACCGCCCGGGTGATCCTCGACGGGCGCAACGCCCTGGACCCCCAGGTCTGGCGGAAGGCCGGCTGGACGTACCGGGCGATGGGCCGGCCGACCGCGTAGCCCGTGTCCGACGGACGGTGACGCCGGTTCGGCCGAGGCTCAGTCGGCCGGACCGGCGTCCGTCGTATTCTGCACCGCGGTGCGGCGCGCCGGCCGGCGAATCCCGCGCGGGTCACGCTCCCTTGGCGCGGTACCGCCGCATCTTGGCGCGGGCGCCGCACACCTGCATGGAGCACCAGCGGCCGCGTCCGGCCGGGCTGCGGTCGTAGTAGGCCCAGTGGCAGTCGGCGGCCTCGCACGCCTTCATCCGGGTCCAGGTGCCCGCGACCAGTGCCTCGGCGACGGCGGCGGCGACGCGGGCGGGCAGGGAGCCGTCCCGGGCCGGGACGAGGGCGGCGGAGCCGTCGGCCGTGTCGACCGTCACCACCAGCGGGGCCCCGGCCAGCAGCTCGCCCAGCGGGGTCACCGCGCGGTGCGGTGGGTGGCCGGCGTGGGCGAGCAGGGTGGCGCGCAGGGACTCGCGCAGGTCGCGTGCCCCGGGTACGTCATCCTCCGTCAGGCCGAAGGGCGCCCGCCCCTCCGGCGTGTCCAGCGTGTCGGCGCCCGTTTCGATGTCCAGCGTGTTCACCAGGGACCGGACCAGCTCCAGCCCTCCCGGCGCGGGCGATCTCTCACTCATGCTTGCGACGTTACCGCCAATGGGGCAGCATGCAGTAACCGTTACCGGTTACCCGCGCCTTGCGGGTAACCGCGACCGTGGACCCAAGGAGGAAGTCATGGCTGTCGCCGAACTGGGCGTCGTCGTCCTGGACTGTCCCGATCCCCGCGCACTGGCCCGCTTCTACGCCGACGTGCTCGGCGGCACCGTCGAGGACAAGAGCGACGACCAGTACGAGTGGGTCGACCTGAACCTGCCCGGCGGGCGGACGCTGGCCTTCCAGGGCTCCCCCGGGTACGTACCGCCGAAGTGGCCCGGGCCGGACGGAGCGCAGCAGTTCCACCTCGACCTCGACGTGAAGGACCTGGACGCGGCGGAGAAGGCCGTGCTGGAGCTGGGCGCGCGGCCGCTGGACGCGGAGGACCGGGCCCGGTCCTTCCGGGTTTACGCGGACCCGGCCGGGCACCCGTTCTGCCTCTGCGCCTGCTGAGCAAGGACCGGACCGCCAACACCGGAGGTTCCCCCATGGCACCCGTGGCACGTTTCCGATCCGTCGTCGTCGACTGTCCGGAGCCCCGCGAGCTGGCCCGCTTCTACGCGCGGGTCGGCGGCGGCACCCCCGAGGAGCAGGACCCCGACTGGGTGGTGCTCCAGGTGCCCGGCGGGCCGCGGCTGGCCTTCCAGCGCGCACCCGGCCTGACCCCGCCGGAGTGGCCGCGCGCCGATCGGAACGCGCAGCAGTTCCACCTGGACTTCGACGGCGGGGCGACGTGGGAGGAGATGGACGCGGCGCACGAGAAGGTGCTCGCGCTGGGTGCCCGCCCGCTGGACCTGGAGGACCGGGAGAAGAAGGACTTCATGGTGTACGCCGACCCGGCGGGGCATCCGTTCTGCCTGTGCCGGATCGAACACGCGTGACGGCCCGCTCGTAACGGCCCGCTCGTTACGGCCCGCCCGCAACGGCCCGCCCGCAACGGCCCGCCCGTAACGGCCCGCTCGTTACGGCTAGCCGTCGAGCTCGGCGATCGTCGCCGTCGACGGCTCCCGGCGCAGCGCCGCCGCCCGCGCGGTGAAGGCCGCCCCCCGCAGGACGCGCTGGACGTTGCCCCAGGTCAGCAGGGCCACGTCCGACTCGTCCCAGCCGCGTCGCAGCAGCTCGGCGATGAGTCTCGGATAGCAGGAGGCGTCGCCGAGTTCCAGCGGGTGGGCGGTGCCGGTGTCGTAGGTGCCGGACAGGCCGACGCTCTGCGGGCCGGCCACCGTGCGGACGTGGTCGAGGTGGTCGGCGACGTCCCGGACGGTCGGGCCGGTCTGCTCGGCGGTCAGCGGCACCATGCACAGGCCTCCGGCCTCGCCCAGCTCGACGAGCAGGTCGTCGGGGAGGTTGACGGGGTGCGGGCGCAGGGCGCGGGCGGCGGAGCGGGTGCACAGCACCGGCGCCTTGGAGACGGCGAAGGTACGGCGGATGGTCTCGGCACAGGCACCGGAGAGGTCGGCGACGACACCGAGCCGGTTCATCTCGCGGACGACCTCCTCGCCGAACCGGGTCAGGCCCGCCTCGCTCGCCCAGGTCGCCCCGGTCAGCGTCAGCACGCGCAGACCGAGGGCGTATAGCGAACGCAGGATGCCGAGGCAGTCGCCGATCGCGGCGGCGCCGGCGGGGCCGGGCAGCACGGCGACCCGGCCGCAGTTGCGGGCGTCTATGGCCTGCCCCGCGTCGTACGCCAGCCGAAGCCCGTCCGGGTGGGAGCGCACGACCGTCTCGACCAGGTCCAGCTGCTCCAGGGTCGCGCCCACCGCCCGGTCGCCGTCGATGGCCTCGGGCAGGTGCAGCGACCAGAACAGCGCGCCCACCCTGCCCTCGCGCAGCCGCGGCAGATCGGTGTCGACGACGCTCTCGCCGAGCTCCAGGTCGTACCAGGGCAGGTGCTTGAGCCTGCGGGACAGACCGCTGTAGCCGTCGGCGACGGGATGGGCGGCCAGTACGGCGTGGGCCCGGGCCAGCGGCTCGTCCTCGGGGTCGGAGACGGGCGCGTAGGGCTCCGGCGGGAACGCCACCGCGGCAGGCGGCACGGACAGGTCGTCGAGTCCGCCGGCATCGGTGCGGGTGTGCAGGTCGTCCTGGAGGTCTGCCATGGCGGGCTCCGTACGGTCGTCGTGCGTTACGGTCACCGTCGCACGGAGCGGAAACGGCTTCCTGGTGGGTGGGGCGTTCGGAGTAGACGGTCAGCCCCGGGCCGCGTCGATCACCTCGTCCAGGGTGTCCCGGGAACGGAGCAGGTCGGCGATGGTCCGGTCGATGCGGGCGCGTTCGGCGGTGAGGTCGGCGACCAGCTTCGGCGTGGCGACGGCCGACGGGCCGCTGAACCCGGTGCGGGACCGGTACCTGATGTACGTGGGCGGGGCGACCGGATACACCGACTACCCCGCCCTCGAAGCCTCCGGAACGGAGACGGCTTGAGACGGCTCAGCCGTCCAGGTCCTCCAGCGTGGCGTTGGACGGGGCCCGCGTCGCCCGGAGTCCCCGGGCCACGTCCTCGGCGGCGCCCAGCACCCGGACCGCGTTCTTCCAGGTGAGCTTGGCCAGGTCGGCCCGGGACCAGCCGCGGTCGAGCAGTTCGGCGATCAGGTTCGGGTAGCCGGCGACGTCGCCGAGACCGTCCGGGGTGAAGGGCGTGCCGTCGTAGTCGCCGCCGATGCCGAGGTGGTCGACGCCCGCGACCTCGCGCATGTGGTCGAGGTGGTCGGCGACCGTGGAGACGGTGGCGACCGGGCGCGGGACACGCTCCTCGAAGGCGGCGTGGACCTTCATCGCCTCGGGGCTGGAGTCGAGGTGGTGGAAGCCGTGCGCGCGCATGTTCTCGTCGGCCTCGGCCGTCCAGTCCACGGCCGCCTGGAGCACGAACTTCGGCACGAACGTCACCATCGCCACGCCGCCGTTGGCGGGCAGGCGTTCCAGCACGTCGTCGGGGATGTTGCGCGGGTGGTCGCACACGGCCCGCGCGGAGGAGTGCGAGAAGATCACCGGCGCGGTGGAGGTGTCCAGCGCGTCCCGCATCGTCGTCGCGGCGACGTGCGAGAGGTCGACCAGCATGCCCTCGCGGTTCATCTCCCGCACGACCTCGCGGCCGAAGGCCGACAGGCCGCCCACGCCGGGCTCGTCGGTCGCCGAGTCCGCCCACGCCACGTTGTCGTTGTGGGTGAGGGTCAGGTAGCGCACGCCGAGCGCGTACAGCGCGCGGAGCGTGGCGAGCGAGTTGTCGATGGAGTGGCCGCCCTCGGCGCCCATCAGCGAGGCGACGCGGCCCTCGGCACGCGCGGCCTCCATGTCGGCTGCGGTCAGCGCGGCCCGCAGCTCGCCCGGGTGGCGGTCGATGAGCTGCCGTACGCAGTCGATCTGCTCCAGCGTCGCCGTGACCGCGCCGGGCAGGTCCGAGCGGACGTACACCGACCAGTACTGCGCGCCGACGCCGCCGGCCCGCAGCCGGGCGAGGTCGGTGTGCAGGTGGGCGGACTGGTCGGCGGCGATGTCACGGGCGTCGAGGTCGTAGCGGACCTGCTCGCGCAGCGCCCAGGGCAGGTCGTTGTGGCCGTCGACGACGGGGAACTCGCGCAGCAGCTCACGGGCGCGGTCCAGTGCGGCTGACGAATCCGGTGAAGCCGGTGAGTCGGTAGAGGTCATGGGCCTCTACTTCCCGAATCCGAAGGCCGCCGACCCCTCGACCTTGGTGCGCAGCCGCTTGCCCTTCTCGGTGGCCTGGTCGTTGAGGTCCTGCTGGAACTCGCGCATGCGGGCCAGCAGCTCCTCGTCGTGGGCGGCGAGCATCCGCGCGGCCAGCAGTCCGGCGTTGCGGGCGCCGCCGACGGAGACGGTGGCGACGGGCACACCGGCCGGCATCTGCACGATGGACAGGAGGCTGTCCATGCCGTCGAGGTACTTCAGCGGCACCGGCACGCCGATGACGGGCAGCGGGGTGACGGAGGCGAGCATGCCGGGCAGGTGGGCGGCGCCCCCGGCACCGGCGATGATCGCCTTCAGTCCGCGGCCGGCGGCCTGCTCGCCGTACGCGATCATCTCGTGCGGCATGCGGTGCGCGGAGACGACGTCGACCTCGTAGGCGATCTCGAACTCGTCGAGTGCCTTGGCGGCGGCCTCCATGACGGGCCAGTCGGAGTCCGACCCCATGACGATGCCCACGACCGGACTGACCGGGCTGGCCTGGCTCATTCGGTGATCGTCCCTCTCAGGTAGCCGGCAGCGTGACGGGCGCGCTCCAGCACGTCGTCCAGGTCGTCGCCGTAGGTGTTGACGTGCCCGACCTTGCGGCCGGGCTTCACGTCCTTGCCGTACATGTGGATCTTGAGCTGGGGGTCGCGGGCCATGCAGTGCAGGTACGCGGAGTACATGTCCGGGTAGTCGCCGCCGAGGACGTTGACCATGACCGTCCACGGGGCGCGCGGGCGCGGGTCGCCGAGGGGGAGGTCGAGGACGGCGCGGACGTGGTTGGCGAACTGCGAGGTGATCGCGCCGTCCATCGTCCAGTGGCCGGAGTTGTGCGGTCGCATCGCCAGTTCGTTGACGAGGATGCGGCCGTCGCGGGTCTGGAACAGCTCGACGGCGAGGTGCCCGACGACGTCCAGTTCCTTGGCGATGCTCAGCGCCATCTCCTCGGCCCGCAGGGCGAGGTCCTCGTCGAGGTCGGGGGCGGGCGCGATCACCGTGTCGCAGACGCCCTTGACCTGCTGCGACTCGACGACGGGGTAGGCCACCGCCTGGCCGTGCGGGGAGCGGACCACGTTGGCGGCGAGTTCGCGGACGAAGTCCACCTTCTCCTCCGCCAGCACGGGGACCCCGGCCCGGAAGGGCTCGGCGGCCTCCTCCGCGGAGTCCACGACCCACACGCCCTTGCCGTCGTACCCGCCGCGGACCGTCTTGAGGACGACCGGGAAGCCGTCGCCCTCGGCGGCGAAGGCGGCCACGTCGGCCGGATCGCGCACGATCCGGTGCCGCGGGCAGGGCACGCCGATCGCGTCGAGCTTCGCGCGCATCACGCCCTTGTCCTGGGCGTGCACGAGCGCGTCGGGCCCGGGGCGCACGGGGATGCCGTCCGCCTCCAGGGCCCTGAGGTGCTCGGTCGGCACGTGCTCGTGATCGAAAGTGATCACGTCACAGCCGCGCGCGAACTCGCGCAACGTGTCCAGGTCGCGATAGTCGCCGACGACGACTTCGTTCACGACCTGCGCCGCAGAGTCCTGAGGAGTGTCACTGAGAAGCTTGAACCTGATGCCCAGCGGGATGCCCGACTCGTGTGTCATACGAGCGAGCTGGCCACCGCCGACCATGCCGACTACCGGGAACGTCACACCCCTAGCGTATCGGCCGCGCGGGGCCCACCTGTTTACCGGCCGTTTCCCGGGGGCCGGGGCCCCCTTTCCCGTCGCCCCGGCATCCGTCCGCAGGAAGATCGCGCGTCCGGGTGGTTAGCATGAACGGATTGACGCCAACCGATGGACGGGGGCCTGCACAACCATGGGACATGGTTCCTCGGGTGCTCATACGGCTCCCCCGACGCCCCCGGCGACCCGCGGCGCGGTGCGGGAGCGGATCGAACGGCTGGTCCGTGAGGTCGTGAAGTTCGGCGCGGTGGGCGGCGCGGGGGTTCTCGTCAACCTCCTCGCCTTCAACCTGATACGGCACGTCACCGACCTCCACGTGGTGCGGGCCAGCATCCTCGCGACCGTCGTCGCGATCGTCTTCAACTACCTGGGCTTCCGCTACTTCACGTACCGGGACCGCGACAAGAGCCGCCGGACCCGCGAGATGTCGCTGTTCCTGCTGTTCAGCGCGGTCGGGCTGGTGATCGAGAACGGCGTGCTCTACACGGCGACGTACGGCTTCGGCTGGGACAGCCCGCTGCAGAGCAACATCTTCAAGTTCCTCGGCATCGGCATCGGCACGCTGTTCCGCTTCTGGTCGTACCGCAGCTGGGTCTTCCGCGCACTGCCGGACCATGAGCCGGTGACGCGGACGGAGACCTCCCTGGAGCACGAGCAGCCCACGGCGGTACGCACCTCGGACGGCACCCCCGCGGCACACCGCTGACCGCGGCAGCGGCCGGGACCGGGGCCTGGCTGCCTGCCCTCCTAGCGCACCGTCTCCCCTGAGTCACCGGACGACTTCTTCGACGGCTGCGTGCGCGACAGGAACAGGCCGAACACCGGGGGGCGGCCCTGGAGGAGCTCCAGCCGGCCGCCGTCGGCCTCGGCGAGGTCGCGGGCGACGGCCAGGCCGATGCCCGTGGAGTTCCGCCCGCTGATCGCGCGCTCGAAGATCCGCGCCCCCAGGTCGCCCGGGACGCCGACCCCCTCGTCGGTGACCTCGACCACCGCCTGGTTGCCGGTCACCCGGGTCCGCAGGGCCACCGTGCCGCCGCCGTGCATCAGGGAGTTCTCGATCAGCGCGGCCAGCACCTGCGCCACGGCGCCCGGGGTGCCCACGGCCGTCAGATGCCGCTTGCCGGAGCTGACGATCGCCCGCCCCTCGCTGCGGTAGGCGGGGCGCCACTCGTCGATCTGCTGCTGGATGACGTCGTCCAGCTCGAAGGTGACGGCGGAGCCGCTGCGCGGGTCCCGGGAGTTCGTCAGCAGCCGGTCCACGACGTCCGTCAACCGCTCCACTTGCGACAACGCGATCGTCGCCTCCTCCTTCACCGTCTCCGGGTCGTCGGTGAGGGTGATCTCCTCCAGCCGCATCGACAGCGCGGTCAGCGGCGTGCGCAGCTGGTGGGAGGCGTCGGCGGCCAGCCGGCGCTCGGCGGTGAGCATCCGGGCGATGCGCTCGGCGGAGGAGTCCAGCACGTCCGCGACGCGGTCCAGCTCGGGGACGCCGTAGCGCTTGTGGCGGGGGCGCGGGTCGCCGGAGCCGAGGCGTTCGGCGGTCTCCGCGAGGTCGGTGAGCGGGGAGGCGAGGCGGTTGGCCTGCCGGATCGCCAGCAGCACCGCGGCGACCACCGCGAGCAGCGCCACCAGTCCGATGATCAGCAGGGTCCGGCCGACCTCACGGGTCACCGAGGAACTCGGCTCCTCGACGAGGACCGTCTCGCCCTCCTCGCCGGTGGCCTTGCCGCGGATGACCTCACCGGTCGGCCGGCTGCCGACCTCGATGACCGGCTTGCCGGGGATCCGGATCTCCGCGTACCGGGCGTCCCGGACCTGCTCCCGCAGGAACTTGGCGTCGACCGATCCGGTGCCGAGCAGCCGGCTGTCCACGATGCTGGCCAGCCGCACCGCCTCCAGGTCGACCCGCTCCTGGGCGGAGCTGCTGATCGTCCGGGTCTCGACGATCACGAGGGAGACGCCGAAAACGGCGATCACGACGAGCACCACGGCGAGCGTGGACTGGATCAGTCGGCGGCGCATGTCCTCTTACCCGGGCGGACCCTGAGATCTTCTCGGCGGTTCGGTTCTTCGCGGCGGCTCAGTCGTACGCGGCGGTTCGGTTCTTGGCGCGGTTCTGTTTTTGGCGGCGGTTCGGTTCTTGGCAGCGGTCCGGTCCTTGGCGGCGGTCCGGTCCTTGGCGGCGGTCCGGTTCCCGTGTGCGGGCGCCGGCTCAGTTCTTCTCGAAACGGAAGCCCACGCCGCGCACGGTGGCGATGTAGCGGGGGTTCGCCGCGTCGTCCCCCAGCTTCTTGCGGAGCCAGGAGATGTGCATGTCGAGGGTCTTGGTCGACGACCACCAGGTGGTGTCCCAGACCTCGCGCATCAGCTGGTCGCGGGTGACGACCCGGCCGGCGTCGCGCACCAGCACCCGCAGCAGGTCGAACTCCTTGGCGGTGAGCTGGAGCTCCTCCTCGCCCATCCAGGCCCGGTGGGACTCGACGTCGATGCGCACGCCGTGCGTCGCGGGCGGCTGCGGGGGCTCGACGGAGCCCCGCCGCAGCAGGGCGCGGACCCGGGCGAGCAGCTCGGCGAGACGGAAGGGCTTGGTGACGTAGTCGTCGGCGCCCGCGTCCAGACCGACCACGGTGTCCACCTCGTCGGCGCGCGCGGTCAGGATCAGGATCGGCACGGCGTGGCCCTCGGACCGCAGCCGGCGGGCGACCTCCAGCCCGTCCATGCCCGGCAGGCCCAGGTCCAGCACGACCAGGTCGATGCCGCCCTGCAGGCCGGCGTCGAGCGCGGTGGGGCCGTCCTCACGCACCTCGACCTCGTACCCTTCCCGGCGCAGTGCGCGGGCCAGCGGCTCCGAGATGGACGCGTCGTCCTCGGCGAGCAGTACACGGGTCATGAGCTGATGGTAGTCCGCTCGGAGCAGCGCCCGGGGGGTGATCGGCCCGAGGGCCTCCCGCCCACGGACAAGCCGGACACCCGGCGCGGGACCGGCCCGGCCGACCCCCGGTACGAACCTGCGGCCATGGGGTGCCATCCTGTAACAGACCTTCGAAAGATCGTTCGCGGTTCCGTTATCACCTGTGATCCGCGTCTCAAGTCCTTCCATACCGGGCGGTGTCCTGCCGTATGGTGAATCAGCGCCTGTAGCACTCAGAGGACCTTTGGCGACAGTTCGACGCTGAAGGTCTCTTTTGTGTGCGGGCCGGCCCCCACGGCCGGCCTTGAAAGGAATGACCTGTGGCCGGGCCTCAACGCGCGCAACGACGTGCGCGCAGGCGTGGATCCCGGTGGCCGCCGTCCACTGCTCCGTGACCCGGAGCGGAATCCCTCAGGCGTGGGGTGGACGGGTGAAGGCCGCCGGTGCCGGCCGCCCCCCACCGGGCGCGCATCGCCTCATGAGCGCGTCCCGAAAAGCAAGGATCGACCATGGCGTCCAGCCTGACGAAGGACTCGGTCTCTCCGGGCACCCCCGGATCCGAGAAGACCTTCTTCGGCCACCCCCGCGGACTGGCCACTCTCTTCATGACCGAGATGTGGGAGCGTTTCTCCTACTACGGCATGAGGGCTCTGCTCCCGCTGTACCTGGTGGCCCCCGGCGGTCTCGGCATGAACGCCGGCACCGCGACCGCGATCTACTCGGTGTACCTCTCGCTGGTGTACCTGCTCACGATGCCGGGCGGCTGGTTCGGCGACCGTGTCTGGGGTCCCCGCAAGACCGTCGCCGTCGCCGGTGGCGTGATCATGCTCGGCCACCTCACGCTGGCGCTGCCGACCTCCGGCACCTTCTTCGCGGGTCTCGGCCTGGTCGCCATCGGCTCGGGTCTGCTGAAGGCCAACATCTCCACGATGGTCGGCCAGCTCTACAGCGGCCCCGACGATCCGCGCCGCGACGGTGGCTTCACCGTCTTCTACATGGGCATCAACCTCGGTGCCTTCGCCGCGCCGCTGATCATCGGCACCATCGGTGAGAACGTCAACTGGCACCTGGGCTTCGCGCTGGCCGCGGTCGGCATGGGCCTGGGCGTGATCCAGTTCCTGCTCGGCAGCCGCCACCTGGCGCCGCACTCCAGCGTGACCCCGAAGCCCCTGTCGGCCGCGGAGAAGACCTCCACCCTGCGCAAGGCCGCGTTCTGGGCCGCCCTCGCCGTCGTCTTCTACGCGATCGTCGGCTTCTCCGGCGTCTACACCCTGAACTGGATCCTGGTCCCGCTGACCCTGCTCGGCGTGATCATCCCGGTGCTCGTGCTGACCCGCATCAAGCGGGACAAGGACCTGGACCGTGCCGAGCAGTCGAAGATGTCCGCGTACATCTGGTTCTTCGTCGCCGCGGCCGTCTTCTGGATGATCTACGACCAGGGCGGTTCGACCCTGGCGATCTTCGCCGACTCCTCGACCGACACCAGCGTCCTCGGCTGGGAGTTCCCGGTCTCCTGGTTCCAGTCGGTCAACCCGGTCATCATCATGGCCCTGGCCCCGGTCTTCGCCACGGTGTGGCTGGCGCTCGCCCGCCGCGGCAAGGAGCCGAGCACGATCGTGAAGTTCTCGTTCGGCCTGGTCCTGGTCGGCGCGTCCTTCTTCCTCTTCCTGGCCCCGCTGGCCATCGCGGACGGCGGCCACAAGGCGGCCGCGCTGTGGCTGGTGGCGATCTACTTCGTCCAGACCTGCGGTGAGCTGATGCTCTCCCCGGTCGGCCTGTCGGTCACCACGAAGATGGCGCCCGTGAAGTACGCCTCGCAGATGATGGGCGTCTGGTTCCTGGCCGTCACCGCCGGTGACGCCACGACCGGCCTGCTCTCCATCGCCGGCGTCGACCTGAACAAGACCGGCATCGTGGCCGCGGAAGCCACGCTCGCCGTGGTCGCCGGTGTCGCGGTGTGGATGTACCGCAAGCGCGTCAAGGAACTCATGGGCGACGTCCGCTGAGACCGGCCCGGCCTGGCGGTTCCTGCCTGCGGAGGGTCATCGCATCCCGGTGGATGCGGTGGCCCTCCGGGCGTTTTCGGGGGCGTCCGAGTGCCGTGGACCAAGAAGGCGGACTCGCGAGGGAGCGGGGACGCAGTGCCCGCTGGGTGACGAGGCGGAGCCCCGTTCCCTGCTGGGTGAGCGGGCGGAGCCCGGGAGCAAGGGGTACGGGGGACCCAGTGCCCGGCGGAGCCCAGGAGCAAGAGGTGCAGGAGACGCAGTCCCCCGCCCAGGGTCTCTGGGCGCAGCCCAGGAGCAAGAGGTACAGGAGACGCGGTGCCCCACCAAGGGGATCCGGGCGGAGCCCAGGAGTCCGGGGTCTGGGGCGGAGCCCCAGGGGCGCCCACCCCTCGGCCGACCGAGACGGGTGGGTGGGTGGGAAAGACCCGGAAGAGCGCCGCAGGCCACGCCGCAGGCCACCGCCTACGCCGGCGCCCCCAGCTCGGCCCACACCCGCTTGCCCGCGACCCCCGGCGTACGCACCACACCCCAGTCCAGGCACAGCCGCTGCACGATGAACATGCCGTGCCCGCCGGGGCGTCCGGCGCGGTGCGGGGTGCGCGGCGACGGCTGCCCCGTACCCCGGTCGGAGACCTCCAGCCGGATCACCTTCTTCTCACAGGTGATCCACAGCTCGTCCGGCCCCTCGGCATGCAGACAGGCGTTGGTGACCAGCTCGGACACCACGAGCAGTACGTCCTCGGCGGCGGCCCGCTGGTCCGCGGTGGCCGAGGGCAGCCAGCGCCACGCGTACAGCGCCTGGCGGGTGAAGTCACGAGCGAGCGGAACCACCCCGCTCTGGCCGTCGAAGCTCAGCTTGCGGACCTGTCGCCCTCCGGCTCCGCCACCGGCGGGCGCGGACCCGGACGACGTCGCGTCCGCGGCCGCGGACGGCTCCGGGGGCACGGACTGCCCGATCACGGCAGCCTGCCCCGCGGGCACGCCCCCCTCGGACTCCCCGGTCCCGGGCACGCCCCCCTCGGACGCCCCGGAAGCGCCGCTGGGCTCCGGACCACGGTCGCCCGGCGAGTAGGGCCGGGTGGTGCTCATCAGCGCTTCACCTCACCGATTCACCAGTTCACGTTTCAAAGTCGTACACAGTCGCTCCAGGGGGTCTCCTGCCCGACCGGGACGCCCGGACACCCCTGTATTCGGCATGAAACACAGGACGGGGCGAAAACGCCTGCCCCAGGGAGCGCAGGGGACCCGTCGCCGGCCGGACAAGAGCCGGCTCAGTCGGACGCGCCGGACAGGGCGGCCTCGAGCGTGTCGTGGAGGGTGAAGACCGCTTCGGCCCCCGTGATCTCGAACACGCGAGCCACCACTGGCCGCATGGCCACCAGATGCACACCGCCCCCCGCGGCCTCCGCCTTCAACCGCGCGCCGAGCAGGACGTTGAGTCCCGTGGAGTCGCAGAACTCCAGACGCGAACAGTCGACGACGAGCCGGTTGAATCCCTTGGCGAGACAGTCCTCCAGTGGCTCCCGCAACAGATCGGCGGTGTGGTGATCCAACTCACCCGCCGGTGTCACGACGGCACTGGGGCCCTCTTCCCGCACCTCCACCAGTAGCCGGCCCGACTGGGCACTGCCGACCGTCCCGCGGTCCATGCCGTTTCTCTCTCCCGAGGTCGTGACTGCTTGCTGACGCCCTCGAACACTACGCCTTCCCGCCGCACTCCGACACCCGACAACCGCACACAAACGGACATACCCGCACAGAACACACTTGCGGTGGGCTCGGTAAACCCGGTAGGGCTAGTAGGACACGTAAACCGACACGGCCGGCTTTGGAGGCGCCGCACACCGCAGTGCACGCAATTGGCTTCGGCAGCCGTATGCCGAGAACGATGGAGGACATCATGTCACCCCGGCTCGACGGATCGCGTACCCAAGAAGCGACGTCGACACTCCCTCCGGAACATCTGGATCCCATCGAGCACCATGACGCGGCCGTCGACCACGACGGCACACTCGCCGGGCTTCCGGACATCCCCGCTTACGACGAGGTCGCTCCGGCGGACGCCCGGGTCCTGTCCAAGACCCTCTTCGAGCGGCTGGAGTCGCTGGAGGAAGGCACCCACGAGTACGCGTACGTACGCAACACGCTCGTCGAGCTCAACCTCGCCCTGGTCAAGTTCGCCGCCTCCCGTTTCCGCTCCCGCAGCGAGCCGATGGAGGACATCATCCAGGTCGGCACGATCGGCCTGATCAAGGCGATCGACCGCTTCGAGACGTCCCGCGGCGTGGAGTTCCCCACGTTCGCGATGCCGACCATCATCGGCGAGATCAAGCGCTTCTTCCGCGACACCTCGTGGTCCGTGCGCGTCCCGCGCCGCCTCCAGGAGCTGCGGCTCGACCTGGCCAAGGCCGGCGACGAGCTCGCGCAGCGGCTGGACCGCGCCCCGACGGTGAGCGAACTGGCCGAGCACCTCGGCCTGTCCAAGGACGAGGTCGTCGAGGGCATGGCGGCGTCCAACGCCTACACCGCCTCCTCGCTGGACGCCCAGCCGGAGGAGGACGACGCGGAGGGCGCGCTGGCCGACCGCATCGGCTACGAGGACCACGGGCTCGAGGGCATCGAGTACGTCGAGTCGCTGAAGCCGCTGATCGCCGAACTCCCCTCCCGGGACCGGAAGATCCTCTCGCTCCGCTTCGTCGCGGGGATGACCCAGTCGGAGATCGGCGAGGAACTGGGCATCTCCCAGATGCACGTCTCGCGCCTGCTGTCGCGGACCCTCGTACGGCTGCGCAAGGGACTCACGGTCGAGGAGTAGTCCTCAAGTACTCACCGTGTGACGTGCTCACCGCGTGACGTGCTCACCGCGTGACGCTTGTCCTCCAGGGGGCGGTCCGGAGCCGGGCCGCCCCCCTTCGGGCTGCCGCGGCCCTTCACAGGGAGTTGGCGATCAGCGCCGCCATCGGCAGCAGCGGGGCCAGCCCGCACAGGAGCCAGAAGGTGCGCGGCGCGAGGGAGGTCCGGCGGCGCAACGGCGCGTTGACCAGCCACCAGATCATCGCGAAGAGCGCCACCACAGGGACGACGATCACCAGCCAGAGCGCCATGCCGTCGTTCTCCGTCGGCTCGCGCACGGTCCAGCCCAGTTCCGCCAGCGGCCAGTTGACCATCAGGTACCACACGAGCCAGAACGGCACGACGCCCGGAATCCCGAGCAGGACGTTCACCAGGAACGGCGTCCACCAGTACTTGGCCATCCGTCCCCCGCTCCCCGGTTCACACGCTGGTCACACCCTACGCACGCCCCGCCGCCACACGCCCGCGACCAGCGGCACACCGGGCCGGTAGGCCAGGTGGACGTGGCTCGGGGCGTCGAGGAGGGTCAGGTCGGCGTACGCGCCCGGGGTCAGGCGGCCGATGTCGTCGCGGCGCAGGGCCGCCGCGCCGCCCGCTGTGGCCGCCCGGACCGCCTCGTCGGGCGTCATCCCCATGTCCCGTACGGCGAGCGCGATGCAGAAGGGCACGGAGGACGTGAAGGACGAGCCGGGATTGCAGTCGGTGGACAGGGCGACCGTGGCGCCGGCGTCGATCAGGCGCCGGGCGTCCGGCCACTGGGCGCGGGTGGAGAACTCGGCGCCGGGGAGCAGGGTGGCGACCGTGCGGCTGTTCGCGAGGGCGTCGACGTCGGCGTCGGTGAGGTGGGTGCAGTGGTCGGCGCTGGCGGCGTCGAGTTCGACCGCGAGCTGTACGCCGGGGCCGTAGGAGAGCTGGTTGGCGTGGATGCGGGGGTGCAGGCCCTTGGCCCGGCCGGCGGTGAGGATCGCGCGGGCCTGGTCGCCGTCGAAGGCGCCCTTCTCGCAGAACACGTCGATCCAGCGGGCGTGCGGGGCGCAGGCGTCGAGCATCTCGCCGGTGACGAGGGCGACGTAGGCGGCGGGGTCGTCGGCGAGTTCGGGGGCGACGATGTGGGCGCCGAGGAAGGTGACCTCGTCGGTGTGGCGGGCGGCGACGCGCAGGGCGCGGGACTCGTCGGCGGTGGTCAGGCCGTAGCCGGACTTCGTCTCGAAGGTCGTGGTGCCCTGGCGCAGGGCCTCCGCGAGGTAACGGGTGAGGCCCGCCTCCAGTTCTTCGTCGCTCGCGGCGCGGGTGGCGGCGACGGTGGTGCGGATGCCGCCGGCGCTGTAGGGGCGGCCGGACATGCGGGCGTTGAACTCCTCGGTGCGGTCGCCCGCGAAGAGGAGGTGGGAGTGGGAGTCGACGAAGCCGGGGAGGACCGCCCGGCCGCCGGCGTCGACCCGATTGTCAGTGGCGGGTGCTTTGCTTGATTCACCGGTCCACGCGACGCGGTCGCCGTCGATGACGACGGCCGCGTCCCGGACCAGTCCGAGGGGGGAGTTGTCGCCGAGGGAGGGGTCGTTGGTGACGAGTGCGGCGATGTTGGTGATGACGGTGCTGCTGCTCATGGGGTCCGTGACGTCCTCGTGGGGGCGGGGGCGGTTGGTCATGCGCGGAGGGCTTCGACGGCCCGTGCGAGGGCGTCGGGCACATCGGGTACGAGGGTGTGCGCCCCGTCGCGTACGACGTGCCGTCCGCCCACGATCGTGTGCCGTACGTCCGCTGCCGTCGCGGCGAATACGGCTGTCTCGGCGCCGAGTCCGGGCAGCGGCCCCGCCGTCCTGACCGAGTCGAGGGCGACCGTGGTGAGGTCGGCGCGGGCGCCGGTCTCGATGGTTCCGGCGTCGTCCCAGCCGAGGGCGGCGTGGCCGTCGGCGGTGGCGGCGCGCAGCAGGGCGGCGGCGGTCCAGTGGCCGCGGGTGCGGGTGCGCAGGCGCTCGTTCAGCTCCATGGCGCGCGCCTCTTCCAGCAGGTCGACGACGGCGTGACTGTCGGAGCCCAGACAGAGCGGGGAGCCCGCCCGCTGGAGGGCGGCGGCGGGGCCGATGCCGTCGGCGAGGTCGCGTTCGGTGGTGGGGCACATGCAGGTGCCGGTGCCGCTGCCGCCGAGCAGGGCGATGTCCTCGTCGGTGAGGTGGGTGTTGTGGACGCCGGTGGTGCGGGGGCCGAGCACGCCGTGGTCGGCGAGGAGCCGGGTGGGGGTGCGGCCGTGGGCGTCGTGGCAGGCGTCGTTCTCGGCGGTCTGCTCGGACAGGTGCACGTGCAGCGGGGCCCGCCGCTCCTCGGCCCAGCGTGCCACGGTCGCCAACTGGTCGGCGGGCACGGCCCGTACGGAGTGGATCGCCGCCCCGATCCGTGCGTGATCCCGTTCCTTGAGAACTGAACAGCGTTCGGCCCAGGCATCCGCCGTTCCGTCGGAAAAGCGGAGCTGGTGGGTGTCCGGGGGCGCGCCGAAGCCGGAGGACAGGTAGCAGGTGTCGAGGAGGGTGATGCGGATGCCGGCGTCGGCGGCGGCCTCGATCAGGGCCTCGCCCATGGCGTTCGGGTCGGCGTAGGGGGTGCCGCCGGGGGCGTGGTGGACGTAGTGGAACTCGCCGACGGTGGTGATGCCGGCGAGGGCCATCTCGGCGTACACCGCGCGGGCCAGGTGGAGGTACGTCTCGGGGGTCAGCCGGTCGGCGACGGAGTACATGACCTCGCGCCAGGTCCAGAAGGTGCCGGAGCCGACCTGGACGGTGCCGCGCAGGGCGCGGTGGAAGGCGTGGCTGTGCGCGTTGGCGAGGCCGGGGAGGGTCAGTCCGCGCAGGGGCTCGGCGCCGGCGGGCGGGGCGGGGGTGTCCCGGTGGACGGCGGTGATGCGGCCGTCCCGCACGTCGACGGCGACGGCCGGCTCGACGTGGGTGCCGAGCCAGGCGTGCTCCAGCCAGTACGTCCGGGTCCGCTCGGTGGGGGTCACGTGCAGGCCAGCCCTTCCAGTACGTCGGCGAGTGCGCTCACCCCGGCCACGCAGTCGTCCTCGGCGGCGTACTCGGCCGGGGAGTGCGAGACGCCGGTGGGGTTGCGCACGAACAGCATGGCGGTCGGGATGCGGTCGGAGAGGATCCCGGCGTCGTGTCCGGCACCGGTGCCGAGTACGGGCACCTTGAGATCCGTGTCGTTGCCGAGGATGCGGGCGAGCTCGTCGCGCAGGGCGTGGTCGAACTCGACGACGGGGGTGAAGGACTCGCGTACGACGTCGAGGTCGACGCCGTGGGTGGCGGCGTACTCGCGGGCGGCCTGCTCCACCCCGCCGACCACGGTGTCCAGGCTCGCCTGGTCGGCGGCGCGGGAGTCGAGCCAGCCGCGGACGAGGGAGGGGACGGCGTTGACGCCGTTGGGCTCGACGGTGATCTTGCCGAAGGTGGCGACGGCGCCGGCGAGTTCGGCCTCGCGGCGGGCGGCGAGCACGGTCTCGGCGTAGGACAGCATGGGGTCGTTCCGGTCGGCGAGCCGGGTGGTGCCGGCGTGGTTGGCCTCGCCCCGGAAGTCGAACCGCCAGCGTCCGTGCGGCCAGATGGCGGACGCGATACCGATGCGGTCGCCGGACAGGTCCAGGGCGCGGCCCTGTTCGACGTGGAGTTCGACGAAGGCGCCGATGCGGGCGAGCCGCTCGGGGTCGGGGCCGATGGCGTCCGGGTCGTATCCGGCGCTCTCCATGGCCTGCGGGAGCGTGATGCCGTCGCCGTCGGTGAGGCGGTGGGCCTGCTCGGCGGTGAGGGCGCCCGCGGTGAGCCGGGAGCCGACGCAGGCGAGGCCGAAGCGGGCGCCCTCCTCGTCGCCGAAGTTGACGATGCCGAGGGGTCTGGTGAGGTGCGCTCCCCTCCTGCGCAGTTCGTCGAGGGCGGCGAAGGCGGAGACGACGCCGAGGGGCCCGTCGAAGGCGCCGCCGTCGGGCACGGAGTCCAGGTGGGAGCCGGTGACGACGGCGTCGCCGGCGGCGGGGTCGCCGAGCCAGGCCCACTGGTTGCCGTTGCGGTCGGTCTCATGGGCCAGCCCGCGTGCTTCGGCCTGCTCCCGGAACCAGGCCCGGCAGTCGGCGTCGGCGCCGGTCCAGGCGTGCCGGCGGTAGCCGCCGGTGGCGGAGCTGCGTCCGACCGGCAGCAGCTCCGCCCACATGCTGTGGAAGGTCACGCGTCGTCACCCTCGCGCGTCGTGTCGCCCTCGCGCATCGGCACCCGCACGTCCCGTTCGGCCGCCACGGACTCCGCGATGCCGTACCCGGCGTCGACGTGCCGGATGACGCCCATGCCGGGGTCGTTGGTGAGGACGCGGCGGATCTTCTCGCCGGCGAGCGCGGTGCCGTCGGCGACGGTGACCTGCCCGGCGTGGATGGAGCGGCCCATGCCGACGCCGCCGCCGTGGTGCAGGGAGACCCAGGAGGCGCCGGAGGCCACGTTGACCATGGCGTTGAGCAGCGGCCAGTCGGCGATGGCGTCGGAGCCGTCGAGCATGGCCTCGGTCTCGCGGTACGGGGAGGCGACGGAGCCGCAGTCGAGGTGGTCGCGGCCGATGACGACCGGCGCGGCCAGCTCGCCGCTCGCGACCATGTCGTTGAACCGCTCACCGGCCTTGTCGCGCTCGCCGTAGCCGAGCCAGCAGATCCGGGCGGGCAGGCCCTGGAAGTGGACGCGCTCACCGGCCATCTTGATCCAGCGGGCGAGGGACTCGTTCTCGGGGAAGAGGTCGAGGATCGCCTTGTCGGTCTTGGCGATGTCGGCGGGGTCGCCGGACAGGGCGGCCCAGCGGAAGGGGCCCTTGCCCTCGCAGAAGAGCGGACGGATGTACGCCGGTACGAAGCCGGGGAAGGCGAAGGCCCGGTCGTATCCGGCGAGCTGGGCCTCGCCGCGGATGGAGTTGCCGTAGTCGAAGACCTCGGCGCCGGCGTCCTGGAAGCCGACCATGGCCTCGACGTGCCGGGCCATGGACTCGCGGGCGCGGGTGGTGAAGCCGGCCGGGTCCTTGGCGGCGGCGTCGGCCATGTCCTCGAAGGCGATCCCGGTGGGCAGGTAGGCCAGGGGGTCGTGGGCCGAGGTCTGGTCGGTGACCATGTCGATGGGGGCGCCCATGGCGAGCAGCTGCGGGACCAGCTCGGCGGCGTTGCCGAGGACGCCGATGGACAGCGGCTCGCGCCGGTCGCGGGCCTCGGTGGCGATCTGGAGGGCGTGGTCGACGGAGTCGGCCTTCACGTCGAGGTAGCGGTGCTCGATGCGGCGGTCGATGGCGCGCGGATCGCAGTCGATGCAGAGGGCGACGCCGTCGTTCATGGTGACGGCGAGGGGCTGGGCGCCGCCCATGCCGCCGAGGCCGGCGGTGAGGGTGATGGTCCCGGCCAGCGTGCCGCCGAACTTCTTCGCGGCGACGGCGGCGAAGGTCTCGTAGGTGCCCTGGAGGATGCCCTGGGTGCCGATGTAGATCCAGGAGCCGGCCGTCATCTGCCCGTACATGGTCAGGCCGAGGGCCTCCAGGCGGCGGAACTCCTCCCAGTTGGCCCAGTCGCCGACCAGGTTGGAGTTGGCGATGAGGACGCGCGGGGCCCACTCGTGGGTCTGCATGACGCCGACCGGGCGGCCCGACTGGACGAGCATCGTCTCGTCCTGCTTGAGGGTCCGCAGCGTCCGCACCATCGCGTCGAAGGAGCGCCAGTCACGGGCCGCCTTGCCGGTGCCGCCGTAGACCACGAGCTTGTCGGGGTGCTCGGCGACCTCGGGGTCGAGGTTGTTCTGCAGCATCCGCAGGGCGGCCTCCTGCTGCCAGCCCAGGGCGCTCGGCTGCGTACCGCGTGGCGCTCGGACAGGACGGGGTCCGGACATGTCTGCCTCCTGGTGGCTTGCTCCCGGCGGATTGCTCCCGGCGGTTTGTTGCTGCGGATATTCATATCCTCACCTCATGAATAGAACTAGTCAATACGTCCGTGTCGCGGCACGGACGCGTCGCGGGTGTTTGGCTGGATGTGCGGGGCAGGCATCGGGGCGGGCCGGCAGGCGACGAGGACGAGGACGAGGACACGGAGGATCGCGTGAGCGACGGCACAAGCACGCCGACGGGAACGGGCACGGGGACGGGGACGGGGACGGGGACGGGGACGGGGACGGGGACGGGGACGGGGACGGGGACGAACGGTGATCCGGGCGTCATCGACGCGGCGCGGGCCGCGCGGCGGGACCGGGCGGTACGGGCGGCCGTGGAACAGGGGCTGCTCGGACCCGACGCTCCGATCGTCGGGCTGCTGGACGTCGCCGGGATACGGGAGTCGGCGGCGGCCCTGCGGGCGGCGTTCGAGGCGGTGACGGCGCCCGGGACGCCCGTGCTGCACGCCTTCGCGGTCAAGGCGACCCCGCTGGTCCCGGTCCTGCGGCTGCTGCACGAGGAGGGCATCGGCGCGGAGGTCGCGAGCCCGGGTGAGCTGGCGCTGGCACGGGCGGCGGGGGTGCCGCCGGAGCGGACGGTGCTGGACTCGCCCGCCAAGACGCCGGGCGAGCTGCGGGAGGCACTGGCGCTGGGCATCGCCGTCAACGCGGACAACCCGCAGGAGCTGGCCCGCCTCGACGGTCTGATGACCGAGGGGGCGAGCCGCTCTCCGCTCGGCATCCGGGTCAACCCCCAGGTCGGCGGGGGTTCCATCGAGGCGCTGTCGACGGCGACGGCGACGTCGAAGTTCGGGGTGGCGCTGCGCGACGAGGGGGCGCGCGAGTGGGTGGTGCGGGCGTATCTGGACCGGCCGTGGCTGACCCGGCTGCACGCGCACACCGGGTCACAGGGCATCCCGCTGCCCCTGATGGCCGAGGGCGTGGCCGCGACGTACGGGCTCGCCGAGGAGATCAACGAGCGGGCCGGGCGCCGGCAGGTGGACACCCTCGACATCGGCGGCGGGCTGCCGGTGAACTTCGCGTCGGACGAGACGACACCGACGTACGCCGAGTACGCGCGCGTGCTGCGCGAGGCGGTGCCGGGACTGTTCGACGGGCGGTACGGGCTGGTCACCGAGTTCGGGCGGTCGCTGCTGGCCAAGCACGGCACCGTGGTGGCGCGCGTGGAGTACGCCAAGAGCGCCGGGGGGCGGCCGGTCGCGGTGACGCACGCGGGCGTGCAGGTCGCGACGCGGACGGTGTACGCGCCGGGGGCGTGGCCGCTGCGGATCGCCGCGTACGACGGGAAGGGGCTGCCGAAGGAGGGGCCGGACGTGGTGCAGGACGTGGCGGGGCCGGCGTGCTTCGCGGGAGACCTGCTGGCCGTGGGGCGCGCGCTGCCGCTGCTGGAACAGGGGGACCATGCGGCGGCACTGGACACGGGGGCGTACTACTTCGCGCACCACTACGCGTACAACTCGCTCGCGCGGCCCGGGGTCTACGGGTTCGCGGTGGACGGTCCCGAGGGGATTTCCTTCGCGACCGTGCGGGAGCCCCAGGCGATCGAGGAGATCGTGGCCGAGGCGGGAGGAGCGCACGCCGACGCGCTGACGTCGGCGCCGTGGGGGGCTCGGTAGCGCCAGATCCGTCGGGGGCTCGGCAGTCCCAGATCCGCCGGAAGGCTCGGCAGTCCCAGATCCACCGGGGGGCTCGGTGGCCTTCAGTCCCCTCACGGCCGGTCCCACGCGACCGGTCCCACGCGGCCGGTCCCACGCGGCCGGTCCCACGCGGCCGGTCCGACGCGGCCGGTCCCTCACGGCCGGTCGCGGCCACCGGGCGGGGCCGCACGAGGTCGCAGCGACGCGCCCCTGACGGCGCGCCGCCCCGGCGGCCCCGGTCAACGGATCAGGCCGGCACCGCCGTCTTGCGCCGTGCGCCGCCCGGGGCCGCGTCGCCCGCCGCGATGCCGGTGCTCCGGTAGGCGCGGACGGCCTTGCCCGCCGGACGGCCGGCGTTGCGGGCGAGCCAGTCGACGCGGACCCACAGGAGGGCGTCCTCGGCCTGTTCGCGCCGGCCGATCCAGGCGGACTTGAGCCACAGGCCGGCGCCGCATCCCGCCATGAGCAGTCCGGCGGCCGCGGGGACGGCGAAGGCGCTGCCCAGGGCGGCGAGGAAGGCGAGGAGCAGCCACCAGCGGTGGCCCCGGCGCCAGTTGCGCACGGTCACCGCGCGGTCCTGGAGCACGTCGTGCTTGCCCGCGCGGACGGCCGGGCCGGCCAGCGCGGTGTACCGCCTTCGGCGCACGGACGCGACGACGGCCGTCGCGACGATGAACAGCGCGGCACCGGCCAGGACGCCGATGCGGCGTCCGGTCAGTCCCGGCACCAGCGCCCCGATGCCCGCCGCGAGTACGCCCAGCCACCACAGTGGCGCCGCCCCCGCCCGTACGACGACGGCGACCCGAGCCAGCCCCTGTCCTCCGCGCGCCACGTCCGGCCTCCTGTTCCGTTCTGCTTCCCGCAGTGCGTCCGATGGGTGTGCGGCGAGGCAGGTTAACGGGAAAAGGTGAGACGAGTCTGAGAACGAGCCCGCCGGGGCCGGCGCGCCACGTCAGTCCACGAAGAGCCCCCGCGCCGCCGCCTTCGTGTCGAATTCCTCCAGCCGGGCCTGGGCGTCCGGCAGGTCGTCGCACATGGCCTCCAGCAGCACCCGGCCGAGCAGCATCGGCGCGCAGGCGGTGTCGAAGGCGAGGCCGGTGCCGACGGCGGCGGGCAGCAGCAGGTCGGAGACCTTGGCGACCGGCGCGAAGGCGGAGTCGGCGACGGTCACCACCGTGAGTCCCGCCTCCTTGGCGTGGGTGAGGGTGTCGACGACCTCGCGCGGGTGCCGGGGCAGGGCGAAGCAGAGCAGGGCCGTCGCACCGGCCCGGACGGCGGCGTCGATGCGGTCGTGGAGCATCGTGCCGCCCTCGCCCAGGAACCGGACGTCCGGGTGGACCTTGGCGGCGAAGTAGGCGAAGCCGTGCGCCTGGGCCGCCGCCGCCCGCAGCCCGAGGACCGGCAGGGGCCGGCTGGCCGCGAGGGTCCGGCCCGCCTCCCGCACCGGCCCGGGGTCGGCCAGCGCCTCCGCCAGATGGCGCAGGTTCTCGATCTCGGCCTCCACGGCTTGCTGGTACTCGTTGCAGGACCCGGTGTCCGCCGCCGGTTCCGCGGGGGCGACCTCGCGCAGGTGCCGGCGCAGCGCCGGGTAGCCGTCGAAGCCGAGGGCGACGGCGAAGCGGGTCACGGACGGCTGGCTGACCCCGGCCAGCTCGGCCAGCTCCACGCTGGACAGGAAGGGCACGTCCGCGGCGCGCCGCACCATGCTGTGCGCGATGCGCCGCTGGGTCGGCGTCAGCCGGTGCCCCTCGAAGAGCGCCTGCAGCCGCGCGGCCGGACCGTCGGTCCCGGTGCTCCCGCTCATGATGTGTGCTCCCCCTCGCTCGCTATTCACCGTCCCCGGTTTATGCATACCGTTATACAGCGGGGCGGCGGCGCACACGACGCCCGCCGGTCGTGTGCGCCGCCGCCCGGAAACGGGGGCTAACCCCAGCGCCGCCGGCGCCCCGGCTGCCTACCGTGGGAGGCATGACGGAGACGAACGGGCAGGACACCGACCTCAAGAAGGAACTCGACGCCACGCTGCAGACCCGCAGGGAGCTCGGCAAGGAGTACGAGTCCGCGCTGATCGACTCGTTCCTGGAGAAGGTCGACCAGCGCATCGACGGCACGGTCGAGCGCCGGGTGCGCCGGCTGCTCGCCGAGCAGCAGATGGCCGCGGCGCGGGACAGCCGGTCGCCGAAGCCCACGGACTCCTTCGGCGAGCGCTTCGGCTTCGGCATCGTCTCGTTGGTCCTCGCGGTGCCGCTGTCCGGGATCGGCGGCGGCGTCGCCGGCCTCTCCGGACTGCTGGTGGCCTGGGCCGGCATCGTCGGGGTGAACGTCGTCCAGGCCGCCCGGACCAGCCCCGCTCTCTTCGGACGGCGCCGACGCACCAGCGAGGACGCCTGGGAGGACTGAGCCGGGGCGGCACGGGGGGGGCGGAGTACGTCGCGCCGACCGGGGGAAGACTGCGCGGGGACCGCCGCACCCCCATCACTGGGGGGCGGGACGACGGCGGTCCCCGCGGGGGGACGCGCGCGGTGCCGGGCCTCACGGCCGGGGCGGCGCGTCCGTGGCGTCCATGGAGGTCCGGGAGCCGCTCCGGAAGGTCCTTGGCGCCGTTCGGTGCCGGCCAGGACGGGGAGCCGCTCCCGCCCTGCCGACAACCGCTACTCTGCCGGGCCCGTGTTAAGCGTGTGCTGCGCGAACGTGTCGCGCGCGTACCACTTCCGCGAAGTCCGCGAAGATCACCGGGCGCCTCGGATCAGGCCGGACGACCGCGAGTCCACCCGGCGTTCACCGCGGCTTCCCGCGACCTGCCGCGCCCCCGCCGGCCTCCCTCCGCCCCCTCGGCTCCCCTCCGCCCGCTCGGCTCCCCTCGGGCCCTCTCGACTCCCTCGGCTCGCTCGGCCCGCTCGACTCCCCGGCTCCCCGGCTCCCCGGCTCCCCCGGCCTCCCTCGGCCCTCTCGCCTCACCGGCTCTCCCGGCCTCCCGTTACTTGGCGAGGAAGGACAGCAGGTCCTGACGGCTCACCACACCGGTCGGCTTGCCCTCGACGAGGACGATCGCCGCGTCCGCAGTGCCGAGCACCGACATCAGGTCGGCGACCGGTTCGCCGGAGCCGACCTGCGGCAGCGGGGCCGACATGTGCTTCTCCAGCGGGTCCTCCAGCAAGGCGCGCTTGGCGAACAGCGCGTCCAGCAGCTCGCGTTCCACGACCGAGCCGACGACCTCGGCGGCCATCACGTCCGGGTGGCCGGCGCCGGGCTTCACGATCGGCATCTGCGAGACGCCGTACTCGCGGAGCACCTCGATGGCCTGGCCGACCGTCTCGTCCGGGTGCATGTGGACGAGGGAGGGGATGGAGCCGCCCTCCTTGTGGTTCAGGACGTCGGCGACGCGCGCGCTGGAACCGGCGTCCTCCAGGAAGCCGTAATCGGCCATCCACTCGTCGTTGAAGATCTTGCTGAGGTAGCCGCGCCCGCTGTCCGGGAGGAGCACGACGACCACGTCGTCCTCGCCGAGCCGCTCGGCGACGCGCAGCGCCGCGACGACGGCCATGCCGCAGGAGCCGCCCACCAGCAGCCCCTCCTCCTTGGCGAGGCGGCGGGTCATCTGGAAGGAGTCCTTGTCGGAGACGGCGACGATCTCGTCGGCGACGTCCCGGTCGTACGCCGTCGGCCAGAAGTCCTCACCGACGCCCTCGACGAGGTAGGGGCGCCCGGAGCCGCCGGAGTACACCGAGCCCTCGGGGTCGGCGCCGACCACCGCGACCGCGCCGTCGCTGACCTCCTTCAGGTACCGGCCGGTGCCGGAGATGGTGCCTCCGGTGCCCACGCCGGCGACGAAGTGGGTGATCTTCCCCTCCGTCTGCTCCCACAGCTCGGGGCCGGTCGAGTGGTAGTGGGAGAGCGGGTTGTGCGGGTTGGAGTACTGGTCCGGCTTCCAGGCGCCCGGCGTCTCGCGGACCAGCCGGTCGGAGACGTTGTAGTAGGAGTCCGGGTGCTCGGGGTCGACCGCCGTCGGGCACACGACCACCTCGGCGCCGTACGCGCGCAGTACGTTGATCTTGTCGGTGGAGACCTTGTCAGGGCAGACGAAGATGCACTTGTAGCCCTTCTGCTGGGCCACGATCGCCAGGCCCACGCCCGTGTTGCCGCTGGTGGGCTCGACGATGGTGCCGCCCGGCTGCAGGGCTCCGCTCTGCTCGGCGGCCTCGATCATGCGCAGGGCGATGCGGTCCTTCACCGAGCCGCCCGGGTTGAAGTACTCCACCTTGGCCAGGACGGTCGCCCTGATGCCCTTGGTCACGCTGTTGAGCCGCACCAGCGGGGTGTTGCCGACGAGGCTGATCATCGAGTCGTGGAAATGCACCGTGGTCTCCGGATGCTGCAAAAGGTGTGGTCGTTATCGGTCCGGCCAGCCTATGGCCTGCCGGCCCGCCCGTGCCCCGTGACGGTCGTTCACTCCCCGTTGAGATTGGGCGACCGTCCGTACGGGGCAAGCACTGGGTGTACGGGTTGGAGGAGGTGGCGGCGACGTATGACGAGTATGTCGAGGGCGAGGGTGGCCCGGCGGATCGCGGCCGGCGCGGCGTACGGCGGCGGCGGCATCGGGCTGGCCGGTGCGGCCGCGGTCGGGGTGCTGCTGGCGGAGGTGCAGCTGGCCAGGCGCCGGGTGGGCGTCGGCACACCCGACCGGGTGCCGAACGCGGAGGGGCTGTACGGCGACACCCTGCCGGCGGGCGGCGAGCCGCCGCTGCGGCTGATGATGCTGGGCGACTCCACGGCCGCCGGGCAGGGCGTGCACCGGGCCGGGCAGACGCCGGGTGCGCTGCTGGCGTCGGGACTCGCGGCGGTGGCGGAGCGGCCGGTGCGGCTGGGGTCGGTCGCGGCGCCGGGGGCGTGTTCGGACGACCTGGACCGGCAGGTGGCGCTGGTGCTCGCGGACCCCGGCCCGGCGCCCGACATCTGCGTGATCATGATCGGCGCGAACGACGTCACCCACCGGATGCCGCCGACCCGCTCGGTCCGGCACCTGTCGGGGGCGGTACGGCGGCTGCGTACGGCCGGCGCGGAGGTGGTCGTCGGCACCTGCCCGGACCTGGGGACCATCGAGCGGGTGCGGCAGCCGCTGCGCTGGGTGGCCCGGCGGGCCTCGCGGCAGCTGGCGGCGGCGCAGACGATCGGCGCCGTGGAGCAGGGCGGGCGCACCGTGTCGCTGGGGGACCTGCTGGGCCCGGAGTTCGCGCAGAACCCGCGGGAGCTGTTCGGCCCCGACAACTACCACCCCTCCGCCGAGGGGTACGCCACGGCCGCGATGGCGGTACTGCCGTCGGTGTGCGCCGCGCTCGGCCTGTGGCCGGCCGACGAGGAGCGTCCCGACGCGCTGCGCCGCGAGGGCTATCTGCCGGTGGCCCGGGCGGCGGCCGAGGCCGCGTCGGAGGCGGGCACGGAGGTCGCGGCGGCGATGCCGGCGGGGCCGCGGGGACCTTGGGCGCTGCTCAAGCGCCGTCGGCGGCGGCGGGTGGCGGAGGCGGAACCCGCCAGTCCGTCCGGCGTGTGAGGACGAGGCCGTTCAGTCCGACGGGTGTCCCGGGGGCGCAGCCCCCGGGTACGCCCGCCATCGGTTCCCGCAGCGGGCCAAGCAAGCGCTTAGAAAGTTGCGGTCCATGTCACACCCCCGCACCCGTGACCCAGCCCATACGGCCGGGTAACTTCCCAACCAGCCCCGCCCGCCGACCCGTCGCCCGACCGCCACCCCCGCACGAGGCGCTGCGCGCCGTCCCTCGTACCGACTCGCCACTGGAGCCGTGATGCCCGAAGCCGTGATCGTCTCAGCCACCCGCTCCCCCATCGGCCGCGCCTTCAAGGGCTCCCTGAAGGACCTGCGCCCCGACGACCTGGCCGCCACGATCATCCAGGCCGCCCTCGCCAAGGTCCCGGAGCTGGACCCCCGGGACATCGACGACCTGATGCTCGGCTGCGGTCTGCCCGGCGGCGAGCAGGGCAACAACCTCGGCCGGATCGTCGCCGTCGAGATGGGCATGGACCACCTGCCCGGCTGCACCGTCACCCGGTACTGCTCCTCGTCCCTGCAGACCTCCCGCATGGCCCTGCACGCGATCAAGGCCGGCGAGGGCGACGTCTTCGTCTCGGCCGGCGTCGAGATGGTCTCCCGGTTCGCCAAGGGCAACTCCGACAGCCTGCCGGACACGCACAACCCGATCTTCGCCGAGGCCGAGGCCCGTACCGCCGAGGTCGCCCAGCAGGAGGGCACCACCTGGCACGACCCGCGCGAGGACGGGCTGGTCCCGGACCCGTACATCGCGATGGGCCAGACCGCCGAGAACCTGGCCCGCGCCAAGGGCATCACCCGGCAGGACATGGACGAGTTCGGCGTCCGCTCGCAGAACCTCGCCGAGGAGGCCATCAAGAACGGCTTCTGGGAGCGCGAGATCACCCCGGTCACGCTGCCCGACGGCACGGTCGTCGCCAAGGACGACGGCCCGCGCGCCGGGGTCACCCTGGAGGGCGTGGCGGACCTCAAGCCCGTCTTCCGCCCCGACGGCCTGGTCACCGCCGGCAACTGCTGCCCGCTCAACGACGGTGCCGCCGCCCTCGTAATCATGAGCGACACCAAGGCCCGCGAGCTGGGCCTGACCCCGCTCGCCCGCATCGTCTCCACCGGCGTCTCCGGCCTCTCCCCCGAGATCATGGGCCTGGGCCCGGTCGAGGCGAGCAAGCAGGCCCTGTCCCGCGCCGGGCTGACCATCGGCGACATCGACCTGGTCGAGATCAACGAGGCGTTCGCCGCGCAGGTCATCCCCTCCTACCGCGACCTCGGCATCCCGCTGGAGAAGCTGAACGTCAACGGCGGCGCCATCGCCGTCGGCCACCCCTTCGGCATGACCGGCGCCCGCATCACCGGCACGCTGATCAACTCCCTCCAGTGGCACGACAAGCAGTTCGGCCTGGAGACCATGTGCGTCGGCGGCGGCCAGGGCATGGCCATGGTCATCGAGCGCCTGAGCTGACCGTCCCACGGCTCCGGACGACCGCCCGAGGCACTGAGGGACTGTCGGTAGCGCCCGGAGGACCCACCGTGACACCACGACCCGGAACCCGGTACGCCCAGGGTTCCGGGTCGTCTTGTGACCCAATCTCCCCCAGGATGTGACCTACCTCTCCAGACCCTTGATTTACGCAGGTCAGACCAGCCACACCCGCACCCCTCGGACCCAAAGCCCTGTCCGCTTCGTGACGTTACGCACTGACAGACGGTTAGTCCTCCCTTCAAGCTGATGTAGGAAGTCGGGGGTCGACTTTGAACCGGGAGTACGTCAGTGAGCGCCATGCCGATCGCCCTGCTGCTCACCACGGCCGCCACCGGCGCCGTGGGCGTCGCCGTCCTGCGCGCCGTGCTCGTGCTGCGCCGCCAGGTCGCGGCGTTGCGCACCGAGCTGGCCGAGAGCCGCGCCGCCACCACGCGGGGCCGCGTGCCCGCCGCCCGCGCCACCGCCGACGCCGATGAGATACGCGCCGCCGTCGCGGAGGCGCTCGCCGAGGAGCGCGAGCGGGAGCTCGCCGAGGCGCGGGCGTTCTGGGCCGCCCAGGACTCCCGGGACGCCTCCGACGCGCCTCTGCTGCTCGGCCTGGCCGACAGCGAGCTGTTCCTGCCCCGCCAGACCGACTTCGTGGGCATGGAGCCCCTGGCCGAGCCGGGTGCGGACGGCGAGGAGGCCGCCCCGCAGGACGCGGGCCCGCGGGAGTCCGCCGAGCTGGCCGCCGCCCGCCGCCGGCACCCCTCGCACCCGGACTTCGTGCCGAACCCGTCGCCGGCCGTGGGCGACCACGAGCGCACCGTCGCCACCCTCGAGGAGCTGGCCGAGTCGAGCGTGGCGCTGGCGGACGTACGTCCGGGCCCGCTGGGCACGCTCGACGTGTACGTCTTCGCCGACGGCACCACCCTGTGCATGACCCCGGGGCACCGCGAGACCGCGGAGCGCCTGGCCGCCGCGCTGGGCGCGGGCAGGACGCCGTACCTGCTCGGCGGCTCGGGGATCTCCGGCGCCTACACGCTGACCTTCGCCTGCGGCGAGGAGAACGTGTACATCCTGGCGGACCGCGTCATCGCGTCCCTCTAGCCGCTCCGGGGCGTCAGACCCCGGCCGTCAGACCCCGGCCCGCTTGCGGGCCTCCTCCACCAGTCCCACCGCTTCTTCCACCTGGCCCTCGTCCCGCAGGATGAGGGCCAGGTCGTGCGCGGCGACGGCGATCTGGTCGGCGGCGGCGAACATCCCCGCGTCCGGCATCAGACGGGGCTCCGTGTCCGGTTCCTCCGCGCGCTGGGCGCGCCGGGCCAGCTCCCTGGCCAGCTCCAGCGCCTCGGCGGCGGCCCCGCGTTGCAGTCTGCTCTGCGGGGCGGCCCGCAACCGGTCGGCGAAGTCGTCCACGGCACGGGTCAAAGGCGTCGTATCAACCACGGCGTGAGCGTACGCGCCCCCACGGGACTGTTGCCAACGGGCGAACGCTCAGGCACGGTGACCTGAAGGACCGGCTTACATCCCCTTTCGCCCGGAGGCGCCGATGTCCCAAGTCTTCTCCGAGGAGACCCATCGCAACATGCTCGCCCGGATCCCGCACTGCACCGGTCGTGAGATCTCCGACTGGCTGCGCGCCGTCGAGGACGGCCCCTCCCTCTTCCGCTTCGAGGAGAAGGTCAGCTGGCTCCGTCACGAACACGACCTCGCGTACGGCCACGCGAAGGCGATCATCCACGAGTACGACCTGAGAAGGGCCGCGCGCAAGCTGCTCTGAGCGCTTCTGAGGGCGTGCGACGCCGCGACGAACGACGAAGGGCCCCGGGCTTCAAGCCCGGGGCCCTTCGTGACCAGCCTCTACCAGTCGTCGCTGGTCGTTGCTAGTCGTTGCTGTTCAAGATGGCGATCAGCCGCAGGAACTCCAGGTACAGCCACACCAGTGTCAGCGTGAGACCGAAGGCGGCGAGCCAGGCCTCCTCGCGCGGGGCGCCGTAGGCCAGGCCGTCCTCGACCTGCTTGAAGTCCATGGCCAGGAAGCAGGCGCCGAGGATGATGCCGACGACGCCGAAGACGACACCGAGCGCACCGCTGCGGAAGCCGAGGCCGTCACCGCCGCCGAAGACGGCGAACAGCAGGTTCACCATCATCAGGAAGACGAAGCCGAGCGCGGCCGCCATCACGAAGCCGTAGAAGCGCCGGTTGACGCGGATCCAGCCGGCCTTGTAGGCGATCAGCACACCGGCGAAGACCGCCATCGTGCCGATCACGGCCTGCATGGCCGCGCCGTCGGCGATGCGGTTGTCGACGACGCTGGAGACGACGCCGAGGAAGACACCCTCGAACGCCGCGTAGAGAAGGATCAGCGCCGGCGACGCCTTGCGCTTGAAGGACTGGACGAGCGCCAGGACCATGCCGATCAGCGCGGCACCGATACCGATGCCGTAGGAACGGCCGATGTTGGCGTCGTCCACGGGCAGCAGCGCCCACGCGAGCGCGGCGGTCACCACGAGCACACCGAGCGTGCTCGCCGTGCGGATGACGACGTCGTCCATCGTCATCCGGCCGGTGGTGGCCGGCGCCTGCGGCGGCGCGCCGTGCTGCAGGTCCTGCTGGGCGTACGGGTTCTGCGCGTAGGGGTTGCCGGCGGGCTGGGCGTACGGAGCGCCCTGCGCGTACGGGTTGCCCTGGGTGGCGACGGCGGGGCCCCCGGCCTGCGGCGCGGCGTTGAAGCCCGCGTAGCCGTTGTCGCGGCTGAACCCCCGTCGCGAGAAGACCGGGTTTCTGCTCCTCATTTCACTCCTCCATGGCCACACGACGCAGCCTTGGCTCAAGAGTAATAGAACGGCAAAGGAATGACCCTACTGCTTGGGGAGGATCTTTCCCTCACCCTGCCGCACAACACGCTATGCGTATCGGTGATTCCCCTCACGGGCGGGGTCGGGCACCCGGGTGTGTGCCGCTCACCCGATCGGGAACCCCGTGTAGGCCTCGGCGAGGTCGGTCTCCGCGGCGCGGGAGGAGGCGATCCGCTCCAGGCGGGCCAGCTGGAGCCGTTCCTCGAAGGGGGTGGCGTCCGGGGCGCGGTGCAGGAGGGTCGTCATGTCGTACGAGAAGCGCTCGGCCTGCCAGACGCGGCGCAGGCAGGTCTCGGAGTAGGCGTCGAGGAGTTCGTCGGAGCCGGTCCGCGTGCGGTGGGCCAGCGCCCGGGCGAGGGTGACGACGTCCCCGACGGCGAGGTTGAGGCCCTTGGCGCCGGTGGGCGGCACGATGTGCGCGGCGTCGCCTGCCAGGAAGAGGCGGCCGTACCGCATGGGCTCGTGGACGTAGGAGCGCATGGGCGTGACCGACTTCTGGGTGATCGGGCCCCGGTGCAGGACCCAGTCGTCGTCGGTCTCGAAACGGTGTTCCAGCTCGGTCCAGATCTCCTCGTCGCTCCAGCTCTCGGCATCCGTGTCCGCGGGCACCTGGAGGTAGAGGCGGGAGACGGAGGGGGAGCGCATGGAGAGCAGCGCGAAACCGCGGTCGTGGCGGGCGTAGACCAGCTCGTCGTGCGAGGGGGCGACGTCGGCGAGGATGCCGAGCCAGCCGAAGGGGTACGTCCGTTCGAAGGTGCGGACCGGTCCGGCCGGGACCGCGGCCCGGGCCACTCCCCAGAAGCCGTCGCAGCCGACGACGTAGTCGCACTCCAGGACGTCCTCGACGCCCTCGTGCCGGAAGCGGACCCTCGGGTGGTCGGTCCCGGCCCCCTCCACGGCCAGCGCCTCGGCCTCGAACAGCAGCGGGCCGCCGTTCTCGAGCTGGAGGGCGATGAGGTCCTTGCAGACCTCGGTCTGGGCGTAGACCATGACCGACCTGCCGCCGGTGAGCGCGGGGAAGTCGACGCGGTGGCGCCGCTTGGCGAACCGGAGCTCGATCCCGTCGTGGCGCAGCCCCTCGCGGTCCATCCGCTCCCCGGCCCCGGCCGCGCGCAGGACGTCCACGGTGCCCTGCTCCAGGATTCCGGCGCGCTGCCGCCGCTCGACGTAGGCGCGGTCGCGGCTCTCCAGGACGACCGAGTCGATCCCGGCGTCGTGGAGCAGCCGGGCGAGGAGGAGTCCGGCGGGGCCGGCCCCGATGATGCCGACGGTGGTGCGCATCGGTCGTTCCCTTCGATTGGCGTCGTTGCCGTCACGGTGGGGGTGAGCACCTCCCACCGCGCCCACCGCACCACTCTGTTCGCGTGGTGAAATTTCTTTCACTCACGCTCGCCGAAGTTTCGGCCCCCCGCGCGCCGCTGTCAACGGGTGCGCGGGGTGTCCTCGGGATCGCGTGACGGCCCGACGGCTCCGCGGGCGGGCCCGCGGCGGGCCCCGGAGCGGTTCCCGAGACGGTCCCGGGGCCGGGTAGCGGGGACGGACGGTCTCCAGGGCAGGCCCGCGGCCGCATCCGGGGCGGGCACCGGAGGCCGGGGCGCGGCGAGTCCCGGGCAGGCCCGCGGCCGCATCCGGGGCGGGCCCGCCGCAGGCCGGGGCGCGGCGAGTCCCGGGCAGACCCGCGGCCGCATCCGGGGCGGGCCCGCCGCAGGCGGCTCAGCCCTCCCGGTGGTCCCGCAGGAGCCGCTGGATCTCGGCCAGCCTCTCCCGGTCGGTGCCCCGGCCGCCGCTCGCGAGGGCGTCGAGACGTTCGGCGGTGCGGAAGTCGTACGCGCGTTCCTCTTCCTCCCCCGGTACGGCGTCGTACGTCTCCTTGTCGGCGAAGCCGACGACGACGTCCACGGCCTTGGCGAGGATCCAGGTCAGGACGAAGGAGAACGCGGCGACGGCGAGGATCGCGACGATCTGCTTCCAGAGCAGGGAGCCGCCGCCCCCGTAGAAGAGGCCCTTCTTGCCGCTGACGTCGGCCGTGGCGAACAGGCCGACCATGATCAGGCCGACGAGGCCGCCCGCGCCGTGCACCCCGACCACGTCGAGGGTGTCGTCGACGTTCAGCCGGTACTTCAGGGTGATGGCGTACGCGCAGACGGCCCCGGCGACGAGTCCGGTCACCAGCGCTCCGGTGGGGTCGATCTCGCCGCACGCCGGGGTGATGGCCACCATGCCGGCCACCGCCGCCGAGCCCACGCCCATCATGGTGACCCGCCGGGTGCGCCAGTACTCCACCAGCGGCCAGGTGACCATCGCGCCGGCCGCGCCGAGCTGGGTGTTGATGAAGGCCGTGGCGGCGGTGCCGGTGTCGCGGACGGCCGACCCGGCGTTGAAGGCGAGCCAGCCGAACCAGAGCAGGGCCACGCCGATCATGACCAGGGGGATGTTGTTGGGCCGCGGCTCCTTGCGCCGGAAGTCCGCCGGGCCCCTGATGACCAGGGCGGCGGCCAGCCCGGCGATGCCCGAGTTGAGCTCCACCGGCAGGCCGCCGGCGAAGTCCAGTGCGCCCAGGTGGCTGGTGATCCAGCCGTTCTCCGTGTCGAAGACCCAGTGCGCGATCGGCACGTACACGATCAGCAGCCACAGCGCCGAGAAGACCAGCCACCCCCGCATCCTGACCCGGCCGGCGATGGAACCGCTGATCAGCGCCACCGTGACGATGGCGAAGCCCATCTGGAAGGTGGCGTACACGTAGGTCGGGATGGACCCGGTCAGGGTGTTCGGCTCGATGCCGCGCAGGAAGGCGTGGTCGAGGTTGCCGATGAGGCCGGCGCCGCCGGCGTCCGGGCCGAAGGCGAGCGAGTATCCGACGACGTACCAGAGGATGGTCACGAAGCACAGCGAGGCGAAGCTCATCTTGAGCATCACGAGGATGTGCTTGGTGCGGACCATGCCGCCGTAGAAGAAGGCGAGGGCGGGGGTCATCAGCAGCACCATGGCCGCCGCCGCCAGCATCCAGGCGGTGTCACCGGAGTCGTAGGCGGGCGGCATGGGGGCGGGCGCGGTGATCACGGGCATGGCCTCCTGGACGCGGGGACGGGGGGCGTGGCGGGGGACGGGGCGGGGGACGGGGACGGGGCGGGGGACGGGGACGGGGGCGGGGACGGGGGCGGGAACGAGGCGAGGCGGTCGGACTACGCTTTGCGCAGGTCAGGTGCGGGGTGGCCGGTGAGCAGCCGGCGTACGGCGTCCCACGCGGCCCGGACGGCGCCGGTGACCCGGGGCTCCTCGTGGCCGAGGACGCGCACCCAGGCCCCGCAGTCGTCCGGGAGGACGCTCGCCCCGTGCAGCACCTCATGGCCCGTCAGGGACTCGTGCAGGGCGTCGGCGATCTCCGCGGCGGGGCACCGGCCGCTCACCACGAACAGGGACGCGACGTGGTCGTGCCCGGCGAAGACACCCGGGCCGTCCACCCCGCCGCGGCGCCCGGGGACGAGCCGCAGCGTGTCCACCGCCAGCAGGGTGCCGTCGGGCCGGCGGATCTCCAGGTCGCCGGTGAGGACGGTGTAGGCGTGGCGCTCGCCGCGGGCGAGCCGGCCCGCGGTGACCGTCTCGCCGTAGACGGCCGTGGCGTCCTCGTCGACGGTGAGCCGGACGCTCTGGTGGAACCGCGCGCCCCGGAAGGGGATGAGCGGGTCGGGCAGGTACTCGACGTAGGCGCCCTCGGCGGCGGTCAGGCGGACCAGCTGCGTCGCGTAGTCCTGCTCCATCCGGTAGACCTTGGTGGCCGCCTGCGTGGTGAGGAGCACCTGGGTGCCCGGACCGCAGCGCAGGTCCTGGCGGTAGCGGTCGGCCTGGGCGATGCCGCCGCCCGTGGCCATCACGTACACGCACGCCATGCCGGGCAGCGCCGGGTCGACGTAAAGCGGGCGCATGATCTCCAGGGGCGACTTCTGGTACCGCTCGACCAGCTCGGTGCGCTCCCCCCGGCGGGCGAACCCGAGGTCGAGGATGCCGACCTTGGCCGGCGAGCCCGGGCCGAGCGTCTCGGGCGCGCCCGAGAACGCCGACAGCTCCGGTGGGAGCCGGACGGGCTCGTAGTACTCCGGCGCGAGCCGGTCGCGGACGGCCGGCATGTCAGGTCAGGACCTTGCGCCGGGACTCGAGGAAGGCGAGGACCTCGTCGACGCCCTTGCCGGTCAGGCAGTCGGTGAGCACCACGGGTCCGTCGCCGCGCACCCGGTGGGCGTCGGACTCCATGACGTCGATGTCGGTCCGCACGTACCGGGCGATGTCGATCTTGTTGATGACCAGCAGGTCGGAGTCGGTGATGCCCGGCCCCCGCTTGCGCGGCATCTTCTCCCCCTCGGCGGTGTCCAGGACGAAGACGAACACGTCGGCCAGGGCCGGGCTGAAGGTGAGCGTCAGGTTGTCGCCGCCGCTCTCGTAGAGGAGGACGTCGACGTCGGGGCAGCGGTCCAGCATCTCCGCGCCCGCCGCCAGGTTCATCGTCGGGTCGTCGCGGACGGCGGTGTGCGGGCAGGCGCCCGTCTCGACGCCCACCACGCGGTCGCCGTCCAGCACTCCGTCGAGCGTGCGGCGGATGTGCTGGGCGTCCTCCTGGGTGTAGATGTCGTTGGTGATCACGGCGGGCCGGTGGCCCTGCTTGATCAGCATCGGGACGAGGGCCTCGATGAGAGCGGTCTTCCCCGATCCGACGGGTCCGCCGATCCCCACGCGCAGTACGTTGTCTCGCACCTGTCCTTCTCTCTTCCTCTTCGGCTGCCGGCCGTTCGCGGCCGGCGGGTGGTCAGCTGGCGAACAGCCGGGCCTCCGCCCGCTCGTGACGGCCCGACATGACGTCCACGGCGAAGGTGGTCGCCCCGAGGTCGTCGAGGCCGCGGGCCAGCGCCTCGCGGGTGGTCTCCTCGATCACCGGGGCGGTCCGCCGCAGCAGGCCCTGGGCCAGCCGGTGATCGGTCAGCCTCAGCCGCAGCGCCGCTCCGGCGAAACTGGCGCAGAACGCGAACAGGTCGGCGGCGACGGCCTGCCGCACGGGCACTCCGGTCGCCGCGTACACGACCCCCGCGGCGACGGCCTGGGTCCCCGGAGCCCGACGGTCCGCGACCGTGCGGTGGTACCGGGCGATGCCGGCCGCGCCGAAGACCTCGGCGGCGAGGTCCAGCAGCTGGCGCCCGGTACGGGTCGCCGCCTGCCGCATCTCGCGGCCCAGCTTCGTCGCGTGCAGCCGGCGGTCCGTCGCGGCCACCGTGTCCCAGTCGTCCGCCGCGGCGGCCCGGTGGGCCAGGGCGAGCGCGGTCGCGTCGGACGGGCCGACGCCGTGCCTGAGGACGTCGTGGAGCAGCGCGGCGAGGGAGTCGTAGCCGACCGCCCGCTGCTGGAGGAAGCCCTCCAGGCCGTGGGACAGGGTGTAGAACCCGCTGGGGAACGCCGAGTCGGTCAGCTGGAGGCTGACGAGCAGGTGCCGCAGGTCGTGCGCCGGGGCCGGCTCCGGGGCGCCGGCGGCCGGCGTTCCCGAAGCCGTCGCCCCGGGGGTGGCCGGCGCGGCCCCGTCCGGTTCCGTCGTCTCGTCGCGGTACATGGGCGGGTCAGGTCAGGAAGAACAGCTGGTTGAGGGGCAGCTTCTGGGCCGGTTCGATGGTGACGACCTCGCCGTCCACCGTGACCCGGTACGTCTCCGGGTCCACCTCGATCTCGGGCAGGACGTCGTTGCGGACCATGTTGTGCTTGCCGATCGTGCGGGTCTTGAGCACCGGCAGCACCCGCCGCCGCAGACCGAGCTTCTCCGGCACCCCGGCCGCGATGCCGGCCTGGGACATGAAGGTGACGTGCGTCGACTGCATGGCCCGCCCGAACTGGCCGAAGGACGGCCGGTAGTAGACGGGCTGCGGGGTGGGCAGCGAGGCGTTCGGATCGCCCATCTGCGCCCAGGAGACGATGCCGCCCTTGATGACCATCTTGGGCTTGGCCCCGAAGGAGTGCATGGGCCACAGGACGATGTCCGCCAGCTTGCCGGCCTCCAGCGATCCCACGTAGTCCGATACGCCGCTGGCGATGGCCGGGTTGATGGTGGCTTTGGCCAGGTGGCGCAGGACGCGCTGGTTGTCGTTGCGTTCGGAGTCCTCGGGCAGCGGACCGAAGGCCTCCTTGCACACGTGCGCGATCTGGAAGGCGCGGGTGACGGACTCGCCGATCCGGCCCATGGCCTGGGAGTCGGACGAGATCATGCTGATGACGCCCCGGTCGTGCAGGACCGTCTCGGCGGCGATGGTCTCCGCCCGTACCCGGCTGTCGGCGAAGGACACGTCCTCGGGGATGTCGTGGCTGAGGTGGTGGCACACCATCACCATGTCCAGCAGCTCGTCCACGGAGTTCTTGGTGTACGGCAGCGTCGGGTTGGTGGAGGACGGCAGGACGTTCGGCTCGCCGGTGACCCGCAGGATGTCGGGGGCGTGGCCGCCGCCCGCGCCCTCGCTGTGGAAGGTGTGGATCGTGCGGCCGTCGATCGCGGACCGGGTGTCCTCGAAGAAGCCGCCCTCGTTGAGGGTGTCGGTGTGGATGGCGACCTGGACGTCGTGCCGGTCGGCGACGGCCAGCGCGTTGTCGATGACGGCGGGGGTGGCGCCCCAGTCCTCGTGGACCTTGAGCGCGGCGGCGCCCGCCTCGATCTGCTCGTCCAGCGCGGCGGGGAGGCTGCCGTTGCCCTTGGCCATGATGCCGATGTTGACCGGCAGGTCCTCGGCCGCCTCCAGCATGCGGGCCATGTTGTAGGGGCCGGGCGTGCAGGTCGTGCCGTTGGTGCCGTCCGTCGGCCCGGTGCCGCCGCCGAAGAGGGTGGTGATGCCGTTGCTGAGCGCCTGCTGGCACTGCTGGGGCGAGATGAAGTGCACGTGCGAGTCCAGCGCCCCGGCGGTGGCGATCAGGTGTTCGCCGGCGATGACCTCCGTGCCGGTGCCGACGACGAGCCGGGGGTCGACGGCGTCCTGCGTCTGCGGGTTGCCGGACTTGCCGATGCCCGCGATGAACCCGTCCTTGACGCCGATGTCGCACTTGACCACGCCGATCACCGGGTCCATGACCACGACGTTGGTGATGACGAGGTCGAGGGCGCCCTGCGCGGCGGTGGCCTGCGGGTCCGAGGCCATGCCGTCGCGCATGGTCTTGCCGCCGCCGTAGACCACCTCGTCCCCGTAGGAGCCCTCGCGGACGTCCTTCTCGACCTCGACGACGAGGTTGGTGTCGGCCAGCCGGAACCGGTCGCCCACCGTGGGACCGAACAGGTCGGCGTACTGCTTGCGGGAGAGGGTCGGCATGTCAGTGGGATCCCTTCTTCTTGGACTTCTTGGCCCCGCCCTTGCCCGGACCGTCCTTGCCCGGCCCGTCCTTGCCCGGACCGCCCTCCTGCTCCGCGTCGGCATCGCCGCCCGCTCCCCGGAACCCGCGCTGCAGCGCCCGGCTGACGGCCTCCACCCGGGCCGGGTGCGACTTGACGCTGCCGTTGAGGAGACCGCTGAAGCCGGTGAGGCGCCCGGTGCCCGCGTACGAGCACAGCTCGACCTCGCGGGTGCCGCCGGGCTCGAAGCGGACGGCGGTGCCGGCGGCGATGTTGAGATGCATGCCGAGCGTGGCGTTGCGGTCGAACTCGAGGGCGGAGTTCGCCTCAAAGAAGTGGTAGTCGGAGCCGACCTGGATCGCCCGGTCGCCGGTGTTGCGGACCGTCACCTTGAGGGTCCGCCGGCCGGCGTTGATCTCGATCGGGTCGTCGCCGTACTGGTATCGAGGGGGAAGTGTCATCGAAGGCTCCTGCTGGATGGGAGGACGTGCGGGTCCGCGCCGCGGCGCGGGACGGAGTCGGTGCGGCGGGCTCCCTGGGGAGCGGCGGCGGCCGGCCCGGGGCCGGCGGCCCGAAGGGTGCGGGGCGAGCCGTGGGCACCCTGCCCGTCCTGGGACTGGACGGGGGCGGGGCCGCCCGGGGCGTGAGCGGGTACACGGCCACCCGGACCATGGCTGTACTCGCCCGGCCTCTGACCGCGGCCGCCGCCCGGACCCTGGGCGGGACCGCCCAGACCGTGAGCGGGTACACGACCACTCGGACCATGGCTGTACTCGCCCGGCCCCTGGCTGTGGCCGCCCGGGCCATGGCTGTGACCCCCCGGACCGTGGCTGTGGGAGTGCCCGTGGGCGTCGGCCGCGGTGAGGCTCCGGGACAGGCCGTCGTCGCCGTGCCGGTCGCGTAGGTGCCAGGCCTCGGCGACGCGCGCGCCGAGTACGCCCGCCACCGCGGACGCCGCGAGGAGGGGCCCGCCCGGCTCGCAGTGTTCGGGGTCCGGCACCGGCGGGGCCGCCCAGGCGGCCGGGAGCAGGACGACGCGCTCCGCGCCGAGCGCACGGCAGCGCCGTACGCCTTCGGCCGGGTCCGGGTCGCCCCCGGTGAGGGCAACCTCGACCGTGCGATGCCGCCCGTACTGCCGCACCAGACGGGCGATCCGGAAGAGGTCCGCGTCGACGAAGGGGTCCCCGGACGGAGCGGTGACCAGGAGTGCGCTGGTCTCCGGCACCCGCGTGGCCGCCGCCCGGAGCCAGCCGGTCAGGTGCTCCGTGGTGCCGAAGGGCTCGGCCAGCACGGTCCCGGCGCGTTCCTCCGCGGACAGGCCCAGCAGGGTGCGGGCGGCGTCGGCGACCAGTTCCGGATCGCGGCCCAGGGTCATCGGCACCACGCAGACCGGTTCGCCGCGGGCGCGCACCGCGCGGACGCGCCGGAACAGTTCGCGGCCGCCGGTCACGCAGGACACCCGGGGATCCAGCAGACCGCGTACGGCACGCCCTCCGTCGCTCTCGTGACCGCAGACGGCGACCACCTCGCCCCGGCGCACGGGTCAGCCGCCGACCGGGTCGTGGCAGGAGACGAGCTTGTTGCCGTCGTCGAAGGTCGCCTCCACCTGGAGCAGCGGCAGCATCTCCCGCACGCCCTCCATGGTCTGGTCCTCGCCGACCACCTGCCGGCCCAGTTCCATGCAGTCGGCGACGCTCTTGCCGTCCCTGGCGGCTTCGAGGATGGCCTCGGTGATGAGTGCCACCGACTCGCTGTAGTTGAGCTTCAGGCCGCGGTCGCGGCGTTTGCGGGCCAGGTCCGCCACGACGTACACGAGCAGCTTGTCGATCTCTCGGGGGGCCAGGTTCATGGGGACTGCCTTCCTCGGTCACGTGTACGCGTGACGCGGTCGCGGGCGGGCCGGGGGTTTCTCAGGAGTCGTCGGCGCGCACGGTGATGCGTGACAGGACGGGCACGGCCGCCAGCAGTGCCCAGGTGGTGATGTTGAACGGCCAGGTGAAGGTGTGGCTGCCGAAGTCGTCGAACAGCACCGACAGCGAGGCCGTCAGACCGGTGCTGGCGGCGGCGGCCAGCACCGTGTAGGCGTGGTTCCACCCAGTGGGGCGCAGCAGGACGACGCCGAACGCGAGGCTCGTCAGGACCGCGTTGTAGCCGTAGATCCCCTCGCCGATCAGTACGGCCGGTGCGCCGAGCGCCCACGCGGTGAGGATGCCGACGGCGCTGCCCAGCACGGTGAACAGCCCCACCCTCCACCCGGCCAGGAACAGACCCGCCAGCATGATCAGGCCGACGTACCAGGTCTCGACGAAGAAGATCTGGGAGATGTTCGAGAAGAAGCCCTGCCACAGGTCCGTCCAGCCGACGTCGGGGCTCCTGGGAGTGGCCTGGGTGACCGCGGACTCGGGGGTTCCGTGCCAGACGCGCTCGAAGGAGGGGGCGCCCAGGACCATCACCAGGGAGACCAGGCAGAACGGCCCGGTGAAAGGTTTCAGCCCGAAGGGACGCAGCAGGGTGCCGAGAGCGGCGGTCACCAGCGTGCACATCACGGCCGCGCTCACGGCCATGACGTACGTCGAGGGGTGGTGGCCGAGGTACACCAGCATGGCGATGCCGCCCAGCACGCCGCAGTAGGTCATCAGTCCCTGGGCCAGGGAGTCGTGCGGCACGGCGAGCAGCCGCGCGGTCAGCGTGGCGGCCACCGCTCCGACGGTGGCGAAGAGGCCGGTCTCCCAGCCCGCCACCCAGAGGGCGACGAGGATCACCAGCGAAGTCCACACGCTCGCCTGGAAGTCCACCTGGCCCACGCCGCGCAGCGCGCCGAGCGCCGTCCCCTTCCACGAGTGCGACGGCGCGCCGGGGCCGCGCACGGGTGGCTGAGCGGCCACGCTGCCTCCTTCGCGGCGAGGCCTCTGACGGGCCGTCGGCTGGGTGCGGGGCTGTCGTCGTTCGGTGCGGAGCTGCTTGATCGATCGCCAGCTAAGGTGACGATATGCACCTTATTGGCGATATGCACCTTCATCGTCACCCGGATCACACGGGCGGTTCACAGGGGCCCGTGGTCGCCGCGGTGGCGGTCGGTGGAGCGGTGGGCGCCCTCCTGCGCTACGCGGCCTCCCGCCTGTGGCCCAACGGCAGCGACGCCGCACTGCTGTGGCGGACCGGCGAGGCCGCCTTCCCCTGGACGACCCTGCTGATCAACGTGGTCGGGTGCTTCCTGATGGGCGTACTCACCGTCGCGCTCAAGGAGCGGTTCACCCGCGCGCCCCGCCTGCTGAACCCCCTGCTCGGCACCGGCGTCCTCGGCGGCTTCACCACGTTCTCCTCCTACACCGACGACACCCGGCGGCTGTTCGAGAACGACCAGCCGGGCGCCGCCGTGGGCAACCTCCTGCTGACGGTGGCGGGGGCCCTGGCCGCGGTGGTCCTGGGAGTGCTTCTGGCCCGCCTGCTGCTGACGCGCCCCCGGGGCGCGCGGACTGAACGGGGCGGTGGGGCCTGATGGGTGAGTGGCTGCTGGTCCTGGCGGGCGGAGCGGTCGGCGCGCCGGTCCGTTATCTGATCGGCACGGCGGCCCGCGAGCACCTGCGGTCCGCCTTCCACTGGGGCACGTTCCTCGCCAACATGGCCGCGGCGCTGCTCCTGGGCTTCCTCGTCGAGGCGGGCACCGAGGGAGCGCTCGGCGATTCCGGACAGGCCCTGCTGTCCACGGGCTTCTGCGGTGCCCTCTCCACCTGGTCGACGTTCTCCAACGAGGTCCACTCCATGGCCGCCGCCCGGCACATCGCCGGCGCCGCCGGCTACGTGTTCGTGACGGTCGCCCTCGGTCTCGGGTTGTCGTTCGCGGGCATGGCGGTCGCCCAGGCCCTGTGGTGATCACGGCCGTCACCCGGACGGCGCACGGGTGGCGGACCGGACCGCCCCGCCTCGACCGAGGGCGCGCGGCACGGTCGATGGCGGCCTTCGGGCTCTCCTTCGGCGCGGTCACGGCGGTCGCCGGGGTCCACAACGGAATCTTCGCCGCGATGGGCTGCTACGCCGACGCCTACGGCACCCGCGACCCCTACCCCCGGCGGGGCCCGCTGCTCGCCAGTCTTTCGGCGGCCCTCGTCGTGGCCTTCGCCGCGGGGTCCGCGGTCGCGGGCGACGTGTGGGCGATGACGGCGGTGCTCTCCGCCGTCGCCGTCGTCGCCACCCTGTTCGTCCGCACCCTGCATCTGAGCGGGCCGGGCAGCTACTTCGTCATCCTGGTCGCCGCCCTGGCGGCCTTCCTGCCGCCGGCGGACCTCGCGGACACGGCGGTCCGGGCCGGCTTCCTCGCCCTGGGGGCTGCCCTGTCCTGGGTCTCCGCCATGTCGGGCCGGCTGTCCCGGCCGTACGGGCCCGAGGAGCGGGCGGTGTCGGCCGCCTTCCGGTCGGTCGCGGCGTTCGCGGACGCGCAGGCCGGGGCCAGGGCCAAGGCCCGGTCCGGGGCCAAGGCCAAGGCCCGGTCCGGGGCGGGGAGCCCGCCGGACGACCTCGCCGCCGCCGGGCGGGGCGCCTATGTGGCCGTGCACGGAGCATGGGCGGCGCTCGACGACGCCCGAGGAGGCGGACGGGCAGCACCCGCACCACGGCGGTTGCTGCTCTACGCCCTCATGACCAGGCTGGAATCCCTGCTCGACACGGTGCAGAACAGGGCAGAACGGGGCGGTACTCCGGTACCCGCCGACCGGGTCGCGTGGCTCCGCGCCACGGCCGCGGAGATCGCGGCGGGCCGGGTGCCGGGGCCCTGTCCCGACGGACCCGAAAGACACGACGGACCCGACGGACCCGAAAGACACGACAGGCACGACGGACTTGAAAGACACGACAGGCACGACAGGCACGACGGACCCGTCGGGGCGGGCGCCGGGGCGGCCCCGTCCGGCCCCCGCGGCCGGGAGACGCCCCCGGGGCTCATGGAGACCGCGCGGGAACTCTGGCCCGTACCGCTCCCGCCGCGCAAGAGCGTGGGCGCGGAGCTGCGCCGTCTGCTGTCCCGCTCCTCCCCCGCCCTCACGGTCGCGCTCCGGGTCGGGCTCGCCGTCGCGGTGGGCACCGTACTGGGCTCCGTACTTCCGCTCCTGCACCCGGCGTGGGTGGCCGTGGGCGCGGCGGCCGCCCTCCAGGGCGGGCCGGGCCGGCAGCCCGCGCAGCGCGCGCAGGCGCGGCTCGTCGGGACCGTGGCCGGGGTGGCGGTCACGGCTCTCGTCTTCCACTCCTACCAGCCGGGTACGTGGGTGACCGTCGCCGTGGCCACCGTCGCGCACGCGATCTCGCGCGGTGTGCCCCCGGGCGCCCTCTTCGTACGCACCCTGCTGAACACGCCGGTCGCGTTGCTGCTGGTCGCCGCCGCTTCCCCGACCGGCCTGGGCACGCTCGCCGCCTTCCGGCTCCTCGACCTGACCCTCGGCCTCGCGCTCGGCGTGGCCGCCGCCCTGCTGGTGCGCGGTGTGCCACGGCGCAGGGTGTGCGCGGCGGTGGCGAACGCCGTGTCGGCGGCGGGGGCCGCCGTACAGGAACGCCTGCGCACCGGAACGGTCCGGGCCGCCGCCGCGGGGGCCTCCTGGCAGCGGATGGCGGAACTGTGGGACATGCATGCCGCGGTGCCCGCCGAGGAGATCCGCACGACCGGCACGGCGGACCGGCTGTGGCCGGCCGTCCTGGCGGTGCGCCGCCTGCTGTCCTGGACCGTGCTCGGCGGCTCCGTGCCACCCGCCCCCGACGACGGCGCCCGGGCCGGGAGCTACGTGGACGCCCTGGCCCGGGCGGCACGCACGGGCCTGCCCGGCTCGCCCGGCCTCCGGGCGGCCCTCCCCGGGCCGACGCGGGCGCCGGCGCCGGCCCACGATCCGGAACTGCACCGGAGGCTGACCGCCCTGGGAGACGCGCTGCTACGTCCCGCTCCCACGACTCCGGCCGACAAAGGCACCGGCGGGGGATGAGCGGACCACGCCTCGCCGGCCGTCGGACACGTGGCCGGTCTTCTCGTACTCCGTGTCCCTCGCCGTGAAAAGGGCACGGTGTCGCCCGGCCCGCCCGGGCCGGGCGACACCGGCCGCGAGGAGAGTGCCCGGAGCCGGACTTGAACCGGCACGCCCGCGAAGGGGCAGCGAGGTTTAAGCTCGCCGTGTCTGCATTCCACCATCCGGGCAGGCCATGGGCTCCGCTTCGAGTGCCCCGAGCCTATCGGGACGGGCCCCTCGCACAGCGGGCGGGCGGAGCGATGTTGTCTTATTTTATTGGCGCCTGAGGGGTCATCAGCTCCGGGTCGGTGCCTTCCACACGTGCCAACACCCTTGCGTGCGGCGATCGGCCACGCATACGGAATGACGGAATTTCACCGTCTCTACAAGGGCGTCCGCCCCGTTCTCGCGCCCGGGCCGTCACGGCGGCGCCGTCAGGAGCCTCGCGGGCGGGCATGTCAGGGACGCCAGGACGTCGCGGGCGGGCACCTCAGAGGCGTCGCGGGCGGACATGTCAGGGGCGTCACGGGCGGGCACGTCAGGGGCGTCCGTCATCCCCAGGTATGACGCCGGCTCCCCGGGTCCGACCGAAGTCCCCCATCGGAACCGGAACAGCGGCTGACTACACGGCGCCTCCCGTCCGGAAGGATGGAGAACGTCCCCGCACACACGCCGTACCGACAGGAGCGCCCTTCCCGTGACCACCGCACCCTCCCCCAGCCTCCGGCCGGGGGAACCCTCAGCCGACCGGTCCACCACCGTGGCCGCACGTGCCACGGAGCTTTCCAAGATCTACGGCCAGGGCGAGACCCAGGTGGTCGCCCTGGACCGGGTCTCCGTCGACTTCCGGCAGGCCGAGTTCACCGCGATCATGGGCCCCTCCGGCTCCGGCAAGTCCACACTGATGCACTGCGTCGCCGGGCTGGACACCTTCTCCTCGGGCTCGGTGCGCATCGGCGACACCGAACTGGGCTCGCTGAAGGACAAGCAGCTGACCAAGCTGCGCCGGGACAAGATCGGTTTCATCTTCCAGGCGTTCAACCTGCTGCCGACGCTGAGCGCGCTGGAGAACATCACCCTTCCGATGGACATCGCGGGCCGCAAGCCGGACAAGCAGTGGCTGGACTCCGTGATCGGGATGATCGGGCTGTCCGACCGGCTCGGCCACCGTCCCTCCCAGCTCTCCGGCGGCCAGCAGCAGCGCGTGGCCGTGGCCCGGGCGCTGGCCTCCCGTCCGGAGATCATCTTCGGTGACGAGCCGACCGGGAACCTGGACTCCCGCTCGGGCGCCGAGGTGCTGGGCTTCCTGCGCAACTCGGTGCGGGAGCTGGGGCAGACCGTGGTGATGGTGACGCACGACCCGGTGGCCGCCGCCTACGCGGACCGGGTGGTCTTCCTCGCGGACGGACGCATCGTCGACGAGGTGTACGGGCCGACGGCCGACTCGGTGCTGGACCGCATGAAGCAGTTCGACGCCAAGGGCCGCACCAGCTGACCCGTCGTCGACCGACCCGTCGCCGGCCGGCCCGACCCCACCCCTGACGCGTACGTACCTCCGTGCGCACGTACCTCCGTACGTCCGTGACGCCGTACGTCCGTGACTCCGTACCTCCGACAGAGAAGACCCATGTTCCGTACCGCCCTGCGCAACGTTCTCGCGCACAAGGCCAGGCTGTTGATGACCGTACTCGCCGTGATGCTCGGCGTGGCGTTCGTGTCGGGCACCCTGGTCTTCACCAACACCATCACCGACGCCCTGCAGAACAGCTCCGCCAAGGGCTTCGACCAGGTCGACGTCGCCGTGACGACCGAGTACCAGGACGCGGAGGGCGACAAGGTCGGCGAGGCCCCCGAGCTGACCGAGGCCCTCCTCGACGACAGTGCGAAGGTGCCCGGGGCGGCCTCCGCCATCGGCGTGGTGACCGGCTTCACCGCCGTCGCCGACAAGGACGGCGACCTGATCGGCGACGGCTGGAGCACGCAGGGCGGCAACTACTGGGGGGAGAAGGACCCCCGGTACCCGCTGGTCGACGGGCGCGCCCCGAAGGGCGAGGGCGAGATCATCATCGACTCCAAAACCGCCGAGCGCACCGGCTACGGCGTCGGCGACACCGTGCGGATGTCCATCGACGGCCCGGTGCTGACCCCGAAGGTCACCGGCGTCTTCACCACCGACGACGGCAACGTCGCGGCCGGCGGCACCCTCACCCTGTTCGACACCGCGACCGCGCAGAAGGTCTTCGGCAAGACGGGCACGTACGACGAGATCGCCGTCAAGGCGAAGGCCGGTGTCACGCAGGCCGCGCTGAAGGCGCAGCTCGACGCGGCGCTGCCGAAGGACCTCGTCGAGACCACCACCGGTGAGAAGCTGGCCGACGACCAGGCGGAGATGATCGCCTCGTCGATGAGCGGCATGAAGCAGGGTCTGCTGGTCTTCGCCGGCATCGCGCTGTTCGTCGGCACGTTCATCATCGCCAACACCTTCACGATGCTGGTCGCCCAGCGCACCAAGGAGCTGGCGCTGATGCGTGCGGTCGGCGCCTCCCGCCGGCAGGTCACGCGGTCGGTGCTGATCGAGGCGTTCGTGGTCGGCGTCGTCGCCGCGGTGACCGGCCTGCTCGCGGGCATCGGCATCGGGGCCGGGATGCGCTCCCTGATGGGTTCGCTGGGCGCGGTCGTGCCCGACGGACCGCTGGTCGTCTCCCCCAACACGGTCGTCGCGGCCCTCGCGGTCGGTGTCCTGGTCACCATGCTGGCGGCGTGGCTGCCCGGTCGCCGGGCGGCGAAGATCCCGCCGGTCGCGGCGATGAGCAGCGTGCACGCCACGGCCACGACGAAGTCGCTGGTGCTGCGCAACACGCTGGGCGCGCTGTTCTCGGCCGCCGGCGTCGCGGTCGTCCTCGCGGCGACGACGATGGAGGGCTCCGACGGGCAGGCCCCGATGGGCATGGGCGCGGTGCTGCTGATCATCGGCGTGTTCATCCTGACGCCGCTGCTGTCCCGTCCGCTGATCGCCGCCGCCGCGCCGGTGCTGCGCGTGTTCGGCGTCTCGGGCAAGCTCGCCCGGCAGAACTCGGTGCGCAACCCGCGCCGCACCGCCGCCACCGCCTCCGCGCTGATGATCGGCCTCACCCTGATCACCGGCATGACGGTGATGGCGGGCAGCCTGCAGAAGTCGATCGACAAGATGGCGGCGGCGGCGATCGAGGCCGACTACGTGGTCTCCATGGCCAACGGCAACTACCTCAGCCCCGACGTCGCCGAGAAGCTGCGCGAGGCCGACGGGGTCACCGCCATCAGCCCCCTGCGCAACGCGGAGTCCCGCATCGGCGGGCAGACCGAGTACCTCACCGGCGTCGACGGCTCCACGATCGGCGAGCTGGCCGACGTGAAGGTCGAGCAGGGCGCCTTCCGGATCGGCGGCACCGACGTCGTCGTGGACACCGACACCGCCGAGGACCACGGCTGGAAGGCCGGCTCCGCCCTCACCGTCGCCTACGAGGACGGCAAGAAGCAGCAGCTGAGGATCGCCGGGGTCTACGAGGGCAACGACATGATCCGCGGCATCATGGTCGACCTCGCCAACGTCGCCCCGCACCAGTCGGACCCGGTCGACATGCAGGTGATGGTGAAGATGTCCGACGGGGCCTCCGCTGCCTCGAAGGACAGCCTGGTGAAGGCGCTCGACACCAACCCGGCGATCCAGGTCCAGGACAAGCAGGACATCTCCAACGAGGTCGCGAAGATGTTCACGCTGATGCTGAACATGCTCTACGGCCTGCTGGCCATGGCGGTGATCGTGGCCGTCCTCGGTGTCATCAACACTCTGGCCATGTCGGTCTTCGAACGCTCCCAGGAGATCGGCATGCTGCGGGCGATCGGCCTGGACCGCAAGGGCATCAAGCGGATGGTCCGCCTGGAGTCCCTGGTGATCTCCCTCTTCGGCGGTGTGCTCGGCATCGGTCTCGGCGTGTTCTTCGGCTGGGCGGCCGGACAGCTGATGGGCACGACGATCCCGACGTACGAACTGGTCCTGCCCTGGGCCCGGATGGGTGTCTTCCTTCTGCTGGCCGCCGCCGTGGGCGTCCTGGCGGCGCTGTGGCCGGCCCGCAGGGCGGCGCGCCTGAACATGCTCCAGGCCATCAAGGCGGAGTAGCCGGTACGCACGAGGAGGGCCCCGTTCCCGGGTGGGAGCGGGGCCCTCTCGCGTGCGACGGGCGCGGGATCAGTTCCAGGTGCGGGCGCGCAGCGGCATCCCGGAGCCGCCCGGCTCGGGGGTCTTCACGGCGAGGACCTGGTTGACGCCGATGCGGTTGCGCTCGAAGGCGAGCGCGGAGGCGGCCATGTACAGCTGCCAGACGCGGGCCCGGCCGGGGCTGACGAGCCGGGTGGCCGCCGCCCAGCCGGACTCCAGGTTGGCCACCCAGCGGCGCAGGGTGAGCGCGTAGTGCTCACGGATCGACTCCACGTCGCGCACCTCGAACCCGGCGCGTTCCAGCTGGGTGATGGTGCTGCCGACCGGGGCCAGTTCACCGTCGGGGAAGACGTATGCGTCGATGAACTCGTCCACGGTGTAGGCGGACTCGTCGCGCTGGGGCCGCCGGGCGATCTGGTGGTTCAGCAGCCGCCCGCCGGGCGCCAGGAGCTTGAACAGGTCGACGGCGTACTCCAGATAGCGCTCGGCGCCGACGTGCTCGGCCATACCGATGGAGGAGATGGCGTCGTACGGCCCGTCGGCGACGTCCCGGTAGTCCTGGACGCGGATCTCCACCCGGTCGGTGAGCCCCTCGTCGGCGACCCGCTTGCGGGCGTAGGCGGCCTGCTCCTGGGAGAGGGTGACGCCGACGACGCTCACGCCGTGCTCGCGGGCCGCGTGGATCGCCATGGAGCCCCAGCCGCAGCCCACGTCGAGCAGGCGCCGGCCGGGGCTCAGGCCGAGCTTGCGGCTGACCAGTTCGAGCTTGTCGCGCTGGGCGTCCTCCAGGGTGCCGCCCTCGGCCTCGGGGGCCTGCCAGTAGGCGCAGGAGTAGACCATGGAGGGGCCGAGGACGAGCTCGTAGAAGTCGTTGCCGACGTCGTAGTGGTGGCTGACGGCCCGCCTGTCGCTGCGCTTGGTGTGCAGGTGGCGGCGGGCCCGGCGGACCTCCTCCGGTGGCGGGGCGGGCGGCAGCGGCGGCCCGGCGAGCCGGACCAGACCGCGCACGGCCGCCCGGACCTCCGGGTCGCGGAGCGCCTCGACGACACCGCGGGCGTCGTCACCGCGCTCCCAGACGAGACCTGCGAGCAGCCCGAGAGCGGCGTAGAGGTCACCGTCGATGTCGAGGTCGCCCGCCACCCAGGCGCGGACCAGGCCCAGTTCACCCGGTTTGAACAGCAGGCGGCGCAGGGCCCTGCGGTTGCGGACGACGAGGGTCGGCGTGCCCGGCGGACCCGCCTGCGAACCGTCCCAGGCACGGATGCGCACCGGGAGTGGTGTTCCCAGCAACTGTTCGAAGAGGTTCTGCAGCCGCAGCGCGGCGTCAGCCATGGCATACCTCCGTGACGAGCGATCCCGGAATGTCCAACACCACGTAAACACCTGGGAGCCCGCCGTACAGTCCCCGGCGCGCGTGACGACCGAGCAAAACACCTGTGCACACCACGAGATTTTCGCCCGGTCGGCACAGCACGAAGGGGCCGCCCGCACCACGGATGGCGGGCGACCCCTTCGAGGGCACTACGGGTACTACGGGTACTACGGGTACTGCCGGTACTACGGGAACTGCGGGTGCTGCAAGGTCTTGCCGGTACTGCACGCCCCGCTGGTACGCGGGTACGGACGGCCGGAGGTCAGGAGGCCTTGGCCTTCTCCTCGGTCTTCTCCGACTTCGCGGCCTGCTCGCCCTTGTCGGCGGCCTTCGGCGCGGCGGCCGGCGCCGGCTTGGCGGCCTCGTAGAACTCCTCGCGCGGGGTCTCCATCGCGCCGAGGGAGACGACCTCGCGCTTGAGGAACATGCCGAGCGTCCAGTCCGCGAAGACGCGGATCTTGCGGTTCCAGGTCGGCATCGCGAGACCGTGGTAGCCGCGGTGCATGTACCAGGCGAGACGTCCCTTGAGCTTGATCTTCATCTTGCCCATGACGATCATCGCCACGCCCTTGTGCAGGCCGAGGCCCGCCACCGCGCCCTTGTTGGCGTGGCTGTACTCCTTCTGCGGGAAGCCCCGCATGCCGGAGACGACGTTGTCGCCGAGGACCTTGGCCTGGCGCAGCGCGTGCTGGGCGTTCGGCGGGCACCAGGCGTTCTCGTTGCCCGCCTTGCGGCCGACGAGGTCGGGCACCTGGGCGTTGTCGCCCGCGGCCCAGATGTAGTCGGTGCCGGTGACCTGGAGGGTCGGCTGGCAGTCGACGTGACCGCGGGGGCCGAGCGGGAGACCGAAGCGGGAGAGCGCCGGGTTCGGCTTGACGCCGGCCGTCCACACGATGGTGTTGGAGTCGACCTCCAGGCCGTTCTTCAGCACCACGTGGCCGTCGACGCAGGAGTCCATGGAGGTGGACAGGTAGACCTCGACGCCGCGACCCTCGAGGTGCTCCTTGCCGTACTGGCCGAGCTTGGGGCCGACCTCGGGAAGGATCTTGTCGGCGGCGTCCACGAGGACGAAACGCATGTCCTCGCGGGAGACGTTCCGGTAGTACTTGGCCGCGTCGCGGGCCATGTCCTCGACTTCACCGATGGTCTCCGCACCGGCGAAACCGCCGCCGATGAAGACGAAGGTGAGCGCCTTGCGGCGGATCTCCTCGTCGGTGGTGGAGTCGGCCTTGTCGAGCTGCTCCAGTACGTGGTTGCGCAGGCCGATGGACTCCTCGATGCCCTTCATGCCGATGCCCTGTTCGGCGAGGCCGGGGATCGGGAAGGTGCGGGAGACCGCGCCCATGGCGATGACCAGGTAGTCGAACGGCAGCTCGTACGCCTCGCCCACCAGAGGGGCGATGCGCGCGACCTTGCGGTCCTGGTCGATGGTGGTGACCCGGCCGGTGAGAACCTCCGCCTTCGGAAGCACGCGCCGCAGGGGGACGACGACGTGCCGCGGGGAGATGTTGCCGGCGGCGGCTTCGGGGAGGAAGGGCTGGTAGGTCATGTACGACCGCGGGTCGACGACGGTGACGGTCGCCTCGCCGTAACGCATCTTCTTCTGGATGCGTCGAGCTGCGTACAGGCCTACGTACCCACCGCCTACTACGAGGATCCTGGGACGCTCCGTGGTGCTCATGCCATCGAGTATCCACCCGCCCGAGGGGGGTGGTTCGTGCGCCCCTTCACAAGCTTCGGTGAAGGCTGTGCTACTATCCGCCGCCCACGTGACGGAGATCATGGCGGGGGAAGGAACCAGCGTGTAGTGCGCTCCGTTGTCAATGCCGCGTGAGCTGCTTCTCCGCACCTCCGAGGGCAGTGGACCACCATCCCGCGGCATCCTTCTGGACCCCTTGCGGAACACCGCCCTGAACGCGTTCAAAGGGCTGTTGAACCCCCAAAAGGGTCAACCGGCGCGCTTATGTCGTCCGGCAGGACCAAATTCCTTGTGAAGAACTTCACGAAGTTTCCCGACAGGATGTCACCGAGGGGCCCCGGAGGGCCCCTCGGAACGCGCTCAGCCGTCGCCCGTCCCGCTCGGACCACGACCGCGGACACCTACGCCACCGACCACGCGATCCCGTCGAGAATGTCGTGCTCGCTCACGACGACCTCCTCCGCACCCGTCCGCTCCATGATCGACAGCAGTACGAGAGCGCCCGCTCCGATCACGTCCACGCGGCCGGGGTGCATGGAGGGGACGGCCGCGCGCTCGGCGTGCGTGGAGCGCAGCAGCCAGTCGGTGATCTCCCGGACGCGCGCGCGGGAGACCCGGGAGTGGTGGATGGCGGCCGAGTCGTACTCGGGCAGCTCCTGGGCGATCGCGGAGACGGTCGTCACCGAACCGGCCAGCCCCACCAGCGTGCGCGCCTCGCGCAGCGGCACCGTCTCCCCGGCGAGGTCCAGGGCGGCTTCGATGTCGGCCCGCATCGCCGCGACCTGCTCGGCGGTGGGCGGGTCGGTCACGGCCCCGTCGCGCACCAGGTGCCGCTCGGTCATCCGCACGCAGCCGACGTCCACGGAGCGGGCCGCGCGCACGTGGTCGTCGCCGACGACGAACTCGGTCGAGCCGCCGCCGATGTCGACGACCAGGTAGGGCTTTTCGAGGTGGTCGCGGCCCGCCAGCTCCTTGGTCGCGCCGGTGAAGGAGAACTCGGCCTCCTGGTCGCCCGAGATGACCTCCGGCTCCACGCCGAGGATGTCCAGCACCCCGTGCACGAAGTCGTCCCGGTTCTCCGCGTCCCGGGAGGCCGAGGTCGCCACGAAGCGCAGCCGCTCCGCGCCGTGCGCCTTGATGATCCCGGCGTACTCGCGGCAGGCGGCGAAGGTCCGCTCCAGCGCCTCGGGGGCCAGCCGCCCGGTGCGGTCGACGCCCTGGCCGAGCCGCACGATGGTCATGCGGCGGTCCAGGTCGGTCAGCTCACCGGTCCCGGGGTCGGCGTCGGCGACCAGCAGCCGGATGGAGTTCGTACCGCAGTCGACGGCGGCTACACGGGTCACTTGCCGTCCTCCTCGTCCGTGAGAGCCGGAAGGGACACGCACGGCCCCTTGCGCCACCACTCGGGCAGCATCGCGATCGCCTCGTCGCCCAGCGGGTTGACGCCGGGACCGGCCGCCAGCGAGTGGGCGACCAGCACGTGCAGGCACTTGACCCGGTCCGGCATGCCGCCCGCGCTCGGGAAGCCGGTCAGCTCCTCGATCTCGTCGCGGCGCCGGATGTAGTCCTCGTGCGCGGCCCGGTAGGCGTCGGCCAGCTCCGGGTCGGTGGCGAGGCGCTCGGTCATCTCCTTCATCACGCCGTTCGCCTCCAGCGTGCCGATGGCGGAGGCCGCCTTCGGGCACGTCAGGTAGTACAGCGTGGGGAAGGGAGTGCCGTCGGGCAGCCGCGGCGCCGTCTCCACGACGTCCGGCTGGCCGCAGGGGCAGCGGTGCGCGATGGCGCGCAGGCCGCGCGGGGGTCGTCCGAGCTGCTGCTTGAAGGCCTCGACGTCCGCGTCGGTGGGCTCGGTGCGCGGGGTGGTCGGCGGGGGAGTCTGCATGGCTGTCTTCTGCTGGTCTTCCTGTTGAGTCACTGCCGGCGCTGTCGGTTCACTGCCGGCGGGCGGCGGTGTCGGCCTTGTCGACCCCGTCCCATACGTTCCGGTACCAGGGGCGGTCGGCGGCACCGGCCTCGGCGCGGGCCTTCCTGGCCGCGTCCGGGTCGACGACGACGAACCCGGTCTCCCCCGGCATCACGTAGTGCAGCCGCAGCCGGATCTGCTGCTCGGCGTAGGCGTCGTCCTGCCAGCGTGCCTTGAGGTCGCGCAGTTCCTCGACCCGGTCCCGGGTCTCCTGCTGCTCCCGCCGCAGATCGGCGATCTCGGCACGCTGGGCGACGTACTGCCGTATCGGATAGGCGAGCGCCACGACGAGCGAGCAGAGCACCATCGCGAGCAGCGCGGCCCGGCCGGTCAGCCGGGAGCGGCGGGCCTGGCGCTTGGTCTGCGAGCGGTAGACCCGGGCCGCGGTCTGCTCCCCGATGATCCGGATCCTGGTCGCGGTGGAGAAACGGTCCCGGTCCTTCACGGCCATCCTGGTCTCCGCCTCCCGTGCACACGCGTACGTCCCCGCACACGGTACGGGACCGGGTACGGGGACGTACGTACGACGCTGCCTCTCGGGGCCGCGGTCAGCCCTTGAAGCGCGGGAACGCGCTGCGGCCGGCGTACACCGCGGCGTCGTCGAGGATCTCCTCGATGCGCAGCAGCTGGTTGTACTTGGCGACGCGCTCGGAGCGGGCCGGGGCGCCGGTCTTGATCTGGCCGCAGTTGGTGGCGACGGCCAGGTCGGCGATGGTGACGTCCTCGGTCTCGCCGGAACGGTGGGACATCATGCACTTGAAGCCGTTGCGCTGGGCCAGCTCGACGGCGTCCAGGGTCTCGGTCAGCGAACCGATCTGGTTGACCTTGACCAGCAGGGCGTTGGCGGCGCTCTCCTCGATGCCGCGGGCCAGGCGCTCCGGGTTGGTGACGAACAGGTCGTCGCCGACGATCTGGACCTTGTCGCCGAGCTTGCCGGTGAGGATCTTCCAGCCGTCCCAGTCGTCCTCGAACAGCGGGTCCTCGATGGAGACCAGCGGGTACGCCTCGACCAGCTCGGCGTAGTACTCGGTCATCTCGGCGGCCGTGCGCTCCTTGCCCTCGAAGGTGTAGGAGCCGTCCTTGTAGAACTCGGACGCGGCGACGTCGAGCGCGAGGGCGATCTGCTCGCCGGGGGTGTAGCCGGCTTCCTTGATGGCCTCGAGGATGAGGTCGAGGGCCTCGCGGTTGGAGCCGAGGTTCGGGGCGAAGCCGCCCTCGTCGCCGAGGCCGGTGGCCAGGCCCTTGCTCTTCAGGACCTTCTTCAGGGTGTGGTAGACCTCGGCGCCCCAGCGCAGGGCCTCGGAGAAGGACTCCGCGCCGATCGGGGCGATCATGAACTCCTGGATGTCCACGTTGGAGTCGGCGTGCGAGCCGCCGTTCAGGATGTTCATCATCGGCACCGGCAGCAGGTGCGCGTTGGGGCCGCCCAGGTAGCGGAAGAGCGGCAGGTCGCTGGCCTCGGAGGCGGCGTGGGCGACGGCGAGCGAGACGCCGAGGATGGCGTTGGCGCCGAGCGAGCCCTTGTTGTCGGTGGCGTCCAGGTCGAACATCGCCTGGTCGATCAGGCGCTGCTCGGTGGCGTCGTAGCCGACGAGCTCCGGGCCGATCTGCTCGATGACGGCCAGGACGGCCTTCTCGACGCCCTTGCCCAGGTAACGGTTGGAGTCGCCGTCACGGAGTTCGATGGCCTCGAAGGCGCCGGTGGAGGCGCCGGACGGAACGGCGGCACGACCCGTGCTGCCGTCGTCGAGGCCGACCTCGACCTCGACCGTGGGGTTGCCTCGGGAGTCCAGGATTTCCCGGGCTACGACGACGTCGATGGACGGCACGAGCATCTCCTTCTTCAATGTGACGCTTCGGTGTGACGCGCGGGTCCACAGGACCGCAGCGGCTCTGCGGGACCGAGCCTAACCGGCTCCGGGCGATCGGCCAGCCGATGGCCCACCCGCTGGACAGAACCGAGAGTAAATTGTTTCCGAACGGAACAAAGACGTTTCCGCAAACCCGGCCGGATTCGGGGGCGGGAACGGAGCCGGGATCAGGGCGGGAACGGAGCCGGGATCAGGGCGGGAACGGGGTGCGGGATCAGGGCGGGAACGGGGTGCGGGGTCAGGGTGGAACGGGGTGCGGGGTCAGGGCATGAAAATCCCGCTCCGGCGCGTACGGGGGAACACGCGCCGGAGCGGGAGCAAGGGGAGCTGCTGCCTACTTCAGGTGCAGCTGCTGGCCCGGGTAGATCAGGTCGGCGTCGTCGACGATGTCGTCGTTCAGCTTGAACAGCTCGGCCCAGCCGCCCTCGACGTCGTGCTCCTCGGCGATCGAGCTGAGGGTGTCGCCCGTGACCACCTTGTACTCGCCGTCGCCCTTCTCGACCTTCTTGCCGGTCGGGGTGGTGACGGTCTTCTCGGCGGCCGGACGCTCGGCGGAGCGGGAGGCCTTCTGCTCGGCGGAGCGGTCGGCGCCGGAGCCGCTGCCCTGGCTCTGCGCGCTCTCGGAGCTGCCGGAGTCCTGGGAGGAGCCGGAGCCCTGGGAGGAGCCGCTGTCCTGGCTCTCACCGGAGCCGCCGCCGGTGTACGCGGCGTTCGACAGGCCGGTGCCGCAGACCGGCCAGGCGCCCTTGCCCTGGCCCGCGAGCACCTTCTCGGCGATCTCGATCTGCTGCGCCTTGCTGGCCTGGTCCGCGGTCGCGGCGTACTGCGTGCCGCCGTAGCCGGCCCAGGTGGAGGCGGAGAACTGCAGGCCGCCGTAGTAGCCGTTGCCGGTGTTGATGGACCAGTTGCCGCCGGACTCGCACTGGGCGACGGCGTCCCACTCGGACGCGGTGGCGGCGGAGGCGTTGCCGGCCGCCATCAGCGGGGCGGCGACGGCGGCACCGGTGACACCGGCGACGGCGATGACACGGGTGGCCTTGGACGGACGGCGGTGCTTGCCCTTGCCGGAAAACAGCATGGTTGATCCCCTCACCGACGCCTGCGAGGTGAGCTGTCGGGTTCGGGCCGGTTGAGTTGCCCGGCCGGGTTCCTCGCGGAACTCGGCTCCACCCCTAGCCGCTCCGGTTCAACTGCCCGGTGCGGCACTTACCTTGGGTCCCCCGCTCCTGCCTTCGGCGCTTGACGCGACGACTGTTCCCGGACGGCCGCTGGCAGGATTCGGCGTTGCGGCAGCCGGGGCCCGCGATGACGGGCGGTCATGACCGTAGTCACGCGCTCCGCGGATTTACAAAGACGATCACGGCTTCTGAGACCTATCTCTCACGAGATCCAAAACGGACATACGATCTCTAACCGTGACGCGAACTCCCCCTACTTTTCGCCCGATTCGCCCGTGACCGTGAGCGTCTGACCGGGCAGGATGTGGTCGGGGTCGGCGCCGACGACCTCCTTGTTGCCGGCGTAGAGCGAACGCCAGCCGCCGTCCAGCTCAAGAGAGTCGGCGATGCCCCAGAGGCTGTCGCCGGAACGCACGGTGTACGAGCCGTCCACGGCCTGGCGCGCGTCACCCTCACCGCGCGAGGCGTGCCGCCCCGACGACTCGCCCGTACGACCGTCCACCGCCCCCTCGTCGGCACTGCCGCCCCGGTGCCGGCCCGCGCCGGACTCCTCCGTGTCGGTGAGGGCCGAAGAGCCGTCATTCCGCCCCGGCTTGTCCGATTCGCCGGCTTCCTGGGAGGGCGTGGGTGAAGCGCCGGTGTTCTGCGGTTCGCCGCTCTCCGTGGACCCGGAGCCGGGGGACGTGTCGGACTTGGTCGAATCGTCCCCGCTGTCCGACGAAGGGTCAGCGGAGGGCGAGGAGGGCGAGGAAGGGGACGCGGGAGAGGAAGGAGCCGAAGGGGACGCCTCGGACGTGGGATCCGCCGGCTCCGTCGAACCGGACGAGCCGGACGAGCCGGTCGAGCCGGACGCACCGGAGAGTCCGGGAAGGCCCGACGGCTCTTTCGAGGTGTCCGATCCCTCCGACGAGCCGTCACCCGCCGTACCCGAGCCACCGCCGGCGGACGCCGAGCCGTCGCCCAGGCCCGCGAGCAGACCGCACGTCGGCCAGGCGGCGATGCCCTGGTCCGCGTGTATCTTCTCGGCGACTCTCACCTGCTGGGAGCGACTGGCCTGGTCGGCGCTGGGCGCGTACTCCAGGCCGCCGTACTGCTCCCAGGCGTCCTGGGACAGCTGCAGGCCGCCGTAGTACCCGTTGCCACTGTTCTGGCTCCAGGCGCCGCCGGTCTCGCACTCGGCGACCCGGTCCCAGCTCGCCCCGTCGGCCGCGTGGGCGCCGGTGGCGCCGAGGAGCGGGATCGCGATGGCGGAGCCGGTCACTCCGGCGGCGACGACCAGGGCGGGAGCCTGGCGGGGGCGGCGGTGACGACCGTTCCCGGAGAGCATGCGACGACCTTTCACGAGACAACGGGGACCGCGCGACGGGTGGTGCTCGGGGCGCCACGCTGATTCGTGAACGTATAGGCAGATGATCGCTTGTCACAAGTTCATGCCGCGCAGATCACGTGAAGATCACAGAGTTGAGCGCGTGTCACCTTTGCGTCGACGGCGGGCCGTCGTCGGCCGACGACGACGCGACCGGCGTGAACGAGACGGGCAAGGTGCGCAAACCGCGCATGATGAGTCCGCCGCGCCAGCGCAGTTCGGCCGGGTCGGCGGCGAGGCGCAGGTCCGGGAGGCGGGTGAGGAGCGTGCCGATCGCGGTCTGCCCCTCCAGCCGGGCGAGCGGGGCGCCGAGGCAGTAGTGGATGCCGTGGCCGTACCCGAGGTGCTGGCTGTCCCGGCGGGAGAGGTCCAGGGTGTCCGGGTCCGCGAACCGCTGCGGGTCCCGGTCGGCGGCGGCGAGGACGACGAGGACGGGGTCGCCGGCCGCGATCTCCTGCCCGCCGATGGTGAGCGGCCGGGTGGCGAAGCGCCAGGTGGCCAGCTCCACGGGACCGTCGTACCGCAGGAGTTCCTCGACGCCCGTCTCCAGCAGGCCGCGCTCGCCCGCGGCGAGGGACGTCTGCAGGCGGGCCCGCTGTTCGGGGTGGGTGAGCAGGGCGTGCACTCCGTTGCCCACCAGGTTGACGGTGGTCTCGAAACCGGCGAAGAGCAGGATGAAGGCCATCGCCGCGGCCTCGTTCTCGGTGAGGTGCTCGCCGTGGTCGGAGGCGCGGATGAGCCCGGAGATGAGGTCCTCGCCGGGGCCGGGTTCGGCCGGCAGGGCCGCGCGCTTGCGGTGGATGAGGTCGGCGAGATAGCCCCGCATCTTCTTCACCGACCGGGCGACCCCGCCCCGTGGCCCGCCGCCGTGACGGATCATCATGCCCGCCCACTCCCGGAAGTCGTCCTGGTCCTCGCGGGGTACGCCGAGCAGGTCGCAGATGGCGTAGATGGGCAGCGGGAAGGCGAACTCGTGGATCAGGTCGGCGGAACCCGTGCCGGCGAACCGGTCGATGAGGTCGTCGGCGAGCTCCTGCACCCGGGGTGCGAACTCGGCGACCCTGCGGGGCGTGAACGCCTTGCTGACCAGCCGCCGCAGCCGGGTGTGGTCCGGCGGGTCGATGTTCAGCAGATGGGTCATGAGCTCGGCTTTCCGCTCCCCCGGAATGCCGGTCTTGCCCTTGGCGTGCGCGGGCTCGTCGTGGTGCGCCGGGTTCTTGGACAGCCGCGGGTCGGCGAGGGCCTGCTTGGCGTCGGCGTACCGGGTGACCAGCCAGGCCTCCACTCCGCTGGGCAGCCGGGTGCGGTGCACGGGGGCGTGCTCGCGCAGCCAGGCGTAGGCGGGGTAGGGGTCGCTGGCGAACTCCCAGGTGAAGAGCTCGGGGGTGGGGCCGTCGGGCGCGGGGTCGCCCGACGTGGGGCCGTCGGGCGTGGAGTGGCCCGGCGTGGGGCGGTCGGGCGTGGGATGGCCCGGCGTGGGGCGGTCGGGTGTGGGGTGGTCGGTCACCCCTTGACCGTATCCGGGGGGCCGGAGGTGTTCCGGGCGCCGGTGTGCCTTCGGCCGCGGGCCCTGGATACTCGCCCTCGGTCTCAGTCCCCGGCGGCCTCCGCCACCCGGATCGCGTCCCGGTACGCCCGTGCCGCCGCTCTCAGGGCCGCCTCGGGGTCCGTGCCGCCGGCCTCGGCGCGTGCGGCCAGGGCGAGGAGTTCGTAGCCGATGCCCTCGCCGGTGGGGAGGGGGACCGGGAGGCCCGCGGTGCGGACGCGGGAGGCGAGCTTGGCCGCGAGGGCGAGGCCGGGCTGACCGAGCGGGACGCCCTCGGTGACCGAGGTGCGCTGCTTCTCGGCCGCCTTGGTGCGCAGCCAGTGCTCCCTGACCTCCTCGGGGGTGGAGGCCGTCTCGTCGCCGAAGACGTGCGGGTGGCGGTGGATCAGTTTGGCGACGATGGTGCCGGCCACGTCGTCGATGGAGAACGGGGCGTCGGGGTCGTCCTCGGCGATGCGGGCGTGGAAGACGACCTGGAGGAGTACGTCGCCCAGTTCCTCGCGGAGTTCCTCGCGGTCGCCGTCCTCGATCGCCTCGACGAGTTCGTACGCCTCCTCGATGGCGTACTTGGCCAGGCCCTTGTGGGTGCGTTCGGACGACCAGGGGCATTCGAGGCGGATGCGGTCCATGACCTGGACGAGGTCGAGCAGGCGCGCACCCGGAAGGTCGTAGGAGGCGGGGAGCAGCTCGAGGTCCGGCATGCGGACGCGGCCCGATCCGGCGAGGCGGGCCAGTCCGTCGGTGAGGGCGGGGTCGCCCTCACCGGTCGCCACGACCACCACCGTGCGACCGCCGGCGCAGGCGGCGACCAGTTCCTCGGCGGTCGGGGCCGCCTCGTCGACCCGTATGCCCGCCTCGCGCAGGTACGGCAGCTGCGGGTGCGTCGCGTCGGCGCACAGCACGCGGTCGGCGGTGCGCAGGGCCTGCCAGGCGGGCCAGGAGAGCAGGCCGGGGGCGACGCGATGGCTGGTGGTGAGGAGGACGACGCGGCCCGGGTCGGGGGAGGTGCCGGGGGTGGTGTCGGCGGCGGTTGCGTTCACCCTCAGAACGTAACGCACGCGGCCGACAGCCCCATGAGTTGTCCACAGGGCCGTTGTCCACAGGGCCGTCGTCCGCAGTTTCCACAGCCTGGCCGGTGGCCCGCAGGGCCCGTGCCGTCCCGGCAGGGCCCGCAGGGCCGTTATGCCGTCTGCCGCGTCTGCGCCGCCGTGATCTCCCGCACCCACGGCACCTCGGTGTCGACGCGGCTGCTCTTCTGGACGTCCCAGGCGCCGTAGCGCGGGTTGAGGTCGACGTCGAGCTTCTTGGACGCCTCGGACAGGGCCTGCCAGAACTCGGGCCGACTGGTGTCGGTCCCGAGGCTCTCGGCGAGCTTCTGCGCCTCCAGCTGGATGCGCAGGTTGTCGTCGAGACGGCCGGGGGCGACGCCGTACTGCTGCAGCCAGGCGGTCTCCAGCTGCTTGGCACCGCCGGCCTGCTCCTCGAGGCCGCCGCGCATCTGCTGGACGTCCTTGCGTGTGACGGTCACGCCCGCGTCCTGGGCGGCGCGGTGCAGGACCTGGTCGAGGACCATGCTGTGCAGGGTGTCGCGGGCGAGGCCGCCGGTGCGTGCGAGGACCTGCTCATACTGGGCGTCGTCCGGGACGGCGGCCCGCTGGGCCTCGCGCACCTCGTCGACGCGGTTCTCCAGCTGGGCGACGGTGATCCGCTGGTCGCCGACGACGGCCGCCGCGCCCTGATGCGCGTCGTTGCCGCAGGCGGTGAGCAGGGGCGCTGCGGCGGCGATCGCCGTGGTGAGGAGGAGCGCGGTGCGACGACGGCGGTGCAAGGAAACCTCCCGTTGGAGATTGCAACAACAGGTACGGCGCACGGCGCTTCCCACCAGGGGTGGTGATCGGGCGACGGGCGGGCGCACAAAGTCTTGCGGTGATCGATGGTAGGCAGTGGCCGGGCTCCGGCCAACCCATTCGACCAACGATTCACGAGGACTTCGGGCACCGCCGCGCCGTCCCCGGGGTGGCGGTCGTCAGCCGCGTACCTGGCCGAGCCACTGGAGGGTGCGCCGGATCTCGGCCGCGAGCGGGTGGCCGGGTCCGTGGACGCGCTCCACGTCGTGCAGCAGCCGGGCCAGCGTCTCGTGGGCGGCGGCGCGGTCGCCGAGGGCGAGGAGCAGGTGGCCGATGCGGCGGCGGACGTCGTGGGCGAGGTCGGGGTCACCGGCGACGTACTGGTTCTCGTAGTACGGCAGCAGCGCCCGGTACTCGGCGAGGGCCGCCGCCGGTTCGCCGAGCTGCTCCAGGCACTGGGCGGCGTCGTGGCGGTGGCGCAGGGACTGCGGGTCGGACTGGCCGGCCTCGGCGGCGCGTTCGTCGGCGAGGCGGCGCAGTTCGGGCAGGGCGCGCCGGTACTGGCCGTCGTCCATGAGGGTGGCCGCGTACTGCTTGCGCAGGGTGCGCACGACCGGGGAGCGTTCGCCGTGCTGTTCGGCGGCGGCGGGCAGGATCGCGCCGAGGATGTCGACGGCCTGGGTGATGCGGCCCTCGCCGAGGAGGCGTTTGACGTCGTCGACGGCGCGGGCGACGTCCGGTTTCCCGGCTTCGGCGGCGGGCGGCACGGGGGCCGGCCGGGGCGCGGGGGTGCGCGCACGGTCCGGCCAGGGGGCGTGCGGGCGTACGAAGGGGCGGGTGGGGTCGAGGGGACCGCCGGTGGGCATGCCGCGCGCGGGCAGCAGCAGCGCCAGGTGCTCGTAGACCTCCTGGGCGGAGGCGGGCCGGTGCTGCGGGTCCTTGGCGAGCAGGCGCAGGACCAGGGCTTCGAGCGCCTCGGGGACCTCGGGGCGGATGCGGCGCACGGGCAGCGGCGGTTCGTACAGGTGCCGGTGGAGGACACCGAGGGCGGTGGAGCCGGCGAACGGGACATCGCCGCTGAGCAGTTCGTGCATGAGTACGCCGAGGGCGTACAGGTCGGTGTACGGGCCGACCGCGCCGCCCATGGCCTGCTCGGGCGCCATGTAGGCGGGCGAGCCGATGGGGGTGCCGGTGTGGGTGAGGCGGGTGGTGTCGGCGTCCATGACGGAGGCGACGCCGAGGTCGAGGACGGTGACGGTGCCGTCCTGCTTCACCATCACGTTGCGCGGCTTGAGGTCGCGGTGGACGATCGGCACGGCGTGCACCGCGCTGAGGACGGCGCACAGCTGGGCCGCGACGGCGACCGCCCACTGCCAGGGGTACGGGTCGTGCTCGGCGAGGTGGTCGGAGAGGTCCGCGCCGTCGACGAACTGCATGACGAGGAACAGCTCCTCGCCCTCGCTGCCCGCGTCGTGCACCGTGACCAGGCCGGGGTGGTCGACCTGTGCGGTCACCCGGCACTCGCGCACGAACCGGCGGCGCAGTTCGTCGGCCTCCTGGCCGGCCACCTTGTCGGGGCGCAGAAGCTTCACCGCGACGCGCCGGTCGAGCCGCCGGTCGTACGCCGTCCAGACCTGGCCCATGCCGCCCTGCCCGATGAGCGTGGACAGCTCGTACCGGTCGGCGACGACCCGCCCCGTCGCCACGGTCACCGTCCGCCCTGGCTGTCGCCGTTGCCGTCGTGCTTGCGCAGGTAGTCGCTGAGCTCGTCGAGCTCGGCGCGGACCTGGTCGATGCGGGCCGGGGTGGGGGCGGGGGGCTGGGGCGGCGGGGTGGGAGCGGGGTGCTGGGGCGGCGGGGCGGGAGCGGGGTGCTGGGGCACGGACGTCTGGGTCACCTGAGCCTCGGGCATCGGCGCGTGGGGCATCGGCGCGTGAGGCATCGGCGTATGGGGCATCGGCGTATGGGGTGCTGGGAACCCGGGGTGCGCGGGGCGGTTGGCCGGGGGCTGCGGTACGAGCGTGGGCGCGTACGGTCCCGCGGGGTGCGTCTGGCCGTAGGGCGCGGCGAACGGGTGACGCGGCGGCGCGTAGCCGCTGAACTGCCGTGGTGCGGCGTGCAGGCGTATGTCGACGACGAGGAAGTACGCGCTGGCCGCCGCTCCGATCAGCAGGAGGGCGACCATGGCGACGTCCGTGCGGGGGTCGCTCTCCGGCAGCTCACCGACCACGGCGAGGCAGCCGATGGACACCGGCAGGCTCAGCCAGGCCACGGCCCAGTCGAGCCCGCGGCCGCGCAGCACGGCGATCCGGAACAGCGGGACGCAGGCGAGCAGACCGCACGTCAGAAAACCGGCGGCGGCGAACAGCACGCGCAGGGTGATGACGGTGGCCGCGCCGCGTGACGGCGGCGGCCCGGCGGCGCTGTTGCCGTACATGACTGCTCCTGGACGATGGTGCCTACGTGCCGAACGGACGAACGGGCCGTTCAGTGTGAAAGTCCGAGCGTATAGGCCGGGACCGACAGTGGTCCCCGGTTGTACCGAACCGTTGCCGTACCGATCACCGCGAGGTCACCGACCGGGTGCCACCGTGCCGTCCGTGAGCCCGTCGTACATCCCGCGTACGAGCTGCTCGCCGAGGCGGCCCGCGAGCCTGAGCGCCCGTTCGAACTCGTCGAGGGCGCGGAAGCGGGCGCCGTAGCGGTGCTGGGCGTCCAGCGGGAGCCGGGGAAGCTGGAGGCGGCGGACGTCGAGGCGGGTGGCGGTGGAGGCGTAGCTGCTGGCCTGCCGGTTGTTGGCGGTGCCGCGCAGGAACCCGGCGAGGAACCAGGGTTCGAGCGCGGCGGGGTCGGGACGCAGGAGGACGAGGTTGCGGCCCAGGACGGCACCGGCGGTGTCGTCGTCGACCACACGCGTGACGGAGCCGCCGCCGAGGACCGGGACGACGACGTCGCCGGGTTCGGTCAGTACGGCCTCCTCCTCGCTCTCGGGGAGGGTGCCGGAGGGGCCGGTGCCGGCGAGCACGTCGTGGTCGGTGAGTACCGGCACGCGCGCGTGGCCGCCGTTTCCGCCGGTGCGCAGGAGCAGAGCGCCGCCGCGGGCGAGTTCACCGACGGTGGTGAGCGGCCAGCGGGGCACGGGCTGCGCGGTGTCGGCGGCCTCGGGCCGGAGGCCGGCGGCCGCGGGGGTGAGGTCGGGGGCGGCGGGGGTGACGTCGGGGGCCGCGGGGGTGAGGTCGGTGGTCAGGCGCAGGGTCTCGCCGAGGCGCTCCCGTACGTCCGCGAGCCGTCCGGCACCGTCGGTGGCCGTGGGGGGCGGCAGGTGGCGGGCGGGGGCGAGGTCGACATCGTCGTCGAGGAGCTCGATGACGGGCAGGGAGCGGGCCAGGCCGGGCCGGTCGCCGAGGCTGCCGTCCCGGTCGAAGTCCCGCCAGGCGTCGAGCACGGCACTCCGCACGGCCTGCCAGTCCGGTCCGCCGCGCCCCTCTCCGGTGAACCGTCCCACGTCGGCGAGGAGCACCTCGGGCTGCGCGGACGCCTTCTCCGGCCTGCGCAGCACCCACAGGTGGAGCGGGATGTTGTACGGCGGGGCCGCGCCGACGGGCAACGCGACCACGGCTCGCAGCGCGCCCCGGCGCAGCAGATCGGCGCGGATGCGGCGGCCGGAGCGGCGGGAGGCGGCGGCGGGCGGCATGAGGAGGACGGCCGTGCCGCCGTCCCTCAGGCGGGCGAGCGCGTGCTGCACCCAGGCCAGCTCGGACTCGGTGCGGGCCGGGAAGCCGTACTCCCAGCGGGCGTCGTAGGCGAGTTCGTCGTGGCCCCAGTTGCGTTCGTTGAACGGCGGGTGGCAGAGGACCGCGTCGGCGCGCAGCTCGGGGAAGCCGTCCGCGCGCAGGGTGTCGCCGACGGCGCCGCGCACGGTGGCCCGCGTGTTCAGGGCGAGCCGGAGTCCGGTGAGCGCGGCGAGGTCGGGGGCGCTGTCCTGGGCGTACAGCCGCTGATCGGTCTGCTCGGGGCGGGGGGCGGGGCCGTGGGGCGCGGCGGCGCGCAGGAGGGCGCCGGTTCCGCAGGCGGGGTCGAGGACGGTGCGGGCGGGGCCGGCGAGGTCCGCCATGAGGCGGGCGAGGTCGGTGGGGGTGAGCGTGTACTGGCGGGGGTTGGCGTCGAGGTGCCGGCCGAGCAGGAACTCGAAGGCCTGCCGGGCCCCGAGCTCGGCGGCCAGTTCGGCGGTGCCGCGGAGGAGGGGCGCGGAGACGAGGACGGCGGGGCCTGTGGGGGTCTGGAGGACGGGGGCGGGGGCCAGGGCCGGGGTCGGGGCCGAGGCGTGGGCCTGTGCGGGAGCGGGGGCCGGGGCGGGAGCGGGGGCCGGGGCGGGAGCGGAGGCCGGGGCGGCAGCGGGGGTGTGAATCGTCGGTGAGGTGTTCACAGAGTCCGGCGCCTTCACGGAGTGTTCCGTGTGAACCGGGGTGACCGCATGGTCCCCGGTGGACGTATTCACGGCGCTCGACGCCGACGCCGACGCCAGCACCGACATCGACGCCCCCGCCCTCGCGGGGGAACCGGCGGCAGCGCTCGGCGCGCTCCCACCGCGACCGCCACGCCCCCGGCGCGCCACGCCGAAGCGCGGCGCCAGTACCCCGTCCAGCGCCTCGGGGAGCATCGCGGCGAGCCGTTCGTCGGAACCGGCGCTCAGCTCCAGCCAGAGCGTGGGGCGGTCGTGGATCAGCAGCAGGACGCACCCGGCGTGCGTGAGCGCGGTGCCCGGGCCTTCGGGATGGCCGACGAGTTGCTGCCAGACCCGCTCCCGCAAGGGGACCTCGGCGAGTTTGCCGTGCTCGCGCAGCCAGCCCTCCACCTCGGCGAGGGCGAAGGAGGGACTGGTCTCGGTGCCCCCGACCGGCTTGGGGAAGTCGGCGTGCCGACGGCGCCAGTTGCTGACGGCCGCGCGGCCGACGCCGGCGAGCCGCGCGATTCCGGCGGCGGTCACTTCTGTCGCGTTGTCCTGCACCCGCACGGCCCCCTCGTCGATGGTGTGACGCCGAGCATACCGACGCAAGCGAGTTCACATCGATTCACGCACGTGTACTCCCAAGACGTTGTGAACTTGGTTGACTCGGTTCACAAGCTCTGGTCTTATTGACACCGCGAACGAGCAATCGCCGGGAGGTGGCGGTTGCCGCATGGGGAGGGAACAGAGTCATGGGCATGAAGACCAAGGTCGCGCTGGGTGCTGTCGTGGGTCTCGTCGTCATCGGCGCGGTGTCGGCGAACTCCGGTGACGGGAGCGGCGACGGCAAGAGTGACAGCCGGACCTCCGCGAGCTCGGGTGAGAAGTCCGGTGGTGCCGCGTCGGGCGGCACGGGCGGCACGAGCGGCAAGTCCGACGCGAAGCCCGCCGAGGACAAGGCCGTCGAGAAGGCCTCCCAGGCCGAGCAGTTCAAGGCGTTCGTGCAGAAGAACGGGACGGCGGCGGAGAAGGACGCCGTCTCCCACGTCACCAAGGTGCAGGGCGCCGACGAGCAGAACGACATCCTCGATGCCGCCGACGTCTACACCGACTTCACCGGCGGCATCATGGGCGAGGCCACCGGTCCCGCCAAACTCATCGCCTCCGCGTTCGCCGACTGGAAGCAGAGCGAGAACGGCCTCGTCACGATCTACGATGCCGAAGGCGAGCTGCTCGGCAACGGCAACTTCTGACGCCGGCGCCCCGTCCGCGAGCGTTCACGGCACTCGCACGTCACGGCACTCCACGTCACAGCACTCGCACGTCACGGCTCACGCCTCATCGCGGCGTGCACACGCCACCGCTCGCGGTTCACGGTTCCCGACTCACCGCTCGCAGCTCAGCTCACTTCAGCTCACTTCAGCTCAGCTCAGCTCACGGCTCACCGAACCACCACTGGAAATCCTGGGGCGCCACGCACATCGACCCGCTGCCGTGCTCGGCTCAGAGTGCGTGCCGCATCCACACGTTGGGCTCGACGTACACCGCGTACCCGCGCTCCGGTTCGCAGCGCACCGGCACCAGGGCGCCGGGGACCTCGATGTCCCCGGCGGTGTCGAAGGGCAGTCCCGTCCACTGACGCCACTCGTCCAGCGAGCCGGAGACGGTCATGGAGGCCGGGGCCACCGAGTCGAGGGTGGCACCGGCACGGGCGTGGACGCGCAGCCACGGGTCGTGGGGCAGGCCGTCGGGGCGCAGGCGGCGGGCGTACTCCTCGATGGGGGTGTGTGGTTCGAGGTGCTTGGCGCTGGGGCGGACGGGGGCGACGACCTCGCGGAAACCGCGGGCGCGGGCGTTGTCGCGCATCGCGGCGAGCATCCGGCCGGACAGGCCGAGCCCCTGGGCGTGCGGGGCGACGGTGACGGAGACGGCGCTGACGGTGTCGGGGCGGACATCGCGGCGCAGGTCGCTGAAGGCCCAGACGAGCACCTCGCCCCAGCCACGCGCGGGCAGCGTGCCGCGTCCCTCCCTGTGCAGGGCGAACGGCACACTGTGGCTGTGCGCGACGACCTCGCCGTGCTCGTCCTCGGCGAACTGCACGTACTCCGGCAGTTCGACGGCGATGCGCGGGTAGTGGGCGTTGCCCGAGAGGTCCTCGACGGCGAACGCGGGCCAGCTGTCGGCCATTTCCCGGACCCGGTCCGTCATCTCCGGGCGTTCGGCGAGGCTCGATACCTTCAACTCCATGGCGCCACGGTAGGCAGGGATGCCGAGGCGGGGAAACGGGTTTTGCCCAGCGCCTCACCCACGGGTCATGGTCGGCGGCGCCGCCTCTCGTCCCGGACGCTTGCCGTCGGGGCGGCGCAGGCCGACGCCCCCGCCTTCGGCGTCCGCCACGGGCAACGCCGGTGCGAGGACGGGACATGGACGCTCTGGGTTTCCGTCTCGCCGAGGACGCCGACCTTGCCGCTGTCGTGCGCCTGCGCGACGACGCTGCCCGCTGGATGCCCGCCCAGGGTGTCGCTGGTCAGTGGAGTCCTGGCGAACTGACCGGGGACCACTTCCGCCGGATCACGCGGCACGGCGAGGTATGGATCGCGGAGGCCGCCGATCGCGTGGTCGGGGCCTGGGAACTGTGGTGGGAGGACGAGGAGGCATGGGGGCCGCAACCGCCGACGGCCGGCCATGTGCACCGTCTGATGGTGGACCACGGCAGTGTCCCGCCCGGGACGGGACGGCAGCTTCCGCGCCGCGCGGAGCGCCGCGTGGCCGAGGCGGGGCAGGGCGGGGCGGGGCAGGGCGGGGCGGGGCAGGGCGGACGTGGGTACGTCTGGACTGCCTGACCGGCAACACACGCCTGACCGCGTACTACCTCGACGCCGGCTACCGGGTTGCCGGACGCAAGGACGGCAAGCCGCAGCCGGGCGGGGTGCCCAAGTCGTTCACGCTTCCCGAGAAGCCGATCCGGGGCGAAGAGGCGCAGGGGGCCGGCGGGCGGCCGGTCTCCGTCAGCCGCCGCACTGCCGCAGCATCGCCTGCCGGTCCGGTGCGGTGACCGCCAGTTCGTACTTGGCGGCGACCTGGGCGAAGCGGACGGCGTACGCGCACCGGATCGGCTTGGCGGGCGGCAGCCAGGAGGCCGGTCCGGAGTCGCTTTTGGCGGAGTTGGCGCGGCCCTGGACGGGGAGCAGGTTGAGCGGGTCGTTCGCCAGTTGTTCGCGCTTGCTCTGCGGCCACCGCGAGGAGCCCATCTGCCAGCTGTACGACAGCGGCACGACGTGGTCGATCTGGACCTCGCTCGCCTCCTGCTTGCGCCACTCGATGGTCGTGCCGGTGTACGGATCGTCCAGCGTCATGGCGACGACCACGCAGTCGGAGCCGGAGCGGAAGCGCAGCTTCTGGCCGTCGCGTCTCAGCAGGTCGTTCCGCGTGTCGCAGCCGTTGCGGGCGAGCGGCACGCCGTCGGCCGAGTCCATCCAGGCGTAGCCGAACTCGTCACGGTCGTATCCGGTCCTGGGTCCGCGCCCCTTGGTCTTCAGGCCGTCGATGAGCTTCCGGGCCGTTGCCTCGTCGGTGTCGCCCGTGACCGGGCCGAGGCCGGGTTCGGTTCCGTCCGGGTTGCTCAGCGGGCTGACGGCCTGCCCTGCCGCCCGCCCCTCGGCCGGCGCCTCGGCACCGCTGCCCGCGGACGGGTCCCCGTCGTCCTGAGCTCCCTCGCATCCGGTGACCAGGGCCAGAGCGAGGGCCGCACCCGCGGCCCATCCGGTACGGATCCTGCTGTGCCGCCTCATGCGCGTCCTCCCCTTGCCGTTATGCCGTACCACCGTAGCGACGGAGAGGTCCAGACCATAGTGGGCTTTATTGGGCATGCCGGGCATATCTGCCGTACCGTCGAAAGTGAGTCACGCCTCGGAAGGAGCTCTGCATGGGCATCCTCGACAAGATGAAGAACATGGCCGGCAAGGACAAGGACAGGTCAAGAAAGGTGTCCGACGCCGCCGAACGCCAGGTCAACCAGAGGACCGGCGGCAAGTACGAGAAGCAGGTCGACGCCGCACAGCAGCGGGCCGAGGGCAAGCTCGGCTTCGGGCGCGGGCGGGGCGGCCACCGGCCGGAACGGTAGTAGGGCGCGACAGCGCGCCCACACCCCGAACACATCGGAAGCCGTCCACGGGCCTGGCCCCGTGGACGGCTTCCAGGCCTTCACGGCGGGCGGCTACGACCCCAGGATCGAGGTCAGGAACTCCCCCACCCAGCCGAGCAGTTCCCGCCCGACCAGCGGCTTTCCGCCCACCTTCGCGGTCTTCGGGCGCGGCACGAGGACCTGGTGGGCGCCCGCCTTGATGACGCTTCCGGGATAGAGCCGCTTGAGCCTCAGTTCCTGGGACTCGCGCAACTCCACGGGCGCGAAACGGATGTTGTTGCCTTGGAGCACGATCTCACCGACGGCGCACGCCCGCGCGAGCATCCGCAGGCCCGCAACCAGCAGCAGGTTTTCCACCGGTTCCGGCAACTTGCCGTAGCGGTCGACGAGTTCCTCGCGTACGGCCTTGATGTCCTCCTCGCTGTTGGCGGAGGCGATGGACCGGTACGCCTGGAGCCGCAGCCGCTCGCCGGGGGCGTAGTCGTGCGGGACGTGCGCGTCGACGGGCAACTCGATCTTGACCTCGAGCGGCTGCTCCTCCTCCACGCCGCCCTCCAGGGAGGCCCGGTAGTCCGCGACCGCCTCGCCGACCATCCGCACGTACAGGTCGAAGCCGACACCCGCGATGTGGCCGGACTGCTCGCCGCCCAGCAGGTTGCCCGCGCCGCGGATCTCCAGGTCCTTCATCGCCACGTACATGCCCGCGCCCATCTCGGTGTGCTGGGCGATGGTGGCGAGCCGCTCGTGCGCGGTCTCCGTCAGCGGCTTCTCCGGCGGGTAGAGGAAGTACGCGTACCCGCGCTCCCGTCCTCGGCCGACCCGGCCGCGCAGCTGGTGGAGCTGGCTGAGACCGAAGTTGTCGCCGCGCTCGACGATGAGGGTGTTGGCGTTGGAGATGTCGATGCCGGACTCGACGATGGTCGTGGAGACCAGCACGTCGAACTTCTTCTCCCAGAAGTCGACGACGACCTGTTCGAGGGCCTGCTCCGACATCTGGCCGTGCGCGGTGGCGATCCGCGCCTCGGGGACGATCTCCCGGAGCTTGGCCGCCGCGCGGTCGATGGACTCGACGCGGTTGTGGATGTAGAAGACCTGACCCTCGCGCAGCAGCTCGCGGCGGATGGCGGCGCCGATCTGCTTGTGCTCGTAGGGGCCGACGAAGGTCAGCACCGGGTGGCGCTCCTCCGGCGGGGTGGTGATCGTGGACATCTCGCGGATGCCGGTGACCGCCATCTCCAGGGTGCGCGGGATGGGGGTGGCGGACATGGTCAGGACGTCGACGTTGGCGCGGAGCTTCTTCAGCTGCTCCTTGTGCTCGACGCCGAAGCGCTGCTCCTCGTCGACGATGACCAGGCCCAGGTCCTTGAACTTCGTCTCGGAGGAGAACAGGCGGTGGGTGCCGATGACGATGTCCACCGAGCCCTCGCGCAGACCCTCCAGCGTCGCCTTCGACTCGGTGTCGGACTGGAAGCGGGACAGCGCCCGCACGTTCACCGGGAACTGGGCGTACCGCTCGCCGAACGTCCCGAAGTGCTGCTGCACCAGCAGGGTCGTCGGCACGAGAACGGCCACCTGCTTGCCGTCCTGGACGGCCTTGAAAGCGGCGCGGACCGCGATCTCGGTCTTGCCGTAGCCGACGTCGCCGCAGATGAGGCGGTCCATGGGGACGGTCTTCTCCATGTCCTCCTTGACCTCGGCGATGGTGGTGAGCTGGTCCGGGGTCTCCGCGTACGGGAAGGCGTCCTCCAGCTCGCGCTGCCAGGGGGTGTCCGCGCCGAACGCGTGACCGGGCGCCGCCATCCGCGCGCTGTACAGCTTGATCAGGTCGGCGGCGATCTCCTTGACCGCCTTCTTCGCGCGGGCCTTGGTCTTGGTCCAGTCGGCGCCGCCCAGGCGGTGCAGGGTGGGGGCCTCCCCGCCGACGTACTTGGTGATCTGCTCCAGCTGGTCGGTGGGGATGTAGAGCCGGTCGCCGGGCTGGCCGCGCTTGGCGGGGGCGTACTCCACGACCAGGTACTCGCGGGTGGCGCCCTGCACGGTGCGCTGAACCATCTCGATGTAGCGGCCCACGCCGTGCTGCTCGTGGACGATGTAGTCGCCCGCCTCCAGGGTGAGCGGGTCGATGGTCTTGCGGCGCCGGGCCGGCATCCGGGCGCCCTCGCGGCCGGCGGCCTTCTGCCCGGTCAGGTCGGTCTCGGTGAGCACGGCCAGCTTGAGGGCCTGGTCGACGAAGCCGTGGTCGACGGAGCCGCAGGAGACGTGCACGACGGAGGGGCTGAGGGTGCCGAGGTCGTTGTCCAGGCGGGCCGCGATGCCCTCGCCGCCGAGGACCTCGACGGTGCGGGCGGCCGGTCCGTGGCCCTCGGTGACGTAGACCGTGCGCCAGCCGTCGGCGAGCCAGCCCTTGGTGTCGGCCAGCGCCTTGGCGGTGTCGCCGCGGTAGCTCTCCGGGGCGTGCATGCCGAGCTTGAGCGTGTCGGCGTCGTCCAGCGCGTCGTCGGCGGCGAACGGCGAAACCGACCACCACATCATGTCCAGCTCACGGGCCCGCTCCCGGACGTCCGCAATGGACCACAGGGAGGCCGCGTCCACGTCGATCGGCGCCTCGCCGCCGCCCGCGGTGGCGGCCCAGGACGCCTGGAGGAACTCCTGGCTCGTGGCCACGAGGTCGGCGGCCCGGGTGCGCACCCGCTCGGGGTCGCAGACCAGGGCCATGGCGCCCTTGGGCAGTACGTCCAGCAGGAGTTCCATGTCGTCGACGAGGACGGGTGCCAGGGACTCCATGCCCTCCACCGCGATGCCCTCGGCGATCTTGCCGAGCAGTTCGCCCAGCTCGGGGTGGTCCTCGGCGAGGACCCGTGCCCGCTCCCGTACGTCCTCGGTGAGGAGCAGCTCGCGGCAGGGCGGGGCCCACACGCCGTGCTCGGCGACCTCCAGGGAGCGCTGGTCGGCGACCTTGAAGTAGCGGATCTCCTCGACGTCGTCGCCCCAGAACTCGACGCGGAGGGGGTGCTCCTCGGTGGGCGGGAAGACGTCCAGGATGCCGCCGCGCACCGCGAACTCGCCGCGCTTCTCCACCAGCTCCACACGCGCGTACGCGGCGGCTGCCAGGGCTTCGACGACCTCGTTCAGGTCGGCGCTCTGCCCGGTGCGCAGCGCCACCGGCTCCAGGTCGCCGAGGCCCTTGACCTGGGGCTGGAGCACGGAGCGTACGGGTGCGACGACGACGGAGACCGGGCCGGTCTCGGGGTCGTCGGGGCGGGGGTGGGCCAGGCGCCGCAGGACGGCGAGGCGGCGGCCGACGGTGTCGCTGCGGGGGCTGAGCCGTTCGTGCGGAAGGGTCTCCCAGGAGGGGTACTCCACGACGCCCTCCGGGGGCAGCAGGGAGCGCAGAGCGGCGGCCAGGTCCTCCGCCTCGCGTCCCGTCGCGGTCACCGCCAGCACGGGGCGGCCGGTCTCGCGGGCCAGCGCGGCGACCGAGAAGACCCGGGCGGCGGGCGGGCCGACCAGGTCGACGTGCATGCGGTTGCCGTCTGCGGCCGCCGTGATCGCTTCCGCGAGGGCGGTGTCCTTGACGACGGCGTCGAGCAGACCGTGCAGACTCATTGAGTGGGCGCTTCCGTCCTGGGGTGCCGGGGTGGACAACACGAGTAGCCCGACGCGGTGAGGGCCGGGGGTGTCCAGCGTACGACGCTGCGCTCGTCGGCGTCGGGGCTGTGGATGACGTCCGTTGCCAGGTTGACCGGCATGGCGGGGGCCCCACGAAGGGCTCCGCCCTCCCTGGCCCCTGGCCGTTGTCCCCTGGCCCCTGGTTCCCTGCCTCCCTCTGTCTCCTTGGCCCCTGGCTCCTGTCTCCCCCTGTCCCCGTGGCCTGCGCACGGCCCCCTGCCCGGAGAGGTCACCCCCCGACACGGCCGGCCGGAGGACAGCCCGTCGAAGGCGGCCGGAGGGGGCAGCCCGTCGAAGGGCCGGAGGCAGCGACGAGCCCGGTGCCGGACGCCCTCCAGGACGTTCCGGCACCGGGCACTCCCCCACGACCCCCGTGCGTGGTGGCCGTCGGTCGCTACTCCGTCGCGATCGCGTTCAGGACGTTCATGCGGCCCGCACGGAACGCCGGCACCAGGGCGGCGAACAGGCCCACGAAGGCCGAGCCGATGAAGACGCCGATGATCGTCGGCCAGGGGATGTCGAGGACGTTCAGTCCCTCCAGCGCGAGCAGCTTCTGCGCCGTGGCGCCCCAGCCCATGCCCAGCCCCAGGCCCAGCAGGGCACCGAAGAGGGCGATGACGACGGACTCCATCCGGATCATCCGGCGCAGCTGGCGGCGGGAGAGGCCGATCGCCCGCATCAGGCCGATCTCGCGGGTCCGCTCGACCACCGACAGGGCCAGGGTGTTCACCACACCGAGGATCGCGACGATGATCGCCAGGGCGAGCAGGCCGTAGACCATGTTCAGCAGCTGGCCGACCTGGTCCTTCAGCTCCTGCTTGTAGTCGGTCTGGTCGGCCACCTGGTACTGCGGGTAGGCGTCCAGGGACTTCTTCAGCGCCGCGTAGGCCTGGTCCGCCTGGCCCTCCTCGGCCTTGGCGAGCATCATCATGTTCGGCGGGATGTTCTCGGCCGGCAGGTACTTCCGCATCGTCTCGATGCTGACGTACCGCGCGCCCTGGTCGATGGCGACGTCGTCGCTGGTGATCGCGGCGACCTTGAGCTTCGCGGTCTCGCCGCCCTTGAAGGCCACGGAGATCGTGTCGCCGACGTGCACCCCGTGCTTCTCGGCGTAGTCCGAGCCGACCGACATGGCGTCGGTGCCGTAGGCGGCGGAGAGCTCGCCCTCCGTCGTCGTGCGGCGCACGTCCTCGGCGTAGGTCGGGTCGGCGGCCGTGACCCCGTCGTCGTCGGTCTTGCCGTCGGGCGAGGTCAGCGTGGCGTCGAGCACCTTGTAGCGGGTGACGTGCTCCAGGCCGGGCGTGTCCTGCATCGCCTTCTCGGCCTGCGGCACGATCCGCTGGTTGCCCTGGACGATGAAGTCCGCGCCGACCGTCTTGTCCAGCTCACCCGTGGCCGAGGCGACCATGGAGGAGCCGACGACGGAGAGGCAGGCCACCAGCGCGAGGCCGATCATCAGGGCGGCACCCGTGGCGCCGGTGCGGCGCGGGTTGCGCAGGGCGTTGCGCTCGGCCAGCCGTCCCACCGGACCGAAGGCCCGCAGCAGGACCGCGCTGATCACCCGCACCACGAAGCCGGCCAGCAGCGGGCCGACGACGACGAAACCGATGAGGGTCAGCACGATGCCCGCGCCGAGCATCAGCGCACCGTCGCTCGCCTTGTCGGCGGCGGCGGCCGTGAGCAGGGCGGCGGCACCGGCGCCGGTGAGCACCAGGCCGATCAGACCGCGTATCCGGCCGGCCTTGCCGTCGGCCGGCGTACCGGCGTCGCGCAGGGCTGCCATCGGGGAGATCTTGCCGGCGCGACGGGCCGGGAGGTAGGCGGCCAGGACGGTGACCACGACACCGAGGACCAGGCCCACCACGGGGGTCGCCGTCTTGATGGTCAGGTCGTCGGTGGACAGGTTCATGCCCGCCGCCGACATCAGCTTCATCAGGCCGACGGCTATTCCGACACCGGCCGCGACGCCGAGGACGGAACCGACGATGCCGAGGAGCAGCGCCTCGACCAGCACCGAGCGGTTGACCTGCCGGCGGGAGGAGCCGATGGCCCGCATCAGGCCGATCTCGCGGGTGCGCTGGGCGACCAGCATCGAGAAGGTGTTGATGATCAGGAAGATGCCGACCAGGAACGCGATCCCGGCGAAGCCGAGCATGGCGTACTTGATGACGTCCATGAACTCGCCGACGTCCGCACGGCCTTCGTCGGACGCCTCCTTGGCCGTCTGGACCTTGTAGGCGCCGCCGTCCAGGGCCTCGGAGACGTTCTGCTTGAGCTGAGCGTCGGTGACGCCGGACGCCGCGGTGACGTTGAACTGGCTGAAGCGGTCCTCGCCGCCGAGCAGTTGGCGCTGGGCGGTGGGGGTGTCGAAGTAGACGACCGCGGCACCGGGGTTGGTGACGGTGAAGGAGGCGATGCCGACGATCTTCGCCTTGAAGTCGCCGGTCTGCGCGATGGTGCGCAGCTCGTCGCCGATCTTCAGGTCGTGCTTGTCGGCGGTGTCGGAGTCGACCATCGTCTCGGTCGGGCCGCGCGGCGCGTGCCCCGAGGTGATCTCCATGGACCGCAGGTCGTTCTTGGTCCAGTTCCCGGCGAACGTCGGGGCACCGCTGGTGGCGCCCACGTTGTCGTTGTCGGCGTCGACGACGGTCACGTTCATCGAGACGACCGCGCCCTCGACCGATGCCACGCCGTCGGCCGAGCGGATCTGCTCCAGCGTGGACGCCGGCAGCGACTCGGGCACCCCGTTCTGCGGCGTGTCCTCGGCCTCGGCGTCCTTCGGGGCGACCGTCACGTCCGACGAGGTGACCGCGAAGAGCTTGTCGAAGGTGGTGTTCATGGTGTCCGTGAACACCAGGGTGCCGCACACGAACGCGACCGACAGCAGCACCGCCACCGCCGAGAGCGCCATGCGGCCCTTGTGCGCGAGGAAGTTGCGCATCGAGGTCTTGACGACGGTCATGACGTGCGCCCCCGGGCGTCGAAGTCCTTCATGCGGTCGAGGACGGCGTCCGCGGTCGGCTTGTACATCTCGTCGACGATCCGGCCGTCGGCGAGGTACAGCACCCGGTCCGCGTAGCTGGCGGCCACCGGGTCGTGGGTGACCATCACGATGGTCTGGCCCAGCTCGTCCACCGACCGGCGCAGGAAGCCCAGGACCTCGGCGCCGGCGCGCGAGTCTAGGTTTCCGGTCGGCTCGTCACCGAAGATGATCTCGGGCCGGGCGGCCAGCGCCCGCGCCACCGCGACACGCTGCTGCTGACCACCGGAGAGCTGCGTCGGCCGGTGCTTGAGCCGCCCGGCGAGCCCCACGGTCTCCACCACGCGGTCCAGCCACGCCCGGTCGTACTTGCGCCCGGCGATGTCCATGGGCAGCGTGATGTTCTCGATCGCGTTCAGCGTCGGGAGCAGGTTGAACGCCTGGAAGATGAACCCGATCCGGTCCCGGCGCAGTTGCGTGAGCTTCTTGTCCTTCAGACCGGTGATCTCGGTGTCGTCGAGGTAGATCTGCCCGCCGGTGACGGTGTCCAGACCGGCCAGGCAGTGCATCAGCGTGGACTTGCCGGACCCCGACGGCCCCATGATCGCGGTGAACTGACCACGGGCTATGTCCACGTCCACGTGGTCGAGGGCGACCACCCGGGTCTCACCCGATCCGTACGCCTTCACGACCTGCCGCGCCCGCGCGGCAACGGCCGTACGCCCTCCGGTGCTCCCGTGCGTGGGAATACTCACGGCCGATGTCATGTCAAGTCTCCTATGTCGGTCATCAGATGAGCCGCCGGTGCCGGCGGCGGGCGCTGGTCGGTACTGGTGAACGCGGTGCTGCGACCCGTCCCGGTGTACGGGCCGCCGTGCGTGTGCCGTGCTGCTACATCGAAGAGTCTGGCCGGACCGGAGAGCGACCGCCCTGGTGTTCAGCGCACTCTTTCCCTGGGGAAAACCCCACCCCCACGGGTCCGGTTCGCCGCCCCCCGGCGACGTAGGACCAGGTTAAGGACACCACCGGGCCCCTCTCGTCCTCCGACGGTACGAGCCGTCCCCAGGCCGTAGTACGGAGGTACCCCTAGGGGCAGTACACCCTTCGGCGGAACCCACCTCAGGGTCGTCCTCCTTCCCGAGGCGCATCGAGCATCCGCCCTCCCCCGACGTCAGGGGCAAGCCCAAGACCCAACCCCTGGGCTTCACCTGAGGCCGCCCGGGCACGCCGCCGAGGCCGGCCGGCGCAAGGCGCAGGCCGGCCTCGGCACCACGAGACCTTGACGGGCTGGACCCCGACGGGGCGGCACACCGGGACGAGTGACGGCGCGGCACACCGGGACGAATGACGGCGCGGCACACCGGTTCTGGCGACGGCGCGGTACACCGAGGCGAGTGAAGTGGCCGGGCAAGCGGGCCCGAGGCGTCACTCCACCGCCCGGCCCGTCAGCGAACGGAGATTGCTGCGTACGGAGGCCACATGGGCCTGGAGTTCGTCCCACCGCGCCCCGTGCTCACGCAGCACCCGCTCCGTCTCGCGGGCGATCCGTTCCTGACACAGCCGGGCCTCGGCGACCACCTCGGCCGCCCGGGCCCGGGCCTCCTCCTGCCGCCTCCCGGCCGCCTCCCCGGCATCGGCCAGGGCCTGCCGAGCCTCGTACAGATCCTGCTCGGCGCGCGCCAACAGCTCCGCGTGGTACGCGTCCAGGGCGCGCGCCCGCTCGTCCTCCGCCCGCTCCTCCCCGGCCCACCTCTGCGCGTGCTCCCTGCTCTGCTCGGCCAGCATCCCGGTGGTGCGCCTCCGCATCTCGCGCAGCACGCACAGCGCCTCTCCGCGCCCCTCCCGCACCTCGCGCCGCGCCGCGATCCGCGTCTCGTCGGCCTCCGCACGCGCCGCGAGCAGCCGCCGCCGGGCCCGTTCGTCGGCCTCGGCGCGTACGGCTTCGGCGTGCGCCTGAGCTGCCGCACGCACACCGGACGCGTGCGCCCGCGCATCCTCCACCAGGCGTTCCGCCGCGCTCCGCGCCCCCTCCCGTACCGCCTCGGCCTCCTCCTGACCGAGCCGGAAGAGACGCCTCGCGCGCTCCCCGAGCGTCTCGTAGCTCTGCGACTCCAGCCGTGCGACGACATCCAGGAGGTCCTCCAGCTCCTCCTCCATCTCCCGGGCGAGCACGGTGAGCCGGGCGGCCCGCTCCCAGGCCGCGTCCCGCTCCTCGAAGAGCGCCGCGGCACACTCCTCCACCTGCTCGGGCCGGTAGCCGCGCTCACGCCCGCGTACGGTCACGAAGCCGTGGGGAGACGCCGATGCGCCGCTCATGCTCAACACCCCTGTGATGCACTGCCGCACTAAATGGACTTAACCGACTTTATGGATCGGAAGTAAAGCCTCATAATGCGACACACCGCACAGAAACGGGCGGGGCCCGGTCGCCTCACAGGTCGACCGGGCCCCGCCCGCCGGGTACGTCAGCGGCGCCGCCGCGTCACAGCAGCCCGTCCCACATCTGCTCGAGCAGCACCGACCACCAGCTCTCCGGCGACCCGAGCGCCGCCGGGTCCAGCGCGGCCAGCTGAGCCTGGAAGTCCACCGTCCAGCGGCCCGCCTGCTCCTGGTTCAGACCGAACCTGAGCCGCCACATCCGGCCCAGCAGCGCCAGGGAACGCGCGAACTCCGGCAGCCCCGTGTTCACGAACTGCGGCGGCACCGGCGCACCACCCGGCCCCGCCTCCACCGGCACCGCCACGATGGCCGCCGTGCCGTACTGCACACAGATCGCCCGGCCGAAGTCACTGCCCACGACCAGGTACGAACCCGCGTCCGACGCCGGCTGCACCCCGCGCTCCGCCGCCAGCTCCGCCAGCGTCGGCACCGGACGCCCCGGCTGGGCCTGCGCCCAGAAGAACGGGCCCATGTCCATCGGCAGACCCGCCGCCACCAGCGTGTGCGCCACGATCGGCGGCACCCCCTGCCGGGACACCGCGGCCTGCTCGAACCGGAAGACACCCGGACCGAACGCGCCGCCCAGTTCCTGCCCGATGGCCTCCGGCGGGATCGGCGGCGCCGGCTGCACCTGCGGCAGCGGAGCACGCACCGGCGCCGGACGGGCCGGCCCGTCGGCCACCTGATGCAACTCGCCCTGGTGCGCCAGCAACTGCCGCATGCCCTGCTGCCGGCTCGCGTGATCCGCGCCGTACGGCGCGATGGATGTGATCCGCGCCTGCGGCCACTGCTCCCGGATCATCCGCGCACAGTAGGCACCCGGCAGCTCGCACGACTCCAGCTCCGTGTGCAGCTCCAGCACCTGGTCCGGCGGCACGTTCATGCCCCGCAGCTCGTGGAAGATCTGCCACTCGGGGTGCGGCGTACCCGGCGCCGAACGCCGGATCAGCTGCTGCTCGGAACCGTCCTGGGCGCGGTAGCGCAGCACGGCCTGGTAGCCGGGGCCGACGGTCGGCAGACCGGCCGGCTGCTGCTGCTGCTGCGGATAGCCGTACGCCGGCGGCGCACCGGGCACCGGCCCGCCGGGCGGCGGCACGGCACCGGGCGGCATGGGCTGTCCGGCGCCCGGGGCACCGGGGACACCCGGTCCACCGGGGACGCCAGGAGCACCCGGCGGAGGCGGAGGCGCACCGGGGCCGCCCACCGCAGGCCCGGCCAGCACGGTCTGCGCATGGTGCACGGCACCGCCCGCACCGCCCGAGGAACCCCGCGGGCCGGGCCCGCCGGGAACGCCGGGGGCGCCGGGAGGGGCAGGCGGAGGCGGCGTACCCGGACCACCGGACGCGCCCGGGACGCCGGGCGCGCCAGGAGGAGCGGGCGGAGCGGGCGGCTGAGGCCCACCGCCACCCGTCCGGCCCGGGTCGGCCAGCATCGTGGCGGCATGGTGCATCCCACCGGGAGGCGTACCACCGGGAGGCATCCCACCCGCGGGCGTCCCACCAGGCGCGCCCGGCGGGGGCGGCGTGGCCGGACCACCGCCCGGGCCCTCGGGGCCGAGCGACGACACCAGCTGCGTCGGCACGTAACCACCCGCCGGTGCGGCCGGCGCCGACGGGGGAGGCGTACTCCCCGGCCCTGCACCCGGCACACCCGGGGCCCCCGGCGGAGGCGGCGTGGTCGAACCACCGCCACGGCGCGGCGGAGGCGTCGCCTTGCGGGTCGCGGCGTCGGCGATGTCCCCGGCCGGCGGCGCGAGCGGCTGGGCCGGCGTGGCCGACGCACCCGGGCCGGCCGACGCACCTGGGCCGGCCGACGCACCCGGACCAGCGGGCTGCTGCGGAGCGTGCGGCGCCGACGGCGCGGACGCGGCCGGCGCGTTCGAGTCGTCGATCGCCGGCGCGAGCGCCGTCGGCGGAAGCCCACTGCCGCCCGACATCAGCGCCGTCTTCGCGTCCGGCGCCGCCGCGGGCGGCGGCGCGTCGTCGTCGGCACCGCTCAGCGGCGGCGCGAACACGGTCTGGGGCAGCGGTACGGAACGGTCCTCACCGGCGTCCGCGTTGGTGTCCGTCCCCGCCCAGGGCGTCGCCCCGGCAGGCGCACCCGGCGCACCGGACGCACCCGTCCCGGAGCCACCGGCACCACTCGCCCCGGCAGCCGGCCACGCGGCACCGCTCCCCTGCGCGTCCACCGAAGCCGCAGGGGCCGGAGGGACCGCAGGAGCCACAGGAGCCACAGGAGCTGACGGCACCCCACCCTGCGTCTCAGGAAGCGCACCACCCCCAGCCCCGGCCCCGGACCCAGCCCCGGCACCACCACCACCACCACCACCACCACCGGTGTCACCACCACCACCGGTGTCACCGACACCACCCCCGCCGCCCTGCTCCCCCCGCCGACGGTCCGGAATACCCAGCTTGTCCGCCGCCTCCTGCAACCACTCCGGCGGAGTCAGCAAGAACGACGTCTGATTCAGATCCACCCGCGCCGCAGGTGCCGCCACCGGCTCCGCGGCCTCCTCCGGACGGCCGTACTCCTCCTCGTACCGGCGGATCACCTCACCCACCGGCAACCCCGGCCACAGCGTCGCCTCACCGCTGTCCCGCGCGATCACCAGCCGGTGCACGCCCCCGTCCGAACGCGGCCCGTCCGCACGGTCCTCGGCCCACACCACGAACCCGAGCTCGAACTCCCGCACCCGCACCTCACGGTGCTGGTACGCCGGCAGCTCGCCGTTGACCCACTCCTCCGCGCGCTCCTGCGCCTGCGCGAACGTCACCATCGCCAGCTCACTCCCCTACCGACGCCGACGCCACGGGCACCGCACGCGCGAACCCACCGTCCACCATCAGGTTCGCCACCGTCTCCAACTCCGGCGGGGACCCCGCCAGCCGCGACAGAAACGCGTCGAAATCCTCACCGCACGGCAGCAGCAACCGCTCCACCCGATCCGCCGGCGGCACCGAGGGGTCCACGTCCCGCACATCGTCGTAGGCGCAGAACCACACCGAACCGATCCGCTCCCCCTTGACCTTCACCGCGAGCAGACCGCCCTGCACGAACGCGACGCCCAGATAGTCCTTGGTCAGGTGATCCCGCAGACACTTGTTGACATAGACCAGGTCATTGACCGCCGCCTCCTCACGCACCGTGAAGAACGGCTGGTCCACCAGCAGACCCAGCTCCGCGTCCAGCGCCGTACCCACCGGCGCACAGCCACCCGCCGCCTTCAGGAACGACCGGTACGCACCCGGCAGCCGGTACCCGAGGTCCTCCTCGACCCCCTGCACCATCTGCTCCGACACCGCCACACCCGACTTCGGCAGACCGAAATGCGCCGGACGCGTCTCCTGCAACGGCCGCGTCCCCCGCTTGCCCTGGTCCACCGCCGCCGTCGCCAGCCCACCGTGATGCCGCAGCAGCGCCTTCACCTCGACCGGCACCAACTCCATCCGCCGCGACCCGGCCACGTGATGCCACGTCCAGCCGTGCGGCGTCGCCACCGCCGGCACCGTGTCCCACAGCTCGTGCCCCGACGCCGACAACGCCGCGTTCGCCGACACGTAGTCCGTCAGCCGCAACTCGTCGACCCCGAACCCCTCCGGCGGATCCGCGATCTCCGCGACCGCACGGGCGTACGGCGAGAAGACGGGATAACCACCCTCGTCCACCCGTACCCCTCGCGGGTGACGCGCCGCCCGCACCGGATCCGGAAAATGCACGACCTGCCCGGCGTAGGCCGCGTTCGGCGGCGCGGCGTGTCCCCCGGCCTGGCGGCCGGGAGGTGCCCCCAGCCCGAGCCGACCTGTCGTCATGGCGGTTGCCCCCTGCGGCGTCTGTCTGATCAGTCTGCACTGATTGTCTGCACTGTCCGGACTGATTGCCTGCACTGTCCGGTCACCGCACGCGATCGCGGTGCCGACAGCCTATGCGGTACGGCAAGACCGGTCACCGGCACCGGACCCCGCACCCGGCCACCACCCCTCCGCTTCCGTGACCAGCCGTCACCCTGCCGTGACGCAACGCCCACACCCGGGCGTGTCACCCCGCCCCAGCTTCCACAGCCGCCCCGGGATTTGGCACTCTGTGACCTTCGGGGGGATGCTCAGGAGGGGAAGATGATCATGAGTGCGACACAGGCAGGGCCCCACACCGGGCGGTCCGACGACCCCCGCGGAGCCGACCCCCGCGGCGGCGACCCCCGCATCGGCTGGAGCGCCACCGAAACCCTCCACGCCCCCACCCTCCAGCACCGCCGCGACGGCATCCTCCCCACCGTCGCCGCCGCACTCTCCGTCCGCGGCACCACCCTCACCGGCACCGCCACCCGCGCCGACACACCCCCCGCCCTGCACCACCTCGTACAGGACTTCCTCGACACCCTCACCAGCGGCCAACGAGACCGCTACACCGGCCGCTGCGCCGAAACCATCCTCATCTCACGCCACCTCGCCACCGCCGACGCCGCCCGCAGCAAACGCGCGTCACGCAAACCCATGACCAACGGCGAAGCCCGCAAAGCACTCAAACACGCCAAACTCACCACCCGCCGCATCCGCGAGGACGGCGACCCCCTCCACGGCGGCTTCGCCACACCCTGCCGCGCCTGCACCGCCCTCACCGCCCACTTCGGCGTCCGCATCGTCGACCCCACGACGAACGACGACTGACACCGGCCACCGGCCACCGGCCACCACCCCCGAAGCCGAACCCGAAGCCGAACCCGAACCCGACACCAACGCCGACACCCCCCACCCCCACACCGCACGGCACCACCAAGCGACCGAGCCGACCGAGCCGACCGAGCCGACCGAGCCGACCAAGCCGACCAAAACGAACCAAGGGCAGATGCACGCCGACCGCACCTCCACCACCCGCTTCCCCGTCCCCGTCGACGCCGCCCTCCGCGACGCCGGCTGGCAACCCGGACGCTGGGACATCAAACAGGCCGAAATCTGGGCCGACACCCTGCGCGGACACACCTCACCCGCAGGACACCGACACACCGTCTTCCCCGCCGCAGTAGAAGCCTGGGCCGAATTCGGCAGCCTCCACATCACCCCCACCGGCCCCGGCCGCCAAATCGCCCCCGCCACCCTCCACCTCGACCCCCTCCACGGCCTCCACATGGCCCGCACCCTCGGCGACCTCGGCCGCGCCCTCGGCACCCAGACCTGCCCCCTCGGCACCGAAACCGACAGCCACGCCCTCATCGCCATCGACACCGAAGGCCGCGTCTACGCCCTCGACCACACCGGCGACTGGTACCTCGGCCCCACCATCGACCAAGCCCTCGCCACCCTCGTCGCAGGCACCCAGCCCACCCGCCTCACCACCGGCTGACCGACCCCACCGACACGGCTACGAAGCCGGAATCACCGCCGACACCCGGAAACCCCCCGCATCCGTCGGCCCCGACACGAACACACCCCCCAGAGCAACCACCCGCTCCTTCATCCCCACCAACCCATTGCCCCCCGACGGCAACCGCGCCGACGACGCCTGCGACACCTCCGGCGGCGGCTCGTTCTCCACCTGCATCGCGATCTCCGACACCCGGTGCGCCAACCGCACATACGTCTTCGCACCCGCCGCATGCTTGTGCACGTTCGTCAACGCCTCCTGCACCACCCGGAACGCCGTCGACTCCACCTCCACCGCATACGACCGCCCCTCCCCCTCCACCGACAGATCCACGACCATCCCGGCCGCCTCCGACTGCCCGATCAACTCGTCCAGCTCGGACAGCCACGGCCCGTCCACCGACGACTCCCCACCCTCCGCGGCCCGCGAAGCCGCCACCGCCGCGGCCACCCCCACCGCCGCCAACGGCGGCGACGCCGACGCCCGCTCGGCACCCCCACCACCCCCACCACTGCGCAGCACCCCGAGCATCTCCCGCAACTCCGTCAACGCCTGCCGCCCCATGTCCCCCACCAGCGCCGCGTTCTTCACCGCCTTCTCCGGATCCTTCCGCGCCACCGCCTGCAACGCCGCCGCGTGCACCACCATCAGACTCACCCGATGCGCCACCACGTCGTGCATCTCCCGCGCGATCCGCGTCCGCTCCTCACCCCGCGCCCACTCCGCACGCTCCTCCGCACGCTCCGCCAGCAACTGCAGCTCCCGCTCCAGACTGTCCGCCCGCTCCCGCAGACTCTCCATCAACCGCCGCCGCTGCCCCACGTACAGCCCCAGCAGCAACGGCGGCGCGGTCGCCCCCAGCGACATCGTGATCGACGCGAACGGCAGGAACCAGTCCCCGAACTGCAAGTCCTCGCGCGCCGCGTCCTGCCCCAGCCGGACGAACGTCACGATCAACGTCCCCAGCAACGACATCCCGGCCAGCGCACCGATGATCCGCCGCGGCAACTCCGACGCCGCCAGTGTGTACAGGCCGACGATGCCCATCAGAAGGCCCATCTGCGCCGGCGTGATGGCGATCGCCACCAACACCACCGCGATCGGCCACTTCCGCCGCACCACCAGCACCGAACCGGCCAGCAACCCGAAGACGACCCCCGCCGCCCACGGAATCCCGGCATCCCGCGCGAACGGAAACCCCTCCGCCGCGCACTCCAACGCGGACACGACACCGAGGCTCACATCGAGCACCGCACCGCGCCGCCTGTCCCACCACCAAGGCCCTCCCCGGGCCGGTACGTGGTCTTCCCCCGTCGTGGTCATGCCCTCCAGCCTACGGGCGGCGGGCGGCACATTTCCGGCGACTTTCGACAAGCGATACGACGCGATACCCCTCGAACTGGTGAACCACGCGGCGTTCACCTCCGGTAGCGGGGATTCCGGCCGGACGGTATGCCCATGACTCACTCACAGAACAAGTACGCGGACTTCGAGGGACTGCGGGAGCGGGCGGTGGCGCTGCGGCGCGAGGGCCTGAGCCGCCGCCAGATCCGCGACCGGCTCCACGTCGACAACAACGACATCCTCAACCGGCTCCTGGAGGGCGAGCCGCCCCCGGAATGGACGAAGCGCCCGAACGCGAAGGACGACCTGCGGGAGAGGGCAAGGGAGCTACGGCTCCAAGGGTGGACGTACGACCGGATCCAGGTGGAGCTGGGGTGCAGCAAGAGCTCGATCTCGCTCTGGGTGCGGGACTTGCCGAAACCGGAGCGACGTAAACGGACACGTAAGGAAGCTTCGGCGATCGCAAAACGCGGCTGGGAGGCGACGCTGCGTCTTCGAGAAGAGGAACGTCAGCGAACCAGGCAGGTAGCAGCTCAGGAGATCGCACAGATGACCGACCGCGAGCTGTTCCTGGTGGGCGTGGGTCTCTACTGGGCCGAAGGCTCCAAGAGCAAGCCGTACCGGCGACAGGAGCGGGTTACCTTTGTCAACAGCGACCCAGACATGATCACGCTCTTCCTAGCCTGGCTGCGCCTGCTCCGCGTTGAGCCGGAGCGCCTCAAGTTCGCCGTGCACATCCACGAGACCGCCGACGTGACAGGCGCCGAGCAGTTCTGGACAGACCATGTGGGCATTGAACGAACAGCGCTTCTCAAGACGACGCTGAAGAAGCACAACCCCAGCACGAACCGCAAGAACACTGACGAGACCTACTACGGCTGCCTCCGCGTCGATGTCCGTGCAGGAGCCGATTTGTACCGTCGCATCGAAGGCTGGTGGTCTGGCATGGTGGTGGAGGCCAAGCGGCGAACCGCGTAGGCTGCACCCGGTAATCCCCCGTGGTGTAATCGGCAACACACGTCGCTTTGGACGATGTATTTCAGGTTCGAGTCCTGGCGGGGGAGCCATGCTCGGTTCGGGCCCTGACCGCATAGTCAGGGCCCGCACTCATGTCCCCCACAAACCACCCCGGTATCCTGCGGATGTCCACCCCCACCCCTCAGCCGAAGGGCATCCCGTGAGCGCCATTCGCCCGGCAGCCGTCGTCGTTCTCGCAGCGGGTGAGGGCACCCGTATGAAGTCGGCCACACCCAAGGTCCTGCACGAGCTGTGCGGCCGGTCCCTCGTGGGGCACGTGCTCGCCGCCGCCGGTGAACTGGACCCGGAGAACCTGGTCGTCGTCGTCGGGCATGCCCGCGAGAAGGTCACCGCGCACCTCGCCGAGGTCGCCCCCGACGTACGTACCGCCGTGCAGGAGCAGCAGAACGGCACCGGGCACGCGGTGCGGATGGGGCTGGAGGCGCTGGGCGGTGCCGTGGACGGCACGGTGGTGGTCGTCTGCGGTGACACTCCGCTGCTCACCGGTGGGACGCTGCAGGCGCTCGCCGCCACGCACTCGGCCGACGGGAACGCGGTGACGGTGCTGACGGCGGAGGTGCCGGACGCGACGGGGTACGGCCGGATCGTGCGGGACGGGGCTTCCGGTGCGGTGACCGCGATCGTGGAGCACAAGGACGCGTCGGAGTCGCAGCGGGCGATCCGTGAGATCAACTCGGGTGTGTTCGCCTTCGACGGGCGGTTGCTCGCGGACGCGCTGGGGAAGGTGCGGACGGACAACAGCCAGGGTGAGGAGTACCTGACGGACGTCCTCGGCATTCTGCGTGAGGCGGGGCACCGGGTGGGTGCGTCGGTGGCCGGTGACCACCGGGAGATCGCGGGGATCAACAACCGGGTGCAGCTCGCCGAGGCCCGTCGGATTCTCAACGACCGGTTGCTGACCGGTGCCATGCTGGCCGGTGTGACGGTGGTGGATCCGGCGACGACGTGGGTCGATGTGACGGTGACCTTCGGGCAGGACGTGGTCGTGCACCCGGGTACGCAGTTGCTGGGCTCGACGCACCTGTCCGAGGGGTGCGAGGTGGGGCCGAACTCGCGTCTCACCGACACGCGGGTGGGTGCCGGCGCGCGCGTCGACAACACGGTGGCGCTCGGTGCCGAGGTCGGTCCGCAGGCGACTGTGGGTCCGTACGCGTATCTGCGTCCGGGTACTCGTCTGGGGCTGAAGGCGAAGATCGGTGCGTACGTCGAGACGAAGAACGCGTCGATCGGTGAGGGGACGAAGGTCCCGCACCTCTCCTATGTGGGTGACGCGACGATCGGTGAGTACACGAACATCGGTGCCGCGAGCGTGTTCGTGAACTACGACGGGCAGGACAAGCACCACACCACGATCGGTTCGCATTGCCGTACGGGTTCGGACAACATGTTTGTGGCTCCTGTCACGGTGGGGGACGGTGCTTACACGGCTGCGGGGTCGGTGATCACGAAGGATGTGCCGCCCGGTTCGCTGGCCGTGGCCCGGGGCCAGCAGCGGAATATCGAGGGTTGGGTGGCTCGGAAGCGTCCGGGGAGCGCGGCGGCGAAGGCGGCCGAGGCGGTGTCCCGGGAGGCCGGCGGCGAAGGCTGACCGGAAACCGGCGCGTCGAACACGGCGTACCGTGATAAGTGCACATCCGCACCCCACCAGCTGAGACGCCTCCCGCACCCAGCCGGAAGAGCCTGTGACGCTCAGCTGCGAAACCTCTGAGGAGAAAGTGCTGTGACCGGGATCAAGACGACCGGCGAGAAGAAGATGATGTTCTTCTCCGGCCGCGCCCACCCCGAGCTTGCCGAGGAGGTCGCCCAGCAGTTGGGTGTCGGGGTCGTCCCGACGAAGGCCTTCGATTTCGCGAACGGCGAGATCTATGTGCGGTATCAGGAGTCGGCACGTGGTGCGGACTGCTTTCTGATCCAGAGCCACACGGCTCCGATCAACAAGTGGATCATGGAGCAGTTGATCATGATCGATGCTCTGAAGCGTGCGTCGGCGCGCTCCATCACGGTCATCGTGCCGTTCTACGGTTACGCGCGGCAGGACAAGAAGCACCGGGGGCGTGAACCGATTTCGGCGCGTCTGATCGCCGATCTGATGAAGACGGCGGGTGCTGACCGGATTCTGACCGTGGATCTGCACACGGATCAGATTCAGGGCTTCTTCGACGGTCCTGTCGATCATCTGTTCGCGCTGCCGCTGCTCGCGGACTACGTGGGTGCGAAGGTGGACCGGTCGAAGCTGACGGTGGTGTCTCCGGACGCGGGCCGGGTGCGGGTGGCGGACCGGTGGTGCGACCGGTTGGGTGCGCCGCTGGCGATCGTGCACAAGCGGCGTGACAAGGACGTGGCGAACCAGGTGACGGTGCACGAGGTCGTCGGTTCGGTGGAGGGCCGGATCTGCGTTCTGGTGGACGACATGATCGACACGGGTGGCACGATCTGTGCGGCGGCGGACGCGTTGTTCGCGCATGGTGCGGAGGACGTCATCGTGACGGCGACGCACGGTGTGCTGTCGGGTCCGGCGGCGGACCGGCTGAAGAACTCGAAGGTGAGTGAGTTCGTGTTCACGAACACGCTGCCGACGCCGAACGAGCTGGAGCTGGACAAGATCACGGTGCTGTCGATCGCGCCGACGATCGCGCGTGCGGTGCGTGAGGTGTTCGAGGACGGTTCGGTGACGAGCCTGTTCGACGAGCAGTGAGCGTCGCGCAGTAACCGTTCTGCAAGATCGCCCCGCAGAGATCGTTTTGGGTACGGCCTTCCTCTCCGAGTAGACTGCTGAAGTTGCTCGGCGAGGGAGGCCGTACCCGTTTTCGCGGGTGTGGCGGTCCGTAATCGACGCGCTCTTCGTAGCAGGCCGTTCGTGGCCGGGTGACCACGTCCGTTCTGCTTTCCACGAGGAGTGATCATGGCTGAGGTAAAGCTCACCGCCGAGACCCGTACCGAGTTCGGCAAGGGTGCCGCGCGTCGTATCCGTCGTGACAACAAGGTTCCGGGTGTTCTGTACGGCCACGGTTCGGACCCGATCCACCTGACCCTGCCGGGCCACGAGCTGCTGCTCGCGCTGCGTACCTCCAACGTGCTGATCGCGCTGGACATCGACGGCAAGACCAACGAGCTGGCGATCCCGAAGTCGGTCCAGCGTGACCCGATCAAGGGCTTCCTGGAGCACGTGGACCTGCAGCTGGTGACGCGCGGCGAGACCGTGTCGGTCGAGATCCCGGTGCAGGCCGAGGGCGAGCTGGCCCCGGGTGGCTTCCTGCTGGAGTACGTCCTGGACGCGCTGCCGGTCGAGGCCGAGGCCACGCACATCCCGCAGCAGGTCACCGTGTCGGTGGCGGGTCTGGAGGCCGGTGCCTCGATCCTCGCCAAGGACATCGCGCTGCCGTCCGGTGTGAAGCTGGACGTCGACGGTGACACCGTGGTCCTGCAGGTGCTGTCGGCGCAGGCCGAGGAGGCCCCCGCCGAGGGTGGCGACGAGGCCGCCGAGGCCTGATCCTCCACGGTCAACGATGGGTCGGCCGCTGCTCCCGTGCGGGGCAGCGGCCGACGCGTATGCAGGTGACGGGTCCGATGGATACGAAGGAGACACGGACGTGACGACGGACGCGGGTGCGCCCTGGCTGGTGGCCGGTCTCGGCAACCCGGGCCCCGAGTACGCCGCGAACCGGCACAACGTCGGTTTCATGGTGGCGGATCTGCTGGCGGAGCGGATCGGGGCGCGGTTCAAGCGGCACGGCAAAGCGCAGGCGCAGGTGGTCGAGGGGCGGATCGGGCCGCCCGGGCCGGCCGGCCGGCGGGTGGTCCTGGCGAAGCCGATGTCGTTCATGAACGTGTCGGGCGGGCCGGTGACGGCGCTGCGGGACTTCTACAAGGTGCCGGTTTCGAACATCGTGGCGGTGCACGACGAGCTGGACATCGACTACGGCGTGCTGCGGCTGAAGCTGGGCGGCGGGGACAACGGGCACAACGGGCTGAAGTCGATCACGAAGGCGCTGGGCGCCGACTACCACCGGGTGCGGTTCGGGATCGGCCGGCCGCCGGGGCGGATGCAGGTGGCGGACTTCGTGCTGCGGGACTTCTCGTCGACGGAGCGCAAGGAGCTGGACTACTTCGTGGACCGGGCGGCGGACGCGGTCGAGGCGCTGGTGATCGAGGGGCTGGAGCGGGCGCAGAGCACGTACAACTCCTGACGCGCGTCGTCCGCCGCTGTACAACTCCCGACTTGTCCGTCGATGGTGCGCGGGTGAGTTGACCGGGCGCGCAGGTATGGCCAATGATCCCGGCCATGCCTGCCTCAGCCGCTGCCCCTGCCGCTGTCCCTGCCGCCGCCGTCGTCGCCGCCCGTTCCCGTCGGGCCTCGCGTGCCGTGCTGCGGTTCGGCCGGGTCGCGGCGATGGGGACGGTCACCGCGCTGATCCTGATCGCGGGGGTGTGGGCGTCCTGGGGTACGGCGCAGCACGTGCTGCTGACCAAGGGCCGGGAGCGGGGCACGGTCGAGGTGACGCGGTGCGGCGGGGGTTCGTGCAGTGGGCCGTACGCGCCGGTGTCGGCGGGGTCGCAGGCGCGGGAGCGGGTCGTCATCGAGGATTCGGTCGCCGTGGCGGAGGGTCGGACGTACTCGGTGGTGATGAAGCCCGGCGGTGACGACGTGGTGCGTTCGGGCCCGGCCGGCGTGCTGTACGCGTGGGTGCCGTTGGGTGGTGCGCTGCTGCTGGCGTCGGTGATGGTGGCGGGCGGTCTGCGTCGTACGCGGGCGGCGTGGGTGATGGCCGGGTCGGGTGTGGGGCTGCTGACGGCGGCGTTCTTCGCGGTGTGAGTCTCCGGCGCACACAGACGTGACGGTGCCCCCGTGCTCGAGGTGGAGCGCGGGGGCACCGTCGTGTGTGCGGGGGTGCGGGTCAGCCGGTGTTGCGCAGGCCCGCGGCGACGCCGTTGACGGTGAGGAGCAGGGCGCGGGCGAGGAGCGGGTCGGCTTCCTCGCCTGCTGCGGCGGCTTCGCGCTGGCGGCCGAGGAGGGCGACCTGGAGGTAGGAGATGGGGTCGAGGTAGGCGTCGCGGATGGTGAACGTCTGCTTGAGGACCGGGTCGGCGTCCAGCAGTTCGTCCTCGCCGGTGACGCGCAGGACCTCGGCGACGGTGAGCTCGTGCTCGGCCTTGATCCGGTCGAAGACGTGCTTGAGCTCGTCGGGGACGAGGGTGTCGACGTAGTGCTGGGCGATGCGCAGGTCGGTCTTGGCGAGGGTCATCTCGACGTTGGAGATGAAGTTGCGGAAGAAGTGCCACTGCTGGTGCATCTCGTCGAGGACGGTGTCCAGTCCGGCCTCGCGCAGGGCCTTGAGGCCGGAGCCGACGCCGTACCAGCCGGGGACGATCTGCCGGGACTGGGTCCAGCCGAACACCCAGGGGATGGCGCGCAGTCCGTCGAGGGAGACGCCCGAGCCGGGGCGGCGGGAGGGCCGCGAGCCCAGGTGCAGGTCGGCGAGCTGGTCGACCGGTGTGGAGGCCAGGAAGTACGTCGGCAGGTCGGGGTCCTCGACCAGCTCGCGGTAGGCGGTGTGGGCGGCGTCGGAGACGGCGTCCATGGCGGCGTCCCAGCGGGCGAGGGCCTCGTCGGACTGGCGGGGTGCGGTGTGCAGGGCGGAGGCCTGGAGGGTGGCGGCGACCGTCAGTTCCAGGTTTTCCCTGGCCAGGGCGGGGATGAGGTACTTGTCGGAGATGACCTCGCCCTGTTCGGTGACCTTGATCTCGCCCTCCAGGGTGCCCCAGGGCTGGGCGAGGATGGCGTCGTGGGTGGGGCCGCCGCCGCGGCCGACGGTGCCGCCGCGGCCGTGGAAGAGGCGCAGGCGTACGCCGTAGCGGTGGGCGACGTCGCGCAGGCGGCGCTGGGCGCGGTGGATCTCCCACTGGCTGGTGGTGATGCCGCCGAACTTGGAGGAGTCGGAGTAGCCGAGCATGACCTCCTGGACGTCGCCGCGCAGGGCGACGAGGCGCCGGTAGGAGGGGTCGGCGAGGAGGTCCTCGAGGATGGTGTCGGCGGCCTTGAGCTCGTCGGTGGTCTCCAGGAGCGGCACGATGCCGATCTTGGCCCAGCCGGCGTGCAGGTCGATGAGGCCGGCCTCGCGGGCGAGCACCGCCGCGGCGAAGACGTCGTCGGCGCCCTGGCACATGGAGATGATGTAGGACTCGATGACCTCGGGGCCGAAGACCTCCAGGGCGCGCTTGACGGTCTGGAAGACGCCGAGGGTCTTCTCGCCGGCGGCGTCGACGGGCGCGGGGGTGGGTGCCAGGGGCCTGCGCGACCTCAGTTCCTTGGCGAGGAGCTTGGTGCGGTACTCGCGGGGCATGTCGGCGTAGCGCCAGGATTCCTCGCCGAGCCGGTCGAAGAGCTGGCCGAGGGCGTGGTGGTGTGCGTCGGCGTGTTCGCGGACGTCCATGGTGGCGAGCTGGAGGCCGAAGGCGGCGAGGGTGCGGATGGTGCGGGCGAGGCGGCCGTCGGCGAAGAGGCTGCCGCGGTGTTCGCGCAGGGAGGTCTGGACGAGTCGCAGGTCGTCGAGGAGCTGTGCGGTGCCGAGGTAGTCGCGGCCGGGCTGGTGGGGGGTGCCCTTGGCGAGGCGCTCCTTGGTGTTCTCCAGCTTCTGCCGGATACAGGTGGCCTTGAGCCGGTAGGGCTCTTCGGCGTTGAGGCGCTTGTAGCGGGGGCTGATCTCGGGGAGCAGTTCCAGGTCGGTCTGGAGGGAGGTCAGGAGTTCCTCGGTGGCGCCGGCGTAGCGGATGGAGTTGGAGAGGAAGCCGCGCAGTTCGTCGATCATCTCCAGGGCGTCGTTGATGCCGTGTTCGTGCTGGAGGATGAGGACGTCCCAGGTGACCTGGGGGGTGACGTTGGGGTTGCCGTCGCGGTCGCCGCCGATCCAGGTGCCGAAGGTGAGGGGGCGGGTGTCGTCGGGGAGCTTGACGCCGGCGCGCTCCAGTTCGGCGGTCAGGTCCTCGAGGACGTCGCCGACGGCGCCGGCGTGGAGTTCGTCCAGGTAGTAGATGGCGTTGCGGGCCTCGTCGGCGGGTTCGGGGCGGACGACGCGGAGTTCGTCGGTCTGCCACACGAGGTCGATGTTCTCGGCGAGGCGGGTGTCGAGGCGGCGCCGGTCGGACTCGTTGACCGGGGTGTCCAGGAGGGCGGCGATGCGGCGCAGCTTGTTGAGGACGGAGCGGCGGGCGGCCTCGGTGGGGTGTGCGGTGAAGACGGGCCGGACGTTGAGGTTGCGGACGGTGTCGCGCAGGTGCTCGGGGTCGGCGTCCTTCAGGCGGTCGGCCGTTCGGGCGAGCAGTCCGCCTTCGGCGGCGCGCTTGGCGCCGAGTTCGCGGCCGCGGTGGACCTGTTCGGTGACGTTGGCGAGGTGGAAGTAGGTGGAGAAGGCGCGGACCAGCTTGGCCGCGGTCTGCAGTTCGGTGCCGCGCAGCAGTTCGGCGGCGGCCTCGCCGTCCTCTCGGGTGAGTCGGCGTACCTTCTCGACGAGTTCCAGCAGTTCGGGGCCTTCCTGCCGGACGAGGGTCTCTCCGAGGAGGTCACCCAGCCGGCGGATGTCGGCGCGCAGCTCGCTGCCGGTCGTCGTGGTGGTCTGGTCGTCGGCACTGCTCACAGGTGCGGCTCCTTGCAGTGTTGAAGCTCGTCTGGGAGGGAACCCGGACGGCCGTCTCGCGCGGCGGGTGCCGCTTACCGGGCCGGACGTCCGGGAAGAAATCAGAGCGGACCGCGCTGTCCGACCGAGTCCAGGATAGGTGTCGGCCGGGACGCGCAGGGTTTCGGGCTCTTGCCGCGGCGTGACGCGCTGCCATACTTACGTCGCCGTAGGTTACGGAACCGTAGGAATACGGTGCGTGGTTTCCGGAACCCGGCACCGGACAGAGCCCCACGACCCCCGACCCCACCCTCGATCCCACAGGGGACGCGCATGACCACGAGTTCCGATGTGATCCCAGACGCTCCGCAGCCGCCTTCCGACGGCACGTCCGCGCCCTCCGCCACGCTGGGTGGTGAGCGGAAGCGGTCCCTGGAGCAGATCACGCTGCTGCTGTTCATCATCGTTCCGTTCCTCGCGCTGGTGGCGGCGGTGCCGCTGGCGTGGGGGTGGGGCGTGAGCTGGCTGGACGTGGGCCTGTTGGTCTTCTTCTACTTCCTGGGCTGCCACGGCATCACCATCGGCTTCCACCGCCACTTCACCCATGGTTCCTTCAAGGCGAAGCGGCCGCTGAAGATCGCGCTTGCGATCGCGGGTTCGATGGCGGTGGAGGGGCCGCTGGTCCGCTGGGTGGCCGATCACCGCAAGCATCACAAGTTCTCCGACGACGAGGGTGATCCGCATTCGCCGTGGCGGTACGGCGAGACGGTGCCGGCGCTGATGAAGGGCCTGTGGTGGGCCCATATCGCATGGATGTTCGACGAGGAGCAGACCCCGCAGGACAAGTACGCGCCGGATCTGATCAAGGATCCGGTGCTCCGTGCGATCTCGCGCCAGTTCATCTGGTGGACGGCGCTGTCCCTGGCTCTGCCGGCGCTGATCGGCGGGCTGGTGACGATGTCCTGGTGGGGGGCGTTCACCGGCTTCTTCTGGGGTTCACTCGTCCGGGTGGCGTTGCTGCACCATGTCACGTGGTCGATCAACTCGATCTGTCATGCGGTCGGCAAGCGGCCGTTCAAGTCGCGGGACCGTTCGGGGAACGTGTGGTGGCTGGCGGTGCTGTCCTGCGGCGAGTCCTGGCACAACCTGCACCACGCCGACCCGACGTCGGCGCGGCACGGTGTGATGCGCGGGCAGCTGGACTCGTCCGCCCGGCTGATCCGCTGGTTCGAGCGGTTCGGGTGGGCGTACGACGTGCGGTGGCCGTCACGCTCGCGTATCGATTCCCGCCGCAACACGGACCAAGGTTCCTCCCGCCGCCGGAAGGAAACCGTCGAGGCGGCATGATGGTCGGCGTGGCGACCGACTCCAGCAGCACCCCGAGCAATGAGAAGCCCCGGCGCGCGCGTCGCACCCGGATGACCGGTGCCGAGCGGCGCCAGCAGCTGCTGGAGATCGGTCGCACGCTGTTCGCGGCGAAGGGTTTCGAGGGCACGTCGGTGGAGGAGATCGCGGCGAAGGCCGGGGTGTCCAAGCCGGTGGTGTACGAGCATTTCGGTGGCAAGGAGGGGCTGTACGCGGTGGTGGTGGACCGTGAGATGCGGCGGCTGCTGGACATGGTGACCAGTTCCCTGACCGCCGGGCATCCGCGTGAGCTGTGCGAGCAGGCGGCTTTCGCCCTGCTGGACTACATCGAGGAGTACACGGACGGTTTCCGCATCCTGGTCCGTGATTCGCCCATCCCGCAGTCGACGGGTTCCTTCGCCTCGCTCATCTCGGACATCGCCACCCAGGTGGAGGACATCCTGGGCCGCGAGTTCAAGAACCGCGGTTTCGACGCCAAGCTGGCCCCGCTGTACGCGCAGGCGCTGGTCGGCATGGTGGCGCTGACGGGGCAGTGGTGGCTGGACGTGCGCAAGCCGAAGAAGGCGGAGGTGGCGGCGCACCTGGTGAACCTGGCGTGGCACGGGCTGGACGGCCTGGAGCCGAAGCCTCGGCTGATAGGGCACCGCAAGAGCTAGAGCGTGTCGGCCCGCGGCGTGCCGCCGGGGGGTGGAGAGGACGGAACCCAGCACATGCAGCCGTTGCGCGGAATCACCGTCGTCTCCCTCGAACAGGCGATCGCCGCTCCCTATGCGAGCCGGCAGCTCGCCGACCTCGGCGCGCGGGTGATCAAGGTGGAGCGTCCCGGGACGGGGGACTTCGCCCGGTCCTACGACACCCGGGTGCGGGGTCTGAGTTCGCACTTCGTGTGGGCCAACCGCAACAAAGAGTCCCTCACCCTGGACTTCAAGGACCCGCGCGGCATGGAGGTGCTGCGCCGTCTGATCGCGGACGCCGACGTCTTCCTCCAGAACCTGGCGCCGGGGGCGGCGGCCCGGGCCGGGCTGGGGGCTGAGGAGCTGCGGGCCCGGCACCCGGAGCTGATCGTGTGCGACATCTCCGGTTACGGCGCCCCGGGCCCGTACGAGGGCCGCAAGGCGTACGACCTGATGGTGCAGTCCGAGTCGGGGCTGCTGTCCGTCACGGGCACGCCGGACGACATGGCCAAGGTGGGGATCTCCGTGTCGGACATCGCCGCCGGGATGTACGCGTACAGTTCGGTCCTCGGTGCGCTGCTGGAGCGCGGGCGGACGGGGCGGGGCACGCATCTGGACGTGTCGATGCTGGAGGCCACCGTGGAGTGGATGGGCTTCCCCCTGTACTACGCCTTCGACGGTGCCGGGCCGCCGCCCCGGGCGGGCGCCGCGCACGCGACGATCCACCCGTACGGGCCGTTCACGGCGGGGGACGGTGACGTGGTCATGATGGCGGTGCAGAACGAGCGCGAGTGGCGTGGTTTCTGCGCGGGGTTCCTGGGCCGCCCGGAGCTGGCCGGTCATCCGCACTACGCCACCAACGCGGACCGCCACACGCACCGGGAGGCGCTGGGCGGGCTGGTCGCGGCGCGGTTCGCGGAGCTGACCGGTGCGGAGGCGATCGCGCTGCTCAGCGCGGTGCCGGTCGCCAACGCCCGGGTGAACACGCTCGCCGAGGTGTGGGACCACCCTCAGCTGGCCGCGCGCGGACGCGTGCACCGGGTGCCGACGCCGGCCGGTCCGGTCCCGGCGATGGCACCGCCCGGCCCGACCGGGGACGCGCCCCGTATGGAGGCGGTGCCGGCGCTGGGCGAGCACACCCGCGCCGTACTCGGCGAGCTGGGCCTGTCCGAGGACGCCATCGACGCGCTCGTCGCGGAGGGCGTGGCGTGAGCGGCGGCGTGCGGGCCCGGGGCGTGCCGCTTCTCATGTGACCGGCTGTGGCGGTCAGGGGTTGTGCGGCTTCCGGGCGACGGCGAAGACGCGGCGGAAGGGGAACGGTGTGCCGTGCGCGCCGGCCGGGTAGGCGGCGCGCAGGGCGGTCCGGTACTCCTCGACGAACGCGTCGCGGGCCTCCGGGTCGTCGTCGAGTGCGGTGAGCACGGGACGCAGCCCCGTCCCCTTCACCCAGTCGAGCACGGCGTCCTCGCCGGGCAGCAGGTGGACGTACGTCGTCTCCCACACGTCGGCGGTGCAGCCGGCGGCGGTGAGGCGGGCGAGGTAGGCCTCGGGGGTGAGGACGGCGTCGTCGTGGCCCAGGACGCCGGCGAGGCGGTCCCGCCAGCGCGGGGAGTGGGCGAGGTCGCGCATCAGGCGGTGGCTGGGGGCGTCGAAGTTGCCGGGTACCTGGAAGGCGAGGATGCCGCCGGGGGCGAGGCGGTCGATCCAGTCGGGGAAGCGCTCGACGTGGCCGGGGACCCACTGGAGGGTGGCGTTGCTGATGACGAGGTCGCAGGGCTCGTCGGAGGTCCAGGTGCGGGCGTCGGCGGGGGCGAAGTCGAGGTGGCCGCCGCCGGACGTGGGGCCGGCGTGCTCCCGGGCCCGTTCGAGCATCTGGGGTGAGCTGTCGTAGCCGGTGATGCGGGCGGTGGGCCAGCGGTCGGCGAGCAGGACGGTGACGTTGCCGGGGCCGCAGCCGAGGTCGGCGATGCGGGGCGGGTCACCGGGCAGTTCCGGGACGCGGGCGAGGAGGTCGGTGAAGGGGCGGGCGCGGTGGCCGGCGTGGCGCAGGTACTGGGCGGGGTCCCAGAGGGGGGCGGTGGCGGGCATGGGGCCTCCAGGGGCGGGCCGTGCGGGGCGGGTACCCAGCGTCACCCGCACGATAAATCGACGTCAAGACTGTTGACGTCAAGAGACTTCACATCGACACAACCACTACACTGATCGTCATGGAGGACGAGGTCGATCGGCTGGTCGCAGCGTGGCGCCGGGAGCGCCCGGACCTCGACGTGGAACCGCTCGAGGTGCTGAGCCGGGTCAGCCGGCTCGCCCGGCACCTGGACCGCGCACGCCGCCTGGCCTTCTCCGAACACCACCTGGAGCCCTGGGAGTTCGACGTCCTGACGGCACTGCGCCGCGCGGGTACGCCGTACCAGCTCTCGCCGGGGCAGCTCCTCACCCAGACCCTGGTCACCTCGGGCACGATGACCAACCGTATCGACCGCCTGGCCAAGAAGGGCCTGGTGGAACGCCTGCCCGATCCCAGTGACCGGCGCGGCGTCCTGGTCCGGCTCACGGACGAGGGCCGGGACCGCGCCGACCAGTCGCTGGCGGGCCTGCTCGCCCAGGAGCGCGCGATCCTGGGCGAACTCTCCCGCGCCCAGCGCGGCGAACTGGCGGCACTGCTGCGCCGGCTGACCGCCCCGTTCGACAACATCCCCGGTTGAGGGCTTCCCGGGCAGACCGTGCCGCGGACGCGGCGTCCGGCACGCACATCAGCCGCCCTGTCGTCGGTCGCCGACGGTCCGCGCCGACGCCCCTCCTCCGCCTGGTGTCCGCACGCACCAGGCCCCGCTTGCCTGCGTTGATCAGGCGCTGTTGCTCTCCTGGGACCCGATCTGCCCGGGAGGCCCCAGCTCGGCGGGCCCCACCCCGGCCCGCCGGGCCAGCGCCACGGCGGCGAGGGTGGAGTGGACGCCCAGCTTGCCCAGCACGTTCTGCATGTGTGTGCGCACGGTGTGCGGGGACAGGTACAGCCGCTCCGCGACGGCCTTGCGTCCGAGCCCGGCGACCATGCAGCGCAGCACCTCCCGCTCCCGCGGGGTCAGCGACTCCACCAGCCGCTCGCTCTCGGTGCGGTGCTTGCGGGCGGCGGTCAGTTCGCGCAGGACGCCGGTGAGCAGGGCGGGCGGCAGGTGCGTCTCGTCGCGCAGGACGCCCCGTATGACGTTGAGCAGCCGCGACAGGGAGCAGTCCTTGGCCACCCATCCGGAGGCGCCGGCCCCCAGCGCGAGGGCCGCCCGCCGGGGGTCGTCCTTCTCGGCGAGGACCACGATCCGTACGCTCGGCTGCCCCGATCGCACCCCGGCGACCAGGGAGATCCCGTCCACCAGCCCGTCCTCGTTGCCGTCCCGCACGGGTACGGCCGGGCGCACGCCGGGTACCTGGCCCCCCAGGTCGGCGTCGACGAGCAGCACGTCGAACCGCCGCCCGTCGGACGCGGCCCGCTCCAGGCAGCGCAGCGCGGCCGGGCCGCTGCCGGCCGCGGAGACGTCGACGTCCGGCTCGGCGGCCAGGGCGGCGGCGAGCGACTCGGCGAAGATGCGGTGATCATCGACGACCAGGACTCGGATACGAACCACGAAACCCCCTCCCCCACGCTCCTCGAGGAGCAGGGGATACCCATCGTCTGTCCGTCCTCGGAAAACGACACCGGCACGGGTACGGCGCCCGAAGCCCCGTATCCGGCTGTGCACTCGGTACTCCGGGACGGGTCGCCGCAGCCGCACGGCCGCCGCCGTGCAGTGACCGCCACCCCGCCCCGGGCGCCGTACCCGGCTGTCTCGCCCCCTGAACGGCACCGGCCCCCACCGGTGCTGCTCATCAGAGTACGGGCGGGGGCCGGGAGCGGAAGGCTATTTGCAGAACTGACAGCCCGGCGCGTTTATGGTGAGCCGCATGTTTCGTCTTGTGACAGAAGTAGACAAGGCACGGCGCAATCTGCTGCGCACCCGCCTGCGGGAGACGAACACGGCGGCCTCGGCCATCCTGCGCTCCCTGCGCGGAACCCCTCACGAACGCGAATTCCCGCTGCACGTCTGGGTGCTGGACGAGGCGGGCGGCCTGGCGGGCGGCCTGGTCGGCCACACCTGGGCGAGCTGGCTCCACGTGACGTACCTGTGGGTGGACGACCGGTGCCGGGGGGCGGGCCTGGGCTCGGCCCTGCTGACGGAGGCGGAGCGAGGTGCCCGCGAGGAACGGGGCTGCACGGCGGCCCGCGTGGAGACCTGGGACTTCCAGGCTCCGGACTTCTACCGCGGGCACGGCTACGAGGTGGTGTGCGTGATCCCGGACTACCCGCCGGGGATCACGGAGTACACGCTGACCAAGCGGCTGGGGTGAGGCGGCCGGAGGCAACGGAGCCGGTCGTCACTCGGGCTCCGGCCCCGTGTCCTTCGCGCTGGAGCGGGCGGTCCGGTGGTGCCGATCGTCCAGGTGCCGAGGTCGGTGGCGAAGGCAGCTCGTTCCCCGTACGGACGGTACGGCCGGTTCTCGTACCCGGGGCGGCCGCCGGACCGGCCAGGCCCCGTGAGCGCCGCCGCCTCTCGTCGCCGGCGAAGGCGGTCGTGGGGGGCGCCGTCGCTGCTGGCATGGTGTGGTCATGGATACGACACCGGACGGGCGGCCGATACCGCCTCCGCATGCCGGCGAGCGCGTCATGCTGGAAGCGTGGCTCGACTTCCACCGTGCGACTCTCGCCTCGAAGTGTTCCGGCCTGAAGGACGAGCAGGTGAGGCTCGCCGCGGCGTCACCGTCGTCGATGACGCTGCTCGGCCTCGTGCAGCACATGGCCGAGGTGGAGCGCAACTGGTTCCAACGTGTTTTCGCGGGTCAGGACGTGCCGCCGGTCTTCGGGGAGGGCGGCCTCGACGGTTTCGCCCTTCGGCCGGACCGAGGGCTCGACGAGGCGACGGCCGCCTGGCGGGCGGAGGTCGCCCGAGGCCGTGAGCTGATCGCCGGCGCGTCGCTCGACGCCTCCGGCCACCTGCCCGAGCAGGAAGCGGGACACGTCGGTGACCAGGGGGTCTCGCTGCGCTGGATCATGGTGCACATGATCGAGGAGTACGCGCGTCACAACGGTCACGCCGACCTCATCCGCGAGGGGATCGACGGCGTCACCGGCGCCTGAGACAGGCTCGCCGCACGGCCGGCACGGCCACGCCGGCGACGGACTGCCCTCGGCCGGGACCGGTGAGGGCAGTCCGGGTCTCCGGCGTCAGACGATCCGCCGCGCCCCCGCCGAAGGCACCGCCTCGAACACGCGAGGAGCCTTGTGGCCCGCCGTCGCGAAGGCCTCCTCCACCGCCTTCGTGATGGCGTCCACGTCGGCCGTCTCCGCCAGGACGATCGCCGAGCCGCCGAAGCCTCCGCCGGTCATGCGGGCGCCCAGGGCGCCGGCGGCGAGGGCGGTGTCGACGACCAGGTCGAGCTCCGGGCAGGAGATGCGGAAGTCGTCGCGCAGGGAGGTGTGGCCCTCGACCAGGACGGGCCCGATGGCACGGGTGTCGCCGGACTCCAGCAGCGACACCACCCGCTCGACGCGTTCGTCCTCCGTGACGACGTGCCTCACCAGGCGGCTCACCTCCTCGTCGTCGGCCAGCCGCTCCAGTGCCGCGTCGAGCTCCTCGTAGGCCACGTCGCGCAGCGCGTTCACGCCGAGCAGCGCGGCGCCCTTCTCGCAGCCGGCGCGGCGCTTGCCGTACTCGCCCTCGCTGTGGGAGTGCTTGACCTGCGTGTCGACGACGAGGAGGCGCATGCCCTCGGCGTCGAGGTCGAAGGGGATCTGGCGCTGGGAGAGGTCGCGGGTGTCGAGGAACAGGGCGTGGCCCGCTTCGCAGCAGGCGGAGGCGGTCTGGTCCATGATGCCGACGGGGGCGCCGACGTAGACGTTCTCGGCGCGCTGGCACAGGCGGGCCAGCTGCCAGCCGCGCAGGCCGAGGGAGTGCAGGTCGTTCAGGGCGAGGGCGACGACGATCTCCAGGGCCGCCGAGGAGGAGAGGCCCGCGCCGGACGGGACCGTCGAGGCGAGGTGGATGTCGGCACCGGTCAGCTCGTGGCCGGCCTCGCGCAGCGCCCAGACGACGCCCGAGGGGTACGCGGTCCAGGACCTGTCCGACTCGGGGGTCAGGTCGGCGACGCGCAGCTCGACGGGGGCGGCGCCGATGTCCGCCGAGTGCAGGCGCAGGATGCCGTCGTCGCGCCGGGAGACCGCCGCGAGGGCGGTGTGCGGCAGGGCGAACGGCATGACGAAGCCGTCGTTGTAGTCGGTGTGCTCGCCGATGAGGTTGACCCGGCCCGGCGCCGCCCACACCCCCTCGGGGTCCGCCCCGTACAGCTCCCGGAACCGCTCGCCGACAGCTCCTGCGCCGTCCCCTGCGACAGCCTCGCCCATGCCCTGACCCCTCGCTCTTTCCGTCCGTACGGTCTACTTCGCGCGCTGCTGCGCGAACTCCCACGCGTCCGCCACGATCCCCGCGAGGTCCGCGCGGGACGGGTTCCAGCCCAGTTTCTCGCGGGCGGTGTCCGCCGACGCCACCAGGACCGCCGGGTCGCCGCCCCGGCGGGGGGCCACGACCTCGGGGATCGGGTGGCCCGTCACCCGGCGGACGGTCTCGACGACCTCGCGGACGGAGAAGCCGTTGCCGTTGCCCAGGTTGCAGATGAGGTGCTCGCCGGGGGCGGCCGCGTCCAGGGCCAGCAGGTGGGCGTCGGCCAGGTCGGCGACGTGGATGTAGTCGCGGACGCAGGTACCGTCCGGCGTCGGGTAGTCGTCGCCGAAGACGGAGATCGCCTCGCGCCTGCCCTGTGCCACCTGGAGGACCAGCGGGATGAGGTGGGACTCGGGGTCGTGGCGCTCGCCGTACTGGCCGTAGGCGCCCGCGACGTTGAAGTAGCGCAGCGAGACCGCGCCCAGGCCGTGGGCCGCCGCCTCGCCGGTGATCATGTGGTCGACGGCGAGCTTGGAGGCGCCGTAGGGGTTGGTGGGCTTCGTCGGCGCGGTCTCGACGATCGGGACCTCGTCGGGCTCGCCGTACGTGGCGGCCGTGGAGGAGAAGACGAGGCGGCCGACGCCGGCCGTGCGCATGGCCTCCAGCAGGGCCATGGTGCCGCCGACGTTGTTGTCCCAGTACTTCTCGGGCTTCACGACCGACTCGCCGACCTGGGAGAAGGCGGCGAAGTGCAGGACGCCGTCGTACGACGGGTCCAGCCACTTGGCGGCGTCGCGGATGTCGCCCTCGACGAAGGAGGCGCCCGCCGGGACGCCCTCCCTGAAGCCGGTCGAGAGGTTGTCGAGGACGACGACCTCGTGGCCGGCCTCCAGCAGATGCTGGGCGACCACGCTGCCGACGTATCCGGCCCCGCCCGTCACCAGGTACTTCCCGCTCATGAACTCGCTACCTCTCGCAGTCGCTCGGCCGCGCGCTCCGGGGGCACGTCGTTGATGAACACGTTCATGCCGGACTCGGAGCCCGCGAGGAACTTCAGCTTGCCCGATGTCCGGCGGATGGTGAAAAGCTCGAGGTGCAGCGCGAAGTCGTCCCGCGTCACGCCCTCGAAGTCCTCCAGCTGCCCGAACGGGGCCTGGTGCCAGGCCGCGATGTACGGCGTCGGAGGCTCACCGGTGCCGAAGATCCGGTCGAAGCGCCTCAAGAGTTCCAGATAGACCTGGGGGAACTCCGTGCGGGTCGCCTCGTCGAGCCCGAGCAGGTCGGGCACCCGGCGCTTGGGGTAGAGGTGCACCTCGTACGGCCAGTGCGCGGCGTACGGCACGAAGGCGGCCCAGTGCTCGCTCTCCAGGACGACCCGCTCACCGGCCAGCTCCTCCGCCAGGACGGCGTCGAACAGGTTCTCCCCGCCCGTCGCCTCCTTGTGCGCGGCGAGTGAGCGGAGCATCAGGGCGGTGCGGGGGGTGGTGAAGGGGTAGGCGTAGATCTGCCCGTGCGGGTGGCCCAGCGTCACGCCGATCTCGGCGCCCCGGTTCTCGAAGCAGAACACCTGCTCGACGGAGGGCAGGTGCGAGAGCTCCGCCGTGCGGTCCGTCCAGGCGTCCAGCACCAAGCGGGCCTGCTCGTCGCTCAGGTCGGCGAAGGAGGCGTTGTGGTCGGAGGTGAAGCAGACGACCTCGCAGCGGCCGGAGTCGCCGGCCAGCGAGGGGAAGCGGTTCTCGAAGACCACCACGTCGTAGGACGAGTCCGGGATCTCGCTCAGCCGCTCGCCCTGCGAGGGGCACAGGGGGCATTCGTCGGCCGGCGGGTGGTAGGTGCGGCCCTGGCGGTGCGAGGCGATGGCGACCGAGTCGCCGAGCAGCGGGTCGCGGCGGACCTCGGAGGTGGTGACGGTCCGCTCCAGCGGGCGGCGGTCCACGGCGTCCCGCACGGTGTCGTCGCGCAGGTCGTAGTGGACGAGCTCGCGACCGTCGGCCAGCCGGGTCGAGGTCTTCTTCACTGCCGGACTCCTCTACACCTGCATCCGCACACAATCATCCAACACAATCAAACATAACACATCACAACTCACCAGCCATGCCGATCATCACAATCAAACAAAGAACATCACCAGAAGTGTTCAATTACTGAACGCGGAGGCGTAGGTTCCGCTGGGATCAGTTCGCGCAACGAAGCGAGTTCGCATGCATACCCCCACATACCTAGCCGCGGAGCTTCGACTCCCCACCAACTGGCTCGACTACTCGATCCTCGGGATCTACTTCGTCGTCGTGCTCGGCATCGGCTTCGCCGCCCGGCGTTCGGTCAAGACCAGCCTGGACTTCTTCCTGTCCGGCCGCTCGCTGCCCGCCTGGGTCACCGGCCTCGCGTTCGTCGCGGCCAACCTGGGCGCCACCGAGATCCTCGGCATGGCCGCCAACAGCGCCCAGTACGGCGTCTACACGACCCACTGGTACTGGATCGGCGCCATCCCGGCGATGGTCTTCCTCGGCCTGGTGATGATGCCGTTCTACTACGGCTCGAAGGTCCGCTCGGTCCCGGAGTTCCTCCTCCTCCGCTTCGACAAGGCGTCACACCTGCTGAGCTCGGCCCTGTTCGCGGTCGCCGCCATCCTGATCGCCGGCGTGAACCTCTACGCCCTCGCGATCGTCGTCGAGGCCCTCCTCGGCTGGCCCCAGTGGGTCGCCATCGTGGTCGCCGGCTTCTTCGTCCTGGCGTACATCACCCTGGGCGGCCTGTCCTCGGCGATCTACAACGAGGTCCTCCAGTTCTTCGTGATCCTGGCCGGCCTCATCCCGATCACCGTCCTGGGCCTGAAGAAGGTCGGCGGCTGGGACGGCCTGTCCGACTCCCTCACCCAGACGCGCGGGGCCGACTTCATGACCTCGTGGGGCGGCACGGGCATCGGCAGCGACAACCCGCTGGGCGCCAACTGGCTGACCATCGTGCTCGGCCTCGGCTTCGTCCTCTCCTTCGGCTACTGGACGACGAACTTCGCCGAGGTGCAGCGCGCCCTGTCGGCGAAGAACCTGTCGGCGGCCCAGCGCACGCCGCTGATCGCCGCCTTCCCGAAGATCTTCATCGTCTTCGTGGTGATGATCCCGGGCCTGGTCGCCGCGGTCCTCGTCCCGAAGATCGGCACGCCCGGCTCGGACCTCCAGTACAACGACGCGATCCCGTACCTGATGCAGCAACTGCTGCCCAACGGCGTCCTCGGCATCGCGGTGACCGGCCTGCTGGCCGCCTTCATGGCGGGCATGGCGGCGAACATCTCCTCCTTCAACACGGTCTTCACCACCGACATCTGGGCGAAGTACGTCGTGAAGGACCGCGAGGACGACTACTACGTCCGCTTCGGCCGCCTGATCACGGTCATCGGCGTGCTGGCCTCGATCGGCACGGCCTTCCTGGCGTCGTCGTTCTCGAACATCATGAGCTACCTCCAGACGCTGTTCTCCTTCTTCAACGTGCCGATGTTCGTGGTCTTCATCATCGGCATGTTCTGGAAGCGGGCGTCCATGAAGTCCGGCTTCTGGGGCCTGATCGCGGGCACCACCGCGGCGATGGTGAACTACTTCGTCATCTACAAGCAGGGCATCATCGACATCCCCTCCGACCAGGGCGCCAACTTCGTCTCCGCGATCGCGGGCTTCGTCGCCGGCGCCGTGGTCATGGTCGCCGTGTCCCTGTTCACCGCGCCGAAGCCGGTCGCCGAGCTGCAGGGCCTGGTCTACGGCACCACCTCCCCCGGCATGTCCGAGGCGCCCGCCAAGGGCGACGACGCGTGGTACCGCAAGCCGGCGCTGCTGGGCTGGGGGGCGGTCGTCCTGGCCGCCGCCTGCTACATCCCGTTCTCGTTCTGATCGCGGAAGGACTGAGAGAGCATGTCTGATTCCTATTCCGAGAAGAACGTCCACGACGAGGTCTCCGAGCTGGAGACCAAGTCCGTCACGGCCGCGCGGCTGTTCGACATCCGGCGGATCATCGGCGGGCTGTTCGTCGTCTACGGCGTCATCGTGACGATCGCGGGCCTCGTGGCGTCCGACGACGACATCGACAAGGCGCAGGGGGTGAACATCAACCTCTGGACCGGGCTGGGGATGCTGGTGCTGGGACTGTTCTTCCTGGCATGGCTGAAGCTGCGTCCCACGGCCCCGCCGCCGCCCTCCGCCGAGGAGGGGCCGGCGGAGTGACGCGGGTCCCGTGACCGGCGCCGGGGATGTCGGGTGGGGCCGGCGGGATACCGCCGGCCCCACCCCACACCCTTGGCGGGACGGCGCACCCCGCGCGGCCGGACAGCCGCGTACGGCGGGAAGGGGCCGTGTCGGGGGTGTCCGCCCGCAGCGGTCGGCGCGTCAACGCCCCACCCCTCTTCAAGTGACCGATTCCGCGCCGCTCCGAGGACGGACACCCCCCGGCGCGGCCCCGCCGCCCACACAACCGACCGCGCTACGCGCACCCCCACCGGACCCGCACAGGCCGCCGCAGGCACCCCACCCGCTCAACCGCCGCAGGCACCCCACCCGGAGGCGCCCCAAACCCGCTCAACCGCCGGAGGTGCCCCCACCCGCTCAACCGCCGGAGGCACCCGCCCGGTCCAGCAGCCCCGTCCGCGCGGCCAGTGCCGCCGCCTCCAGGCGGGAGCCCACACCGAGCTTCATCAGCACGCGCTGGACGTGCGTACGCGCCGTGGACGGGGCGATCCCCATACCCGCCGCGATCAGGCGCGTGTCGTCCCCCTCGGCGACCCTGACCAGGACCTCCACCTCCCGGGGCGTCAGCATCTGCAGCAGCCGCTGCCCCTCGTCGTCGGGCTGGGCCGCCGGATTCAGCAGCTCACCGAAGGCGCCCTGCAACAGCGACGGCGCCACCGCCGCCTCCCCGGCCCGCGCCTTCATGATCGACCGCTCGACGCCCTCGATCCGCTCGTCGTGCCGGACGTACCCCGAGGCGCCCGCCGCGAACGCCGCCGCGATCCCGCGAGGGTTCGGTACCGGTCCCAGGACCAGCACCGCCACCTGCGGACGCTCCCGCTTGATCCGCACCACCGGATCGAACATCCCCGGCTCGGCCGGTGTCGCCGTTCCCAGCAGGCACACCTCCGGCGCCCGGCTGATCACCAGCTCCGCCGCACCCGCGGCCGGCGCCGCCGCGGCGAGCACCCGGTGCCCCCGCAGCTTCAGCGCCGAGGCCAGCGCCTCGGCGAGCAATCGGTGATCGTCGACCACCATGAGCCGTACTCCCATAGAGCAACCCCCCAGTCACCCAGACCCCCGGCACGGCCTGCGAAGGCCCGCTGCTCCCCGCCCGCGGTCCCGCCCCGACCCCGCCCTCCATGCCCCCGGAAGCTACACGCTAGTCCGACGTCGCGCTGCCCCTACCGGTGATAACTGCCCCGGATCGCCGAAATCCCCCGCAATACGGCCCCGTCCCTGAACAGGAACGGGGCCGCGGGGGTCCGTCGGAGCGCCGAGCGGACTCGGCGGACTCGGCTTTCTCAGCCGCTGGTGCCGAACGCGATCACCAGGTACTCCTTGTCGTCGGGGCTGGTGGGCTCACTGGCGTACACCTCCGCCATGTACAGGTGCCCCTGCGAGTAGATGATCTCGGAGTACTCCGGCGACATGCTGGTCTCCACGTCCCGCACCGCTTCGGTCGCCGGGTTCTCCAGCAGCTTGGTCTGCTTGAACGTGCCCCCGTCGATGCTCACGATCTGGCCGCCCTTGTCGTACGGGGGGCGCTTGTACGCGATCACGTTGGCGCCGTCCATGCGCAGCGGGATGATGGTGTGGTCGACGCCGGCGTCGGCGCGCTGCCCGGTCTGCTTCCCGGTGGCCAGGTCGAAGGCGACGACCTCGTTGGTCTGGCTGTACGACTCGCCGCCGCCGCTCTCGTGCTCCTCCGTCGGGATGTAGAGCCGGTCGTTGCCGACCGCGAGGCCCGAGCAGTGCTCGACCTCCGTGATGCCGTCGCACTCGGCCGCGAACTGATCGCCCGGCGCCAGGATGCGGGCGCGCAGCTTGCCGGTCTTGTTGTCGATGGAGAAGAAGTCCGAGATGCCGCTGCCGTCGCCGGCGGACTTGCCGACGTCGGCGGCGACGACCAGCGGGTTCGTCGACACGATGCTCGCGTACTCGATGCCCTTGGCCATCGGGTACTCGGAGATCACCTTCCCGCTCTTCGGGGCGATGGTCTGGATCTTCAGCTCCTGGGCGTCGTACGTGCCGCACCTGCGCACCGCGACCAGCTTCTCGCCGCCGCCGTAGCCCGCGTCCTGGCAGGTGTCGGCCGTCTTCGGGGACCACAGGACGTTGCCCTTGGCGATGTCCCAGGCGACGCCGCCGTCATTGCTGCCGGCGGCGACGGTGCCTCCGCTGATGGTGACGTTGTTGAAGGAGATCGGCCGGTCACCGGCGGTCTTCGTCCACAGCGTCCGCCCCGCGTCCAGGTCGATCAGCGCGACCTGGGAGCAGCCGTGCGAGGGCTCCGCCTTGGTCGGCATGGCGGGCTGGTGGACGATGACCGTCTTGTTGTCGTCGGTGACGTGCCGGCTGGCCGTGCAGACGGGGCCGCCGAGCTTGATCGTCCACTTCTTGCTGCCCTTGTCGGGGTCGTAGCCGACGATCTCGGCGATGCCGCTCTTGGCGTACACCTTGTCGGTGAGCCACGAGCCGGAGACGTCGACGCTGTCGTCCTCCTTGCTCACCGCGGGCGCGGGGACCTGGAAGAGCACCTTGGAGGCGGGGTCGGCGGGCACCTTCTCCTCCCCCTCGGAGGACGTGCCGCCCTCGCCGCCCTTCTCGTCCGTGCCGCCCTTGCCGCCGTTGCCGCCGCTGGAGCTCGCGGTGTCGTTCTTGTCGTCGTCCTTGCCGGCGGAGCCCGCGTACCAGACACCGCCGCCGATGATCAGCGCGATCGCGACGACGGCCGACACGATGATCGCCATCTGCGCGTTGATCTTCCGGCCGCCGCCCGGCGCGCCGGCCTGAGCCTGCATCGGCACGGTCGCCTGCGGGTAGCCGTAGCCGGGCTGCCCCGGGTGACCGGGCTGCCCCGGCTGGCCGTACGGCGGCGTCGGCTGCCCGTAGGACGGCGTCGGCTGCCCGTAGGGCCCGGGCTGCTGCGGCTGCGGCTGCCCGTACGGGCCGGGCTGCTGGCCGGGATAGCCGTACCCGGGCTGGGGCTGCGGCGGGGCCTGCGGATATCCGTACCCCGGCTGCGGCGACCCCGTCGGCGGGGTCGGTGGCACCGCGGGCGCCTGCGGCGGCGTCTGCGGGTAGCCGTAGCCCGGCGCGGGGGGCCCGCCGGGGTTCGGCGCCCCGCCCGCGGGCGGGGCCGGCGGCTGCGGCGGTTCGTTCTGCGGCGGGCCGAACCCTCCCCCCTGCGGGGGCTGGTGGGACGGCGGGGGCGGCGGCTGGGTCATGACGTGAGTACCTCGGGGAACGGGGACGGCGGGGACGGCCGGGCGGACCCGCCGGAGCGGACGGAGCGGACGGAGCGCACCGGACGGGCGGAGCCGGCGAAGCTGAAGGAGCGGGCGAAGAAGGTCACTTGCCGAAGGCGAGCATCAACTTCTCCTTCGATTCGTCGTTTCCGGTCAGGCGGGTGGTGGAGATGTAGAACCGCCCGTCGACCCAGTCGATGTCCTTGGAGTAGAAGTCGCCCTCGATGTCCGCCACGCCCTGCGGGTTCTGCATCAGCTTGGCCGGCGTGTGGCTGCTGCCGCCGGTCGCGATCGACACGATCTGGCCGCCCGCGTCGTAGGAGGGCTGCACGTAGGCGATGAGCTGGTCGCCCTCGGTCTTCATCGGAATCATCGTCTCGTCCGCGGGGGACTTCGCGCGCCACTTCTCCTTGCCGGAGGCGAGGTCGATCGCGACGATCTCGTTGGCGCCTCCGGTCGCCTCGGTCGGCAGGTAGAGCGTGCCCGCGGCGACGACGACGCCCGCACAGCCCTGGAGGTCGCGGTCGAGGATGGCCCAGCCGCACTCGGGGGCGAAGTCCTCGTCGACGCCGACCTGTTGGAGGACCGTGCCCTTGGCGGTGAAGGTGGAGATGTTCCAGACCTTCTTGTCCTCGTTGGTGGCGTAGACGACGAGCGGGTCGACGGAGTAGGTGCGCTCGACCCGCCAGCCCTTCCCGTACTTGTAGGTCCACAGGACCTTGCCGGTCTTCGGGTCGAGGCCCTGTACCTCGTCGTGCTCGTTGTTGCCGCCGGCGCCGCAGGAGGCGACCTGGACGATCGTCTTCGGTCCGGTCGCGAAGCCGGCGGGGAAGCAGGCGTCGCCGTACCGCTTCTTGTCGTAGAGCTTCTTGCCGCTGGTGACGTCGTAGGCGGAGCCGGACTGGGAGCGGCCGACCATCAGGATGTTGCCGCTGACGTTCAGCTCGACGGAGAGGGTGGTGTCGAAGAGTTCGCCGTCCTCGACCTCCCCCTTCCAGCCCTTCGCTCCGGTGGCGAGGTCGATCTCCTGCATCTGGTTGCACTTGGCGCGGTCGCTGGAGCCGCTCATGTGGACGACGACGATCTTGTCGGCGGCCGTCTTCTCCGGGGTGACGGCGCAGATCTTCTCCGGGAAGGTGATCGGCTCCCAGGAGGGCTTGCCGTCACCGACGTTGTACGCGACGAGCTGCTTGTACGCCGCCTTCACCACGGTCTTGTCGGTGATCCACATGCCGGGGGCGTCGGCGCCGGAACCGGGGGCGTCGGGCGCCTCCTTGTACCAGAGCACCTTGGACTCGCCGGCCTGGCGGCCCTCGTTGAGGTCCTCGGGGTCCTCGCCGCCGTCGCCCCGGCCGTCACCGGGGTCGACCGGGGCGTCGCCGGAGCCGGAGGGCTTGGGGTCGTCGCTCTTGCCGGCGACGGGCTTCTTGTCCTTGTCGCCGCCGCTGTTCGCGGTGACCGCCCACACGCCGCCGCCGATGACGAGCAGGGCCGCGACGGCGGCGCCCACGGCGAGGGCGGGCTTGCCCTTGAAGGGGTTGCGGGACCCGGAGCCGCCGGGCGGCGGGGTGCCGGGGGCGCCCGGGAACTGCGGCTGCGGATAGCCGTAACCGGGCTGCCCGCCGTACGGGCCCGGCTGCTGCGGCTGGGCGTACGGCCCTGAGCCGTACGGGCCGGGCTGCGCGTACGGCCCCGGCTGACCGGGCTGTCCCGGCTGCGGCTGCTGCGGGTAGCCGTACCCCGGCTGCGGCGGCGCCTGCTGCGGGTAGCCGTACCCCGGCTGCGGCGGCGGACCGGACGGCGGGCCCTGCGGGGGCGGCGGGGCCGGTGCCCCGAAGCCTCCCGGCGGTGGATCCTGCGGTGCTCCGAAGCCACCCGGCTGCGGCGGCTGGTTGGGCGGCTGGCTCATCAGCGCGTTCCCCCTTATAGCTACTGATTTCTAGCCACGATCCGAGGTACGCGCCGGCCCCCGGAGTCGTCGAACGGCAATCACTCAGACAGTTCTCGGACGGCCTTTCTATCACCCGGTCCGGACGGCACACCGGGCCGCGCCCTCCCCTGTACCCAAGGGAGGACCGGCCCGTGATGCCTCTGTTACGCGTTGGCGGGCCCGGGGGGATCCCCCCGGAAAGCACAGCACGCCCCCTTCACGCGTCGCGCGCCCCGCCTGCGAAGGGTCAGGCGTCCTCCGCCAGTTCCAGCCAACGCATCTCCAGCTCCTCGCGCTGACCGGCCAGTTCGCGCAGCTCGGTGTCCAGTTCGGCCACCTTCGCGAAGTCGGTGGCGTTCTCGGCGATCCGCGCGTGCAGCTTGGCCTCCTTCTCGGAGACCTTGTCCAGCTGCCGTTCGATCTTCTGTAGTTCCTTCTTGGCGGCACGCACGTCGGCGGCGCTCTTCTCGGGCACCTCCGCGGCCGGCTTCGCCGCCGGGGCCGGGGCGTTGGCCGCGGCGGCCTCCTCCATCCGCTTCCGCCGCTCCAGGTACTCGTCGATGCCGCGCGGCAGCATCCGCAGGGCGCCGTCGCCGAGGAGGGCGAAGACCCGGTCGGTGGTGCGCTCGACGAAGAACCGGTCGTGGGAGATGACGATCATCGACCCGGGCCAGCCGTCGAGCACGTCCTCCAGCTGGGTCAGGGTCTCGATGTCGAGGTCGTTGGTGGGCTCGTCGAGGAAGAGGACGTTGGGCTCGTCCATGAGGAGGCGGAGCAACTGGAGCCGCCGCCGCTCACCGCCGGACAGGTCACCGACCGGCGTCCACTGCTTCTCCTTGCCGAAGCCGAACGTCTCGCACAGCTGCCCGGCGGTCATCTCGCGGCCCTTGCCGAGGTCGACGCGCTCACGGACGCGCTGCACGGCCTCCAGCACCCGCCAGGTGGGGTCGAGCTCGGCGACCTCCTGGGACAGGTAGGCCAGCTTGACGGTCCTGCCGACCTTGACGTGCCCGCCCGCGGGCTGCTGTTCGCCGTCGCTGAACGCGGCGTTCGCGAGGTCCCGCAGCAGGGAGGTCTTGCCGGCGCCGTTGACGCCGACGAGGCCGATGCGGTCGCCGGGGCCGAGCTGCCAGGTGACGTGCTTGAGCAGCACCTTGGGACCGGCCTGGACGGTCACGTCCTCCAGGTCGAACACGGTCTTGCCGAGCCGGGACGACGCGAACTTCATCAGCTCGCTGCTGTCCCGGGGCGGCGGCACGTCCGCGATCAGCTCGTTGGCGGCCTCGACGCGGAAGCGCGGCTTGGAGGTGCGGGCGGGGGCGCCGCGCCGCAGCCAGGCCAGTTCCTTGCGGACGAGGTTCTGCCGCTTGGTCTCCTCGGTGGCGGCGATGCGCTCGCGCTCCGCACGGGCGAAGACGTAGTCGGAGTAGCCGCCCTCGTACTCGAAGACGTCGCCGCGCTGCACGTCCCACATGCGGGTGCAGACCTGGTCGAGGAACCACCGGTCGTGGGTCACGCACACGAGGGCGGAGCGCCGCTCGCGCAGGTGCTGGGCGAGCCAGGCGATGCCCTCGACGTCGAGGTGGTTGGTGGGCTCGTCGAGGACGATCAGGTCCTGCTCGTCGATGAGCAGCTTGGCGAGCGCGATCCGGCGCCGCTCACCACCGGAGAGCGGCCCGATGACGGTGTCCAGGCCCTGCGGGAAGCCCGGCATGTCGAGCCCGCCGAACAGCCCCGTCAGTACGTCCCTGATCTTGGCGTTGCCCGCCCACTCGTGGTCGGCGAGGTCGCCGATGACCTCGTGACGGACGGTGGCGGCGGGGTCGAGGGAGTCGTGCTGGGTGAGGACGCCGAGGCGCAGCCCGCCGGAGTGGGTGACGCGACCGGTGTCGGGCTCCTCCAGCTTGGCCAGCATCCGGATCATGGTCGTCTTGCCGTCACCGTTACGGCCGACGACACCGACGCGGTCCCCCTCGGAGACGCCGAGGGACACGCCGTCGAGAAGCGCCCGGGTGCCGTACACCTTGCTGACGTTCTCGACATTGACCAGATTGACGGCCATTTCTCTCCTGACTGGGGGATCGATCAGCTTTCAAGCGTAGGCCCTTCGGGGGGTGGGGCGGCGCGGACGGGGGTCGTCACTCTTTGTGGTGACGTGTGTCGTGTCCCCGGTTACCTTGGAGGGCAGGCAGCAGGATCCCGTCCATGGGAGGAACCATGACCGCCGAGTCCGTTGAGCACCGCCACCTTCGCTGGCCGATGCCGCCGACGGACGGCTACACCGTGGACGATCTGTTCACGCTGCCCGATCTCCCGCGACACACCGAGTTGATCGACGGGAGCCTCGTTTTCGTGAGTCCGCAGCGCCGTTTCCACTATCCAGTGATCAACATGCTGTTCAACGGGCTTCGAAGCTCGCTGCCCCCGGGATTCAGCGTCGAGCAGGAGATGACCGTTCTCCTCGACGACCGCAATGGCCCCGAGCCCGATGTCAGCGTGGTGCGAGCCGACGCGGTCACCGGGCTGGACCAGACCAGTTTTCGGGCCACGGACGTCCTCCTCGCCGTCGAGGTCGTGTCCCCGGAGTCCGAGTCCCGCGACCGCACGACGAAGCCTCTGAAGTACGCGGCAGCCGGTATCCCCCACTTCTGGCGCGTGGAGAAGGGCGGCACGGACGGCAGCCCGGTCGTCCACGTCCACGAACTCGACTTGAGGACCAAGGCGTACGCGCACATGGGCTTGCATCGCGACCGGATCAAGGTCGACAAGCCGTATGCCATCGACATCGATCTGGGCGGAATCAGCCAGCCCTGACCCCAGCCCCTCAGACCACCGTCGCCCCCGCCACGGCTCCCACCGCCGTGCGCACGTCGCGGCACGTCCCCGACGCCCGCAGCACCCCGGCGATGTCGGACGCCGACTTGGCGTCGGCGGCGAGGAACGCCGTCGTCGGCCCCGACCCCGACACCAGCGCCGCCAGCGCGCCCGCCGCCCGGCCCGCCGCGAGGGCGTCGGACAGTTCGGGGAAGAGGGAGAGCGCGGCGGGCTGGAGGTCGTTGGTGACGGCGACGGCGAGCGCGGCGGGGTCGCCCTTGGCGAGGGCGTCGAGGACGGGCTGCGCGGCGACCGGCTCGGGAATGTCGAGTCCCTCCCCCAGCCGGTCGAACTCGCGGAAGACGGCCGGGGTGGACAGTCCGCGCGTGGCCAGCGCGAACACCCAGTGGAAGTCGCCGCCGACCTCCAGCTCCGTCAGCTTCTCGCCCCGCCCGGTGCCGAGCGCGGCCCCGCCGACCAGGCTGAACGGCACGTCGCTGCCCAGCTCGGCGCAGATCTCGAGCAGCTCGGCGCGCGAGGCGCCCGTGCCCCACAGGGCGTCGCAGGCGACCAGCGCGCCCGCGCAGTCCGCGCTGCCGCCCGCCATGCCGCCGGCGACGGGGATGTCCTTGGCGATGTGCAGGTGGACGTCGGGCTCGCGGCCGTAGCGCTCGGCGAGGGCGAGTGCGGCGCGGGCGGCGAGGTTGGTCCGGTCGAGGGGGACCTGGTCGGCGTCCGGGCCCTCGCAGGTGACGCGGAGTCCGCCGTCGGCCGGGGTCGCGGTGATCTCGTCGTAGAGGGAGACGGCGAGGAAGACGTTGGCCAGGTCGTGGAAGCCGTCGGGGCGGGCGGCGCCGACCGCGAGCTGGACGTTGACCTTGGCGGGGACGCGGACCGTCACGCTCACTTGCTCGTCACTCCTCGGGTTCGGCGGTACGACGCTCGGCGATACGCGCGAACTCTTCCACGGTCAGCGCCTCTCCGCGCGCCTGGGGCGACACGCCCGCGGCGACGAGGGCGGCCTCGGCGGCGGCGGCCGAGCCGGCCCACCCGGCGAGTGCGGCCCGCAGGGTCTTGCGGCGCTGGGCGAACGCGGCGTCGACGACGGCGAAGACCTCGCGCCTGGACGCGGTGGTCTTCAGCGGCTCGGCCCGCCGGACGAGTGACACGAGGCCGCTGTCGACGTTGGGCGCGGGCCAGAAGACGTTGCGGCCGATGGAACCGGCCCGCTTGACCTCGGCGTACCAGTTGGCCTTCACGGACGGCACGCCGTACACCTTGTTGCCGGGTCCGGCGGCGAGCCGGTCGGCGACCTCGGCCTGCACCATCACGAGGGTGCGCTCGATGGTCGGGAAGGTGTCGAGCATGTGCAGGAGGACGGGCACGGCCACGTTGTACGGCAGGTTGGCGACCAGCGCGGTCGGGGCGGGGCCCGGCAGCTCGGTCACGTGCATCGCGTCGGAGTGGACCAGCGCGAAACGGCCGGCGCGCTCCGGCATCCGGGCGGCGACGGTGGCGGGGAGGGCGCCGGCGAGTACGTCGTCGATCTCGACGGCGGTGACCCGGTCGGCGGCCTCCAGCAGGGCCAGGGTGAGCGAGCCGAGACCCGGTCCCACCTCGACCACCACGTCGTCGGGGCGTACGTCGGCGGTGCGGACGATACGGCGGACCGTGTTCGCGTCGATGACGAAGTTCTGGCCGCGCTGCTTGGTGGGGCGTACGCCGAGGGCTGCCGCGAGTTCGCGGACGTCGGCGGGACCCAGGAGGGCGTCGGGGGTGGGGCTGCTCACCCCGCAAGGGTAGCCGGGGGCGCGGAGGCGCCGAGGAGCGCGGAGGCGTCGGGGCCGGCGGGGGGTGCCGGGGCGTCACGGCGGGGGCCGGGGTGACGCCGCGGGGGGGTGCCGGGGCGTCGCCGCCGGGGGGAGTGCCGCGGTGCCGCCGCGGAGGGGCGCGGTGTCGCCGCGGGGGGGGGCGCGGTGTCGCCGTGGGGGGCGCGGTGCCGCCGTGGGGGGCGCGGTGCCGCCGTGGGGGGCGCGGTGCCGCCGTGGGGGGTGGGGTGCCGCCGTGGGGGCACCGCCGGTCACTCCCGCAGCCGTGCCCCGCAGTGCGGCCAGGAGTCGGCGCCCCCGCGTACGTACAGCTTCTTCGCGCGGTACGTCTGCTCCTCGGCCGGCGCGTCCTCCGGCCGCCCCTCGCCGCCGAGGCTGTGCCAGGTGTGGGTGTCGAACTGGTAGAGGCCCCCGTACGTCCCCGAGGGGTCGACGGCGTCCGGGCGCCCGCCCGACTCGCACGCGGCCAGGTCCTCCCAGTTCAGGTGGTCGGCGCCCCGCACGGACTTCGGCCGGGCGCGCGTGCCGACCAGCACGATCTGCGTCCTCGGTTCACGCACCACCTCGGTGCGCAGCCGGCGCGGCTTGCCCCGGACGCCGTTGACGGTGCGCAGCGCGTACGTGGTCCGCCGCAGCCCGGGCAGGCCCGCCTGCTGGACGACCTCGGTGCCCCGGTAGAGGGAGGAGTCCTCGACCCTGCGCACGGCGAACGGGATCGGGTCCTCGCGGACCTCCTCGGAGCCGGTGATCCGCAGCACCGTGACGGTCTGCCCGTCGCGGGGGAAGCCGGTCGCCGGGACGGACGTGGTGTCCTGGCCGCGCAGGGTGACCCCGGCCTCCTCGACGGCCTCGCGCACGGTCGCCGCGTTGGTGCGGATGGTGCGGGCCCGGCCGTCCGCCATGACGGTCACCACCCGCTCGGTCCGCACGTTCAGGGTGAGGCCCTCCCGTCCGATGCGCCGGGAGCCCTCGGTGGACAGGTACGCGCCCTCCGTGCGCACGCCGAGCCGCCTCAGCGCCCCCTCCACCGTCTCCGCGGTCGTCCACACCTGGCGCCGGCGCCCGTCGAGGGTGAGCAGGACGGGCCGCCCGTAGTGCACGGCGACCTCCTCGCCGCTGGTCAGCGGGGTGGCAGGCGCGGGCACGATCACGTCGTGGGTGCCCACCTCGACGCCCTCCTCCGCGAGCAGCTCGGTCACGTCGTCGGCGAAGGTGTGCAGCGTGCGGGGTGTGCCGTCGACGGTCAGCTCGACGGCCTTGTCCTTGGCGACGAAGGCGGTGGTGCCGCCCGCGAGGAACGCCAGGACCAGCGCGCGCGGCAGCAGTCGGCGCAGGGAGCCGTCCCCGCGCCCGGCGTACCGCTCCCGGCGTCGGCGCGCGGCCCGCCCCTCGCCGGGTGCGGGAGCCGGGGCGGGGGTCGGCGCGGGAGCCGGGGCCCGCGCGGCGCCCTGCCGGGGCCGCGGGGGCCCGGTCACCTCGCGGGCGGGCCGGTAGCCGCCGTCGCCGTACGCCGGGGTCGGCGCGCTGTGCACGTCGTACGGTGCGTGCGACGCGCCGATCTGGTGGGTCTCGAAGGCCGAGAACTGCGTTCTGCTCACACCGACACGCTCCAGGGTCCGGCTCGGGCCCCCAGAACCTAGCGGAGCGGTCGTCACTATCCAAAGCGGAGCGACTACGCTGCGTGGCGAGTCGCCGCTCAGTAACCGAAGGCGCGGGCGGTGTTCGCCGCCAGGGCGGTCGCCAGCGTGTCCTCGTCGACGCCCCGCACGCCGGCCATGGCGCGCACCGTGACCGGGATCAGGTAGGGCGCGTTGGGCCGCCCCCGGTAGGGCACCGGTGTCAGGAACGGCGCGTCGGTCTCCACGAGGACCAGCTCCAGCGGGGCCACGGCGAGGGCGTCGCGCAGGTTCTGGGCGTTCTTGAAGGTGACGTTGCCGGCGAAGGACATGTAGTACCCGGCGCGGGCGCAGATCTCGGCCATCTCCGCGTCGCCGGAGTAACAGTGGAAGACGGTGCGCTCGGGGGCGCCCTCCTCCTTGAGGACGCGCAGGACGTCGGCGTGGGCGTCGCGGTCGTGGATGACCAGGGCCTTGCCGTGCCGCTTGGCGATCTCGATGTGGGCGCGGAAGGACCTCTCCTGGGCCTCCTTGCCCTCCGGGCCGGTGCGGAAGTAGTCGAGGCCCGTCTCGCCGACGCCCTTGACCTGGGGCAGCGCGGCCAGCCGGTCGATCTCGGCCAGCGCCTCGTCGAGCGCCGCGTCCCCTCCGGCCCCGCGCGCCCCTTGCCTCGACCGCCCTCCCCCAGCCCCAGGGGGCTGGGAGGTGCCCCCAGGGTCGCCGTGCACGATGCGGGGCGCCTCGTTGGGGTGCAGGGCGACGGTGGCGTGGACGGCGTCGTGCGCCGCCGCCGTCTCGGCCGCCCAGCGGGAGCCCGCGAGGTCGCAGCCGACCTGGACGACCGTGGTGACACCGGCCGACGCGGCCTTGGCGAGGCCTTCCTCCACCGTGCCCGACTGCATGTCGAGGTGGGTGTGGGAGTCGGCGACCGGCACCCGGAGGGGTTCGGGGAGCGGAGGCGCGTCGTTCTTGTCGGACCGGCCCGAGGCGGCGTTCGAAGGCATACCCCGATCCTACGAAAGGCCCCGCGCGCCCCGGCGGGGGTCAGCTCGCCCGGCGGTGGTGGAGGTGGAGGGCGTGCAGGACGTCGCCGAGGTGCCAGTGCGGCCGGTGCCGACGCTCCGCCGAGGGCCCCGAGGGCCCCGTGGGTCCCGTGGCCCCCGGAACCACCGGTACCTCCAGCGGCCCGGCCGGCGGCACCCGGTGCTGCTGTCCGGCCCCGGTGCCGCGCGCCGAGGCGACCCGCCCCGGCCGCATGATCCGCACGACGTGGTTGTCGCAGCCGGCGCAGGTCGGCCGGGTCAGCGGGGAGGGCACGACACGGCCGTCCACGACGTAGAGCACGAACTCCTGACCGGCGCCGTCCTTGTGGTGCTCGATCTCGAAGGCCTGCTCCCAGCCGTTGCCGCAGCGCATGCAGGCGAAAGAGTACGACTCGTGGACGACGGCGGTGGCGCCGGCGCGCAGTCCGGTCCGTGCCGCGCTCTCACTCATGCTCATCCCGGCTCCTTCGGTTCGCTGGCCGTTCCTTCTGCTCCTTCCTCCAGTGGACTCCTCCACCAGCGGGAACGCACCAGATCTGCCGAGTGTTTGAGCCGATTTGGGGTGCCCTTGACGCAAAGGGCGGTGAGGTCAGGAACGAGTCAAGCGTGGCCGGATCGGGCCCCTGCCCCGGTCCCTGACCCGGCCCCTGTCAGGCTCCGTCCAGGTCCTGACCAGGCTCCGTCCAGGTCCCGGCCAAGCCCCGGTCAGGTCCCGACGAGTTCCGACGAGCCCCGGTCAGCCCCCCGCGTTCTTCGCCGCCACCACCGCGTCGAACACCTCCCGCTTGGGCACGCCCACCTGCGCGGCCACTGCGGCGATCGCCTCCTTGCGCCGCTCCCCGGCCTCCTCGCGCACCCGCACCCTGCGCACCAGTTCCTCGGCGCCGACCTCCTCGGGCCCGGTGTCCGGCGCACCCTCGACGACGACGGTGATCTCGCCGCGTACGCCCTCGGCGGCCCACTCGGCGAGTTCCCCGAGGGGGCCGCGCCTGACCTCCTCGTACGTCTTGGTCAGTTCCCGGCAGACGGCGGCCCGCCGGTCGCTGCCGAAGACCTCGGCCATGGCGGCGAGGGTGTCGTCGAGGCGGTGCGGGGCCTCGAAGTAGACGAGGGTCCGGCGCTCGCCGGCGACCTCGCGCAGCCGGGAGAGCCGCTCGCCGGCCTTGCGCGGCAGGAAGCCCTCGAAGCAGAACCGGTCGACCGGCAGCCCGGACAGGGCGAGCGCGGTGAGCACGGCGGACGGGCCGGGCACGGCGGTGACCCGGACGTCTCGCTCGACGGCCGCGGCGACCAGCCGGTAGCCGGGGTCGGACACCGACGGCATCCCGGCGTCGGTCACCAGCAGCACCCGCGCGCCGCCCGCCAGCTCCTCGACGAGCTCGGGCGTGCGGGCGGACTCGTTGCCCTCGAAGTACGACACGACACGCCCCTTGGGGGTGACGCCGAGCGCCTGGGTGAGCCGGCGCAGCCGCCGGGTGTCCTCGGCCGCGACGACGTCGGCGCCGGCCAGTTCCTCGGCGAGCCGCGGCGGGGCGTCCCGGACGTCGCCGATGGGGGTGCCAGCCAGTACAAGGGTTCCAGTCACACCCCCATCCTCCCAGGAGCGGACGGGCATCCTCCAAGGCGAGGAGGGACGCCCTTCCGGCGGCGGACGGACTCCCTCCCGGTGGCGGACGAACGGGGACGCGTCCGACCGGTCCGGGGCATGCGCGGGACGTGCACAGCACGGTTCCCTACGATGGCGCGGTGACCAGTACCGCGTCCTCCACGGACACCCGGCAGGACCAGGCCCCGCCCGACCGGCGGCCCGCCTGGCAGCAGCGGCTGCGCCGCTTCGGCTACACGGCACCGTCCGCGGCCGACGACGTCCGCGACCGGCTGGTGCCGCCGTACACCCGGCCCGGTCCGCGCATGTGGGTCTTCCTCGGCCTGTCGAAGCCGCTCGCCGACCGGATCGTGCGCTGGTCGGCCTGGGGCGGACCGCTGCTGGTGGCACTGCTGGCGGGTGTGCTGCGGTTCTGGAACCTGGGCAGCCCGAAGGCGGTGATATTCGACGAGACGTACTACGCCAAGGACGCCTGGGCGCTGATCCACCGCGGTTTCGAGGTCAACTGGGACAAGAACGCCAACGACCTGATCCTGAACTCCGGCGGCGACGTGCCGATCCCGACGGACGCGGCGTACGTCGTGCATCCGCCGGTCGGCAAGTACGTCATCGGGCTGGGCGAGCTGCTGTTCGGGTTCGACCCGTTCGGCTGGCGGTTCATGACGGCGCTGCTCGGCACGCTGTCGGTGCTGCTGCTGTGCCGGATCGGGCGCCGGCTGTTCCGCTCCACGTTCCTGGGGTGCCTGGCGGGCGCGCTGATGGCGGTGGACGGGCTGCACTTCGTGATGAGCCGCACCGCGCTGCTGGACAGCGTGCTGATGTTCTTCGTGCTGGCGGCCTTCGGCTGCCTGGTCGCCGACCGCGACTGGGCCCGCCGCAGACTCGCCGCCGCGCTGCCGGTGGACGCCGACGGCCGGGTCCGGCCGGACGCGCACCTCGCCGAGACGTTCCGGTTCGGGTGGCGTCCGTGGCGGCTGGCGGCGGGGCTGATGCTGGGCCTGGCCGCGGCCACCAAGTGGAACGGCCTGTACATCATGGCGGCCTTCTGCGTGATGGCCGTGCTGTGGGACGTCGGCACCCGCCGGGTCGCGGGCGCCCACCGGCCGCGGCTGGCGGTGCTGCGGTACGACCTGGGCTGGGCGTTCCTGTCGACGGTGCCGGTCGCGCTCGTCACGTACGTCCTGTCCTGGCTGGGCTGGATCCTCTCCCCCGCCGACGGAACCGGCGGCTACTACCGCGACTGGGCGGCGAACGACGGCAAGGACAGCGCCTGGTCCTGGCTCTTCCCTGACTGGTGGCGCAGCCTGTGGCACTACGAGTCGCAGGTCCTCGAGTTCCACACCCACCTCACCTCGCCGCACACCTACCAGTCGAACCCGTGGAGCTGGATCGTCCTGGGCCGTCCGGTCTCCTACTTCTACGAGTCGCCGGCGGCCGGTTCGGACGGCTGCCCGGCCGACGCGGGCGGGAAGTGCGCCCGCGAGGTGCTGGCGCTCGGCACGCCAGCGCTGTGGTGGGTGGGCGTCTTCGCCCTGCTGTACGTGCTGTGGCGCTGGGCCTTCCGCCGCGACTGGCGCGCGGGCGCCGTCGCCTGCGGCATCGTGGCCGGCTATCTGCCCTGGTTCTTCTACCAGGAGCGCACGATCTTCCTCTTCTACGCCGTCGTCTTCCTGCCGTTCCTGTGCCTGGCGGTGGCGATGCTGCTGGGGGCGATCGTGGGCCGGCCGGGCTGCGGCGACGCCCGGCGGGTCGCGGGGGCGACGGGCGCGGGCGTGCTGGTGCTGCTGATCGCCTGGAACTTCATCTACTTCTGGCCGCTGTACACGGGGACGGCGATCCCGATGGAGGACTGGCGGTCACGGATGTGGCTCGATACGTGGGTCTAGCCGGTCAGATGCCCCCGACAGCGCGGCGAACGGCGCTGCGCGGTCGGCGTCGGACCCGGTACCCGGTAGCCCCACCGCTACCGCAACCGGCATCCCCTGCCGGGCCGACACGACCCGCCAAGGGGTGGCCGGCTGTCACAGGACCTTGTACGTCAGCTCGTACAGAGACAGGGACAGTGCGCCGATCGCCTGCTTCCGTTCTCCGAGGCCCACCTCGGAGGGGATGATCTTCGCCCCTCCGACGAAGGCGGCCTGGCCGGTCGCCTCGTTCACTTCGTGCAGAAGAATGTCGATCGGCGCCTGGTTGACGAACGGAACGAACCGCTCGTCGAACTCGAACACATCCCCTTTGCGCAGCCTTATTTTCTCGAATACACCGCCGTCACCTCTGCTGATGACGATCTCGTCCGCACCGTCCGGGTCCTGGACTCTTTGCGCTTCCAGGAACAAGAGCTTGGCGAAAGCCGCGTCTGCCATTTCGTCCTCCGCACCCTTGTGCCGTGCAGTCTTACAACCCAGACATAGCACGCGCATTCGGGCAGCGCATGCCGTGAGGTTCGCCCGGCCGGGGAGGTGGGCGACCCGGCGGGACGGAGGCCGGCACGGACGCCGGTACGGCTCGGGGGCCCCGCCCCTGCCGTGCGCCGTTGCCGTACGCCGTTCGCCGTACGCCGTTCGCCACGCTAACGATTGCGTCACCCCCGCACCTCCCGCCCCGTGCCCCGCATACAGTTTCGGAGGCGACCACGTTTTCTGAACGCGTTCAGAAAACGTCACAAAAGGCACCCACGGGAGGGAAAGGCGCGATGCGCAAGGGGGTGAAGGCCGCCGTCATAGGCGGCGTGTTCGCCGTGATGGTGGGCGGGGCCGGGTACGGCACCTACAACGTGGTGTCGGCACTGGACGGCGGCTCCGGAACGTCGGCCAAGAGCGGGCCGCCGAGCGGCGACGAGGTCGAGGAGACGGCGGAGAAGTTCTTCACGGCCTGGGAGAAGGGCGACGCGACGGAGGCGGCGTCCCACACGAACAACTCCGCGGTCGCCGGGACGATGCTGACGTCCTACGGCGAGGAAGCGCACATCACGGACGTCGAGATCACGCCCGGCACGGCGACCGGCACCGCCGTGCCGTTCACCGTGACGGCGAAGGTGTCGTACGAGGGCGTGTCCAAGCCGCTGACGTACAAGAGCGAGCTGACGGTGGTACGCGGCGAGACCAGCGGACGCGCGCTGGTCGACTGGCGGCCGTCCGTCGTCCACCCGGACCTGAAGGACAGCGACACCCTGGTCACCGGGGAGTCGACGACCCCGCAGATCCAGGCGGTCGGCCGCGACGGCGCCGTGCTGACCAAGGAGAAGTACCCCTCCCTCGGCCCGGTCCTCGCCACGCTCCGGGAGAAGTACGGCGACAAGGCGGGCGGCACCCCCGGCGTGGAGCTGGTGGTCCGGCACGGGAACGGCGGCGGGCCGGACACCCCGCTGCTGACCCTGACCGAGGGAAAGCCCGGCAAGCTGGAGACGACGCTCAGCGCGAGCGTGCAGGCGGCGGCCGAGAAGGCGGTGAAGCGCTACGGCGAGTCGTCCGTGGTGGCCGTCGAGCCGAGCACCGGCGAGGTGCTGGCCGTGGCGAACAACCGCGCGGACGGCTTCAACGCGGCCTTCCAGGGGAAGGTCGCCCCCGGCTCCACCATGAAGATCATCACCGCGGCGATGCTCATCGACAACGGCGTGACCTCGATGAACGACCCGGCACCCTGCCCGGACACGGCGATCTGGCAGGGCCAGACCTTCAAGAACCTCACCGGTATGGAGCCCAACGAGGGCGCCACCCTCGCCAACACCTTCATGCGGTCCTGCAACACGGGCTTCATCAAGCTCATCGACGAGAAGCCGCTCACCGACGCCTCGCTGACGACGGAGGCCGAGGAGCGCTTCGGGCTGGGGCGCGACGACTGGCAGACCGGCATCGTCTCCTTCGACGGCGAGGTCCCCGCCGTGAGCGGCCCGGACCGCGCGGCGAACGCCATCGGCCAGGGCCAGGTCCAGATGAACCCGCTGAACATGGCGTCCGTGACGGCGACCGCCATCACCGGCGAGTTCCGCCAGCCCTACCTGGTCTCGCCCGACCTGGACGGCCGGAAGCTCGCCACCGCCAAGGGCCTGCCGCAGAGCACCGCCGCCCAGCTCAAGCAGATGATGCGGCTCACCGCGACCCAGGGCACCGGCGCCGAGGCCATGTCCGGGCTCGGCGGCGGCGACATCGGCGCCAAGACCGGATCGGCCGAGGTCGACGGGCAGACCACGTCCAACAGCTGGTTCACCGGCTTCCGGGGCGACATCGCGGCGGCGGCCATGACCGAGGAGGGCGGCCACGGCGGCGACGCGGCCGGCCCGATCGTGGCGGACGTGTTGCGCGCGGGAGGCTGAATCCGGTCGGCCGGGCCGGTCGGAAGACCCTAGGGTGGTCGCCGTCGTTGGAAAGCGTGAAGCAACGAGGGCACCGCCGGCCCCGTCGACAACGGGCAGCGCGCGGAGGAACAGGACGCAGTGGGCAGCAGAAGGGCCGCCGGCGAGCGGCGGAAGACGAAACCCGCCGTGATCGGCAGTGTGGCCGCCGTGGTCGTGGCCGGCGCCGGATTCGGCGCCTACGCGGTGTACGGCGGCGCCGGTGCCGAGGACACCGCGCGGACGACGTCCGCGGCGGCCGGGAAGAAGGTGAAGTCGGGCCCCCTCACGGCGGCCGAGGTCACCTCGACGGCCCAGCGGTTCCTCACCGCTTGGCAGCAGGGCGACGTCGCCGGGGCGGCCGCCGCGACCGACGACGCCGAGGCCGCGAAGGCGCTGCTCACCGGCTACACCAAGGACGCCCGCGCCAAGGACGTCACGCTCACCCCGGGCACCCCGGCCGGGCAGAAGGTCCCGTTCTCCGTGAAGGCCACCGTCGCCCACGGGCAGACGGCCGAGCCGCTGGCGTACGACAGCGCGCTGACCGTCGTCCGCCGGGCCGGAGACGGCGAGCCGCGCGTCGACTGGCACGCCTCCGTCGTCCATCCGGAGCTGAAGGACGGCGACACGCTGGTCACCGGGGAGGCCGGGACCCCGCCGGTCAAGGCGCTGGACCGGGACGGCGCGGAGATCACCGCCGCGAAGTACCCGTCGCTCGGCACCGTGCTGGACGGCCTGCGCGAGAAGTACGGCAAGAAGGCCGGCGGCACCCCCGGCATCGAACTGCGCGCGGTCCGGGGGAAGGAGTCGAAGGCGGCCAAGGCCTCGGACAAGACGCTGCTGGAGCTGAGCGAGGGCACACCCGGCACCGTGAAGACGACCCTGGACCCCGCCCTGCAGGCCGCCGCCGAGAAGCAGGTGGCCGGCAAGGCACGGGCGTCGGTGGTCCTGCTGCGCGCCTCCACCGGTGAGATCCTCGCGGTCGCCAACGGCGGCCACGGCTTCAACACCGCCTTCCAGGGCTCGCTGGCCCCCGGGTCCACGATGAAGGTCATCACCGCCTCGATGCTGATCGAGAAGAACCTGGCGTCGATGGACAAGCAGCACCCCTGCCCGAAGTACTTCGGCTACGGCGGCTGGAAGTTCCAGAACGACGACGAGTTCGAGATCAAGAACGGCACGTTCAAGGCGAGCTTCGCCCGCTCCTGCAACACGGCCTTCATCAGCCAGGCCCCAAAGCTGGAGAACGACGACCTGACCAGGCAGGCGAAGGAGGTGTTCGGCCTGTCGATGAACAACTGGTCCGTCGGCGTGCCCACCTTCGACGGCTCGGTGCCGGTGCAGAGCGCGGCCCCGATGGCCGCCTCCCTCATCGGCCAGGGCGGGGTGCGGATGAACCCGCTGAACATGGCGTCCGTGTCGGCGACCGTGAAGTCGGGCCGCTTCCACCAGCCCTACCTGGTCGCCCGGTCGGTCGACGGCCGCGAGTTCGCCACCGCCTCCCGCACGATGTCCGCGTCCACTCTGGCGCAGCTGCGCGAGCTGATGTCCTACACGGCGGCGTACGGCACCGCGGCGGAGGCGATGGCCGGCGTGAGCGGTGACACGGGGGCGAAGACCGGCTCGGCGGAGGTCGACGGCCAGGAGCAGCCCAACGGCTGGTTCACCGCATACCGGGGCGACCTGGCGGCGGCGGGCGTCGTCCAGCAGGGCGGCCACGGCAGCGAGTCCGCGGGACCGATCGTCGCGGCGCTGCTGAAGAGCGCCGGCTGACGCGCGGCGCCCGCAGGCACGGCCGGTGGCTCAGTGGGCCACCGGCTGTGCCACCGCCGTGTAGGTCCGGCGCAGGAACCGGATGAGCGCCTTCATCTCGAACTGGACCACCGAGCAGCCCTGCGGGGTGTGGAACTCGACGACGACCTGCACCCGCCCGCACGGCCACACCCGCACCTCGCCGGTTCCGGCGGGCGCGCGCAGGCCCTGTTCCAGCAGGGCCCGGGAGAAGGCCCACTCGCGGAAGCCGGGACCGCGGCCCGGGGCGGGCAGCCCGACGCGGACGGTCCGCGGGTCGCGGTCCGGGTCGTAGCGCAGCACGACGGGTATGGCACCGGCGCCGTCCTCGTCCGGGAGGTCCGCGTCCGTCAGGATGTGGGCTCGTGCGTACTGTTCGACTACGGACATCGGATCGCCCCTTACGCTCACCACGTCTGCGAAAGCTGTGCGCCCACCCCGTACGCCACCTACTCCAATGTCCCATATTTCCCGGGTCACGCCCTTCGGGCCGCACACCACATGTGAGATCAGTCCCTCACTTCCCCCTTGGAATCGCGGGCGGCCGGTGACGGTTGCACCGACTGTCGCAGGCGGTCGGAAGGGACGTGGCAAGTGGACGTGAACACGGGCGTGGACGCGGGCGTGGACGTGGACGCGGGCGTGGATGTGCACGGCGCGGTGGCCGAGGGTTTCGGGCCGGTCAGGGACGCGTTCGCACGGAACTTCGCGGCGCTCGGGGACCGGGGCGCGGCGGTCGTCGTCTACCGGGACGGGCGCAAGGTCGTCGACCTGTGGGGCGGCACCAGGGACGTCGACGGGACCGAGCCGTGGCGCCGGGGCACCGCCCAGGTCGTGCGCTCGGCGACCAAGGGCGTCGCCGCCGCCGTACCGCTGCTGCTGCACCAGCGCGGGGAGCTGGACCTGGACGCGCCGGTGGGCGAGTACTGGCCGCGGTTCAAGGCGCACGGCAAGGAGCGGGTGCTGGTCAGGCACGTGCTGAACCACCGGGCCGGGCTGCCGGTCCTCGACCGTCCGCTCACCCCGGACCAGGCCCTCGACCCACTCCGGGGCCCGGAGGCCGTCGCCGCGCAGGCACCCGTCTGGGAACCGGGCACGGACCACGGCTATCACGCGCTGACGTACGGCTGGCTGCTCGACGAACTGGTCCGCAGGGCGACGGGCGGGCGGAGCACCGGTGAGTGGATCGCGGACGAGATCGCCCGGCCGCTGGGGCTGGACCTGTGGCTGGGGCTGCCGCCCGCGGAGGAGGCGGCGGGCCGGGCCGGACGGGTCGGGCGCCTCGAGGACCCCGAGCCGTCGGGGAACGGCCCCCGCCTGCGCCCCAAGCGCGCGGTCACCGACGCCTACGCCGACCCCGGCTCCCTCACCCGCCGGGCCTTCGCCGCGATCACGCCGTTCCCCGACCAGAACGACCCGGCGTACCGGGCAGCGGCCCTCCCGGCGACCAACGGCATCGCGACGGCCGACGGGCTGGCCCGCTTCTACGCGGCGCTGATCGGCGAGGTCGACGACGGGGTGACACGGCACCCTCGTCTTTTCGACCCGGTGACGACGGAACGGGCCCGCGCCGAGGAGTCGGCCGGCCCGGACCGGGTCCTCGTCGTGGGCACCCGTTTCGGCCTCGGCTACATGCTGCACGGCAGCGCGTCCCCGTTCCTGTCCCCCGGCTCCTTCGGCCACCCGGGGCGCGGCGGCGCCCTCGGCTTCGCCGACCCGGAGTCGGGCGTCGCCTTCGGCTATGTCACCAACGGCTTCCGCAGGACCGTGACGGCGGACCCGCGGGCACAGGCACTGGTACGGGCGGTACGGGCGTCACTCGACGCGGGCTAGGGCTGGGCCGGACCTGCCCGACCGCGTGCGCGTCGCCGCCCGGTGGGCGGCTGTGCGGCGCCCCGTCGTGCTTCCGGCGGGCCGGCCCCTGCACCTCGTACGGGGAATCGCTCGGGTCAGGGGCCGGTGCGGGCCGGAGTGCGTGCCCGGCGTCGCGGGGCAGGCGGGACCGGTCGACCAGGCCCGGGGCCGCGCGGCGGCTCACACGTGGATCGGGTGGGAGACCCTCCCCGACGCCGCGTCGATGTCGTCGTGCGCCTTGGTGAGCAGCTGCATCGCGAGCTCGTTCAAGGCCCGCGCCCCCGCCACTTCCTCGCCGACCCTCGGCTGGTTGGCGTCGACGCGGTGACGGGTGGCGTGGCCGTGCGCGCGGACCTCGCCGCCGTCGGGGAGCCGCACCATCGCGACCGCCCGTGTGTGCTGGTCGTCCTCCATGAACTCCAGCTCGACGTGCCATCCCACTGCGGTGTGCATCATGACGATCACCTCCGGAAGACCTCTTTCCAGGGTGCGCCTCACAGCCGCCGTACGCACTATCCCGGTCATCCCGGCCATCCCGGTCATCCCGGCCGCCCCCAGCCGTCCGGCCGTCCCCGGCCGACCCGGCCGTCCGGTCGTCCGGTGCGGAGCATCAGGGCGATCCCGACGACGACGAGGCCCGCCGCCGCGATCCGGGTACATCACGTGCACAGGTGGTCCCCGGTCAACTGCGGGCCTGACCTGCGGGTCTCGACTCGGTCTGCGATTTTCCCGGCGCCCCCCCTTGACACGGATCCCATGACGAGGAAACTGGTCAATACACCAGAAAACCGGAGAATCGCACCGCCGGTGGAGACGTTCATCGGCAAGAGATTCTCGCCGGCTCTGGCCAGGCCCCCGAAGCCCCTCGCTACCGGAGCCTCAGCGACGACTGAGGTAGATGGCAACGGTGAGACTCCGGGGACTGTTTTTGCCGTGAGGAGTAGATCTGGCCCCGGGGCTTCCAGCCCCGGGGCCAGATCTCTTACGGCTACGGATGCAGCGAGTAGGCAGTCGGCACAGCCACGCCTGCAGCAGTACGGCGTAGCCTCGCAGGCAGTAACTCCGTGGCCAACTGCGCGAAGCCGGTGAGCTTGTCCGTGATCCGGTGGGCGATGGCGTTCCAGCCGGCGTGCGTCACCGCGGCGAGGAGGACGGCGGCGGTGACCAGGGGGTCACTCGGAGCGCTCGCGCACGTCCACGAGGGTGGCGCCGGCGGTGGCGACGAGTTCCTTGGGCTCCATCGGGAAGACGGCGTACGGGGTGCCGGCGGCGGCCCAGACGACCTCGTGGGCGAGGAGGGACCGGTCGGCGAGCACCCGGGTCCTGCTCCGGTGCCCGAAGGGCGGCACGCCGCCGATGGCGTATCCGGTGGTCTCCCGCACGACGTCGGCCCTGGCCCGCGTGACCTTATGAGCGCCGAGTTCCTCCCGGACCCGCTCCAGGTCGACCCGGGAGGCGCCGTCCATGAGGACCAGGACCGGCACGCCGTCCGCGGCGAAGATGAGCGACTTGCAGATCTGGCTCAGCTCGCAGCCGATCGCGGCGGCGGCCTCGGCCGCGGTGCGCGTGGCCTCCGGGAAGCGCCGGGCCCGTCCGGCCAGTTCACCGAGGCCGAGTCCGCGCAGGGCCTCGGCGAAACGGGGGTGGGCGGCGGGGGTCGCGGAGGCGTCGTCGGTCGTCGTCATGGACGGCACCGTAACGGCACGTGCACCCGGCGGGCGACCGGGTTGCGGTGTCCCCGCGCGACAGGAAGCCGGTGAGGGCAGCCCCGTCCCCACGGAGCCCTCACCGGCTGGTCTGTCGTCCTGTCAGAGGCGGCGCGTCAGGTGCGTACCAGCTCCCTGTCCTCGTCGGGGCCGCCCTTGCCGTCCCCGGCCGTGCGCAGGCCCTCGCCCTCGACGTCCACGTTGGGCAGCGCGCGGTCCAGCCACTTAGGCAGCCACCAGGCCTTCTTGCCGAGCAGGGCGAGGACCGCCGGAACGATGGCCATGCGGACGACGAACGCGTCGAAGAAGACGGCGATCGCCAGGCCGAAGCCGATCATCTTGACCATCGACTCGCTGGAGCCGATGAAGCCCGCGAAGACCGCCATCATGATGACCGCCGCGGCCGTGACGACCCTCGCCCCGTGCCTGAAGCCGGTGACGACCGCCTGGTCGGGCGTCTCGCCGTGGACGTAGGCCTCCCGCATACGGGTGACCAGGAAGACCTCGTAGTCCATCGCCAGGCCGAAGACCACGCCGACCATGAAGATCGGCATCATCGACATGACCGGACCGGTCTCCTCGACGCCCATCAGGCCGGACAGCCAGCCCCACTGGAAGACCGCGACGACCGCGCCGAGGGCCGCCATGACGGAGAGCAGGAAGCCGAGGGCCGCCTTCAGCGGGACCAGGATCGAGCGGAAGACCACGATCAGCAGGAGGAAGGCCAGGCCGACGACCAGGACCAGGTACGGCAGCAGCGCGTCGTTCAGCTTCTCGCTGACGTCGATGTTCATCGCCGTCGAGCCGGTCACCAGGGTCTCCGCGCCGGTGTCCGCCTCGATGCCGGCGCCCGCGTCGCGGATGGCGTGCACCAGGTCCTCGGTCTCGACGGAGGACGGCTTGGAGTCCGGGACCACGGTGATCGTCGCGGTGTCGCCGCTCTTGTTGGGAGCGGGCGGGGTGACCGCCATGACGCCGTCGAGGCCCTTGATCTCGTCGGAGACGTCGGTGAACACCTGGTCGGGAGCGTCGCTGCCCTTCGCGTCGACGACGACCATCAGCGGACCGTTGAAGCCCGGCCCGAAGCCCTCCGACAGGAGGTCGTACGCCCGGCGCTGGGTCGTCGACGTCGGCTGGGAGCCGTCGTCGGGCAGACCCAGTTCCAGGGAGGCCGCGGGGAGCGCGGCGGCTCCGAGGCCGATGACGCCCAGGAGGAGGACGGCCAGCGGACGGCGGACGACGAAGCGCGCCCAGCGGGTGCCCAGGTTGTCCTTCGGCTGCTTCGCCGGCTCCTCCGCGCCCTCGCGCTCGCTCTTGTCGGAACCCTTGCGGGCGCCTCCCAGGAGCCTGCCCTTCGCGCCGTTCGGCTTGACCCTGCGGCCGGCGTAACCGAGCAGCGCGGGAACCATCGTCAGGGCGATCACCACCGCGATGGCGACGGTGCCGGCCGCCGCGATGCCCATCTTGGTCAGCATCGGGATGTTGACGACGGCGAGGCCGACCAGGGCGATGACGACGGTGAGGCCGGCGAAGACGACCGCCGAGCCCGCCGTGCCGACCGCGCGGCCCGCGGCCTCCTCGCGCTCACGTCCCTCGGCGAGTTCGGCGCGGTAGCGGGAGACGATGAACAGGGCGTAGTCGATGCCGACCGCGAGGCCGATCATCATCGCCAGGATGGAGGTGGTGGAGCCCAGTTCGAGTGCGCTGGCGAGGGCCGTGATCGAGGCGACGCCGATACCGACGCCGATCAGCGCCGTGAGGAGGGGCAGGCCGGCCGCGACCAGCGAGCCGAAGGTGATGACGAGGACGACGGCGGCGACCGCGATGCCGATGATCTCCGTGGTACCGGTGTGCGGGACGGCCTGCAGCGCGTCACCGCCGATCTCGACGGTCAGCCCGGCGTCGCGCGCCTGCTGGGCGGCGTCCTCCAGGGCGTCCTTGGTGGTGTCCTCCAGCTCCATGCCGGAGACGTCGTACTTCACGGACGCGTAGGCGATCGTGCCGTCCTTGCTGACGGCGTTGCCCGTGTACGGGTCGGCGACCGAGGCGACCTCGGTGCCGTCGGCCAGGTCGGAGACCGCCTTCTCGACGGTCGCCTTGTTGTCGGCGTCCGTCATCTTCTCGCCGGACGGCGCCTTGAAGACGACGCGCGCGGTCGCCCCGTCGGCGCTGGTGCCGGGGAAGCGCTCCTCCAGCAGGTCGAAGGCCTTCTGGGCCTCGGTGCCGGGGATGGAGAAGGAGGTGGTGCCGGCGGTCGGGGCACTGGCGGCGCCGACGCCCGCGAGCGTCAGCAGCGCCACCCATATCAGGGCGACGAAGTGCCGTCGGCGGAAGGCGAGCCGGCCGAGTTTGTAGAGGAACGTGGCCACGAGGGCGTACTCCCGGTCAGGTCGTGGATCTTCAGGGCAGGTGTGATCGGCCCGACGACGTGAGCGGTGACGTCAGGTGGGGCTCAGGGCGGGGCTCAGATGGGGGTTCTGCTGAGGGGACGTGTCAGGGGGTGGGGGTGGTGGCGGGGACGCCGAGTGCGGGGAGGATCACGGCGTCGATGTAGGAGGTGAGGAAGGCCCGGGTCGGCGGCTGGTCGTCGAGCAGCGTGCGGGTGGCGAACCCGCCGACCAGCATGTGCACGAGGAAGTCCAGCGCCGGACAGTCCGCTCTGACCTCACCCCGGTCGACGGCGCGTTGCAGCAGGCGCTGGAACTCCGCCATCTCCGGTCCGACGAGTTGGTCCCGGAACGCCTGACGCAGGTCGGGGTTCTGGTGGAGCGCCATGGCCACGCCCCGCATCAGCGCGGAGTTCTGTGCCATGGTGCAGTCGTCCTCGTGGGCCATCAGGGCGTGCAGGTCGCCACGGAGGGAGCCGGTGTCGATCTCGCCGATCTTCCCCGGCTTGTTGTGCCGGATGGCCTGGACGACCAGGTCCGGCTTGCCGCCCCACTGGCGGTAGAGCGTCGCCTTGCTGGACCGGGTGCGGGCCGCCACGGCGTCCATGGTGAGGGCGTCGTAGCCGACTTCCCGGAGGAGGTCGAGCACGGCCTCGTACAGCTCGGCCTCGCGCTCGGGAGTGATCCGACTGCGGCGCGCGGTGGTGACCTCGGTCATCTCGCTCGCTCCTCTCGTCCGCTCCGTCTGAACGACACCGTTTCGTACACGGTGAATGTACCCGACGCCCTAACGAAACGAAACGGTTTCGTTCGTGGTCTGGGTCACGGTTGTCGGTTACTCATAAGTGTGGGCCGAGTTGCCGGGGCCCCGCCCCCGGCAAAACATGGGGCAGGTGAGTTATCTGCGCCTTCCGCACCTCAGCGGCGACCACCTGTGCTTCGTGGCCGAGGACGACCTCTGGCTCGCCGACCTCGACGGCCCGGGCCGTGCCTGGCGGCTCACCGTCGACCGCACCAAGACCGGCCACCCGCGCTTCTCGCCCGACGGCCGCCACATCGCGTACACCAGCTGGCGCAGCCTGGTGCCGGAGGTCCACCTCGTGCCGGTGGACGGCGGCCCCGGACGGCAGCTCACCCACTGGGGCGGCACGGACACCCGGGTCTGCGGCTGGTCGCCCCCCGATCCCGACGGCACCACCGCCGTCCTCGCCGTCGCCTCGCACGGCGAGCCCTTCTCCCACCTCACCTGGGCCTACAAGATCACCCCCGACGGCGACCCCGGCCGCAAACTGCCCTGGGGCCCGGTCACCGACATCCAGGCCGCCGACCTCGACGGGGAACGCCGGACCCTGCTCCTCACGGGCACCCCACCGCACGAACCGGCCGCCTGGAAGCGCTACCGGGGCGGCGCCACGGGCCGGCTCTGGCTGCACGGGCAACGGCTCCTGCCCGGCCTCGGGGGCCATCTGCACTCCCCCATGTTCGTGGGCGGCCGGATCGCCTTCCTCTCCGACCACGAGGGCGTCGGCAACCTCTACTCGTGCGCCCACGACGGCTCCGACCTGCGCCGCCACACCGACCACGACGCCTGCTACGCCCGGCACGCCGCGAGCGACGGCGACCGCGTGGTGTACCAGTGCGCGGGCGACCTGTGGATCGTCGAGGACCTGTCGCCCGGTTCGGTGCCGCGCCGGCTCGACGTACGGCTGAGCGGGCCGCGCGCCGGACGGCGTACGTACCAGGTGCCCGCCGCCCAGCACGTGGGCGGCGTCTCCGTGGACGAGACGGGCCGGGCGAGCGCCGTCGTCGTACGCGGCAGCCTGTACTGGCTCACCCACCGCGACGGACCGGCCCGCACCCTCGCCGACACGCCAGGGGTACGGGTGCGGCTGCCGGAGATGCTCGGGGCCGGCGGGCGGATCGCGTACGTGACGGACGCGGAGGGCGAGGACACGATCGAGATCGCCCACCTGCCACGGGCGACCGGGGGCCGCGCGCCCTGGCGGCCGGACTCCGGGGACCTGGGCCGGGTCCTGGAGCTGGTCTCGGACCCGGCGGGCGAGCGCCTCGCCATCGCCTCGCACGACGGCCGGCTGCTGCTGCTCGACGTCTCCCACCAGACGGATGTGGCGGGGGTGACGGATGTGGCCGAGGCGACGGACGTGACCGAGGCGACGGACGTGACCGAGGCGACGGACGTGGCCGAGGCGACGGACGTGGCCGAAGCGGCGGACGTGACCACTGAGGGAGAAGGAGCCGGCGCCGAGCCCCCCGCCGGCGGCACCGGTGGCCGCGCCACCGAGCTGATCCGGTCCGTCAACGGTCCCGTCAGCGACCTCGCCTTCTCCCCGGACGGGGCCTGGCTCACCTGGTCCCACCCCGGCATCGGGCGCTCGCTGCGGCAGATCAAGATGGCCCGCATCGACGGGAGGAACGGGCAGGAGGGCCAGGGCCCACTCGTCGTCGACGTCACCGACGGACGCTTCGAGGACGAGAACCCGGTCTTCACCCGGGACGGCCGCTACCTCGCCTTCCTGTCCTGGCGCGGCTTCGACCCGGTGTACGACGTGCACACCGGCGACCTGTCCTTCCCGCTCGGCTGCCGCCCCTACCTGGTGCCGCTGTCCTCCGCGACCCCCTCCCCCTTCGCCCTGAACCCGGAGGGCCGCCCCGCCGCCGGGGGCCTGGACCCGCTGGAGGACGAGACCGGCGAGGGCGGCACGGTGACCGTCGAGGTCGAGGGGCTGGAGTCCCGGGTGACCCCGTTCCCGGTCACCGCGTCGAAGTACTCGGCGCTGTGCCCGGTCGCGGGCGGCGGCCTGGTCTGGCTGCGCTGGCCGATCTCGGGCGCGCTCGGCGAGACCTTCGCCAATCCGGCGGACCCGAGCGAGCGGCCCACCCTGGAGCACTTCGACCTGGCCAAGGCGAAGAAGTCCGAACTCGTCGACCACCTGGACCGGTTCCGGGTCAGCGGCGACGGCACCCGCCTGGTCCTGCTCGACGAGGGCGACCTGCGCGCGGTGCCCGCCACCGAGGTCGGCGACGGCGACTCGACCACCTGGATCGACCTGCGCCGCATCCTGCACGAGGTCGACCCGGCCGCCGAGTGGCGCCAGGCGTACGACGAGGCCGGCCGCCTGGTCCGCGCCCACTTCTGGGACCCCGGCATGTGCGGCGTCGACTGGGACGCGGTGCTGGACCAGTACCGGCCGCTGCTCGAACGGGTCGCCTCCCCGGACGAGTTCGCCGACCTGCTCCGCGAGGTGCTCGGCGAACTGGGCACCTCGCACGCCTACGTCGTCGCCGCCCGGCGCAACGAGGGCCCGGCGCACTACCAGCGCTGGCAGGGCCTGCTCGGCGCCAACTTCGCGTGCCGGGACGGCCACTGGGTGGTCAGGCGCATCCTGCCCGGCGACTCCTCCGACTCCAGGGCCCGCTCGCCGCTGGCCGGCACGGGCATCCGCGAGGGGGCCGTACTGACCCATGTCGACGGCCGCCCGGTGGATCCGGTCACGGGCCCGTACCCGCTGCTGGCGGGCGCGGGCGGTACGACGGTGGAACTGACCTTCGCACCGGGCGAGGGCGGCACGGGACCGGCCCGCCGGGTCGCCGTCGTACCGCTCGTCGACGAACGGCCGCTGCGCTACCAGGACTGGGTGGCCAAACGCCGCGAAGTGGTACGGGAGTTGAGCGGCGGGCGGTGCGGCTACCTGCACATCCCCGACATGGGCGGCTCCGGCTGGGCGCAGTTCAACCGCGACCTGCGCATGGAGGTGTCCCGGCCCGCGCTGATCGTGGACGTGCGCGGCAACGCGGGCGGACACATCAGCGAACTCGTCATCGAGAAACTGACCCGCACCATCCTGGGCTGGGACCTGACACGCGACGCGCAGCCGGTGTCGTACACCTCCAACGCCCCGCGCGGGCCGGTCGTGGCGGTCGCGGACGAGGCGACGTCCTCCGACGGCGACATGATCACGGCCGCGTTCAAGCTGCTGCGGCTCGGCCCGGTGGTCGGGCAGCGCACCTGGGGCGGCGTGGTCGGCATGACCGGCCGGCACCGCCTCGGCGACGGCACGGTGATCACGGTGCCGATGAACGCGGCCTGGTTCGACGCGTACGGCTGGTCCGTGGAGAACTACGGCGTCGACCCCGACGTCGAGGCGCTGCGCACCCCGTTGGACTGGGCCGAGGGCCGGTACCCGGTGCTGGACGAGGCGGTCCGGCTGGCGCTGGAGCTGCTGGAGACCAACCCGCCCGCCACGCCGCCGGGTTACGACGACGTACCGGACCGGTCCCGCCCACCGCTGCCGCCCCGGGCATGAGGAAGGGCGCCCCCCGTGCGACGGGGGGCGCCCCTTCAACTCACCGGCGCGTCAGGCGTCGTAGCTCTCCTCGAAGCGCTCGTCCGCGTCGCGGCGGCGCGAGGACGGGTCGCGCTCCTCCCCGCCCCGGCGACGCGAGGGGTCCATCTCGTCCTCGCCCTGACGGCGGTCGCGGTTCTGGAACTGCTCCCTGGCCTGGTCGGCCCGCTGCTTGCCCTGCTGCTGCATGCGCTCGGCCTTGTCCTGGAACTGGTCCTTCATACCCATGTGGGTTCACTCCTGTGATGTTCGGGCCCGGCCGGATCGGCCTGGCCCGATCAGATTCACATGGGCCGTGACCGTGCGCATGTCGATCACTTACGGACGGTAACCGCACGGTTGGGGCGCTGTTCGTCGGCCGCTCCGCCCGCACCGACCAGGCCCGTGCGTACGCCGTTCAGCCGGTCCCCGAGGCGCCGCATCTCGCGCTGCCCGACGGTGCCGATGACGGCCGGCAGGTAGCCGCGCACGCCCTGCATGCCGCGCAGCCACCACTGCCCGTAGACGTGGGCGGAGCGGCGCTCGATGCCCTCCACGAGCCGGTCGGCCGCCGGGCCCAGCGGGTAGGTCTTGTTGGCCGGCCAGGGCAGCCGCTGCCGCAGTTCGCGCATGACGTCGTCCTGGTCGGCGCCGCGCACCATGTCGGTGTCGGTCCACGACAGATAGCCGACGCCGACCTTCACGCCCCGGTGGCCGACCTCGGCGCGCAGGCTGTGCGCGTACGCCTCGACACCGGACTTGGAGGCGCAGTAGGCGCTCATCATCGGCGCGGGCGTGATGGCGGCGAGGGACGCCACCTGGAGCAGGTAGCCGCGGCTCTCCAGCAGCGCCGGCAGGAAGGCGCGGGCGGTGACCGCCGACCCGATCAGGTTGACCTCGATCACGCGCCGCCAGGCGTCCGGGTCGGAGTCGGTGAAGGGCCCGCCGGTGGCGACGCCCGCGTTGGCGACGACGATGTCGATCCTGCCGAACCGTTCCTTGGCCTCGCGGGCGACTTGGGCCATCGCCTCGTGGTCGGTGACGTCGGCGTGCCAGTGCCCGCTCTCGCTGTGCAGCCGTGCGGAGACCTGCTTGAGCGCGTCCGGCTCCAGACCGACCAGCGCGACCTTCACCCCGCGCGCGGACAGCTTGCGGGCCAGCAGTTCCCCGACGCCGCGCGCGGCTCCGGTGACGACGGCGACCCGCCCTTCCAGGCTCGCCCTGCCGCTTCCCCTCCTGCTTTCCCTGCCGCTTCCCCGGCTGCTTCCCCTGCTCATGCGCTCTCCTCGGCGGGTACGGCACGCTCGGCGCGTGCGGCGGACAGACAGGTGGCGGCGGGGGCCCGCGTGGCCGCACTCCCGTCCGCCTCGGCGACGGCCGGGCGCAGCACCTCGTACTCCGCGAGGTCCACGCGCCGGGTCGCGCGCCGGAAGTCGGCGGTCGTGCCGGGCCAGACGGTGGTGTTGCGGCCGCTCGCGTCCAGGTACCAGCTGGTGCAGCCGCCGGTGTTCCACACCGTGCGCTTCATGCGCTCCTGCACCCGCTGGTTCCAGGTGCGCACGGCGGCGGGGCGGGCGTCGAGGGCGACCCGGCCGCCGAGGACGTCGATCTGGCGCAGGTAGTCGGCCAGGTAGTTCAGCTGGGACTCGATCATCAGGATCATCGACGAGTTCCCGAGGCCGGTGTTGGGCCCGATGACCGTCATGAAGTTGGGGAAGCCGGCCGCCGAGGCGCCGCGCAGGGCCTCCATGCCGCCCTTCCAGGTCTCGGCGAGGGTGCGCCCGTCCGCGCCCACGACGCGCTCGGCGATGGGCATGTCGGTGACGTGGAAGCCGGTGCCGAAGACGATCGCGTCGGCCTCGGCCTCGGTGCCGTCGGCGGCGACGAGGGTCGAACCGCGCACCTCGCTCAGCCCGCTCGCGACCACGTCCACATTCGGCCGGGCGAGCGCCGGGTAGTACTCGCTCGACAGCAGGATCCGCTTGCAGCCGATGCGGTAGTCGGGGGTGAGCCTGGCGCGCAGGGCCGGGTCCTTGATGGCGGCGGCCATGTTGCGCTTGGCGATCCGCTCGACGAAGCCCAGCTCGTTCGGGTGCTTGGTGAACGCCTGCACCTGGAGCTCCCGGATGCCCCACAGCAGTCCGCGGCGCAGTCTGGTCGTGACGGGCAGCGCCCGGTGCAGGGCGCGCTCGGCGCCGCTGATCGCCCGGTCCATGCGGGGCATCACCCAGGCCGGGGTGCGCTGGAAGAGCGTGAGGCGGCCGACCCGGGGCTGGACGGCCGGCACGATCTGGATGGCGGAGGCGCCGGTGCCGATCACGGCGACGCGCTTGCCGGTGAGGTCATAGCCGTGGTCCCAGCGGGCCGAGTGGAAGACCTTGCCGGGGAAGGTGTCCAGCCCCGGGATGTCCGGGACCTTCGGATCGGACAGCGGCCCGGTCGCGGAGACGACGACGTCGGCGGTCAGCCGGCCGCTCGCGGTCTCGATCTCCCACCGCACCCGCTCGCCGTCCCACACCATTCGCCTCACCTCCGAGCCGAAGCGGATGTGGGGGCGCAGCCGGAAGGTGTCGGTCACGTGCTCCAGGTAGGCGCGGATGTGCTCCTGCCCGGAGAAGGTGCGGGGCCACTCGGGGTTGGGCGCGAAGGAGAAGGAGTACAGGTGGGACGGGACGTCGCAGGCGCACCCGGGGTAGCTGTTGTCCCGCCAGGTCCCGCCGACGCTGTCGGACCTCTCCAGGACGACGAAGTCGGTGATCCCCTCGCGGCGCAGCCGCACCGCGGCCCCCAGCCCGCCGAAGCCGGACCCGACCACCGCCACCCGTACGTGTTCTCGAACCTGCTCGTGCTCGGCCATCCCGAAGCCTCCACGCATCGCCTGGAACTCCGCCAGTGAACACTGGCGCAATGGGGAGAGTAGAGCAGCTCCGTACTCATGGGTAGGGGTCGGACGGAGGAAAGTTACCGCCGGTACGACTTATGGTCGGGGCGTGACCGAGAAGCGTGAATACCGCATGGAGGACCTGGCCCGGCTGGCCGGCATCACGGTGCGCACCCTGCGCTTCTACCGCGAACGCAAACTGATCCCGCCGCCCCGCCGCGAGGGCCGCATCGCCTGGTACGACGACCACCACCTGGCCCGCCTGCGCACCATCACGGCACTGCTGGAGCGCGGCCACACCCTGAACGGCATCGCGGAACTCGCCGACGCCTTCGACCACGGACGCGACGTCGGCGACCTGCTCGGCCTCGGCGAACCCACCGAGGAGACCCCGGTCCGCCTCACCCCCGAGGAACTCGCCGCCCGCTTCGAGGGCGAGGTCACCCCGGAGAACCTCGCCGCCGCGATGGACCTCGGCTACGTCGGCACCGACGGCGACGAACTCGTCCACATCAGCCACCGCCTGCTGGAGGTCTCCTCCGCCCTGGTCCGCGAGGGCATCCCGCTCGGCGAGGTCCTCCAGGCCGGCGCCCGCGTCCGCGAACACGCCGACGCCCTCGCCGACCTCTTCATCGACCTGATCCTGCGTCACGCCCCCGAGCGGGAACTCCACCGCCTGCGCCCGCTCGCCCGCAGCGTGGTGGAGGCGGAGCTGTCCCTGGCGATGGACCGGCGGATCCGGAAGCGGGACGGACCAGCGGACGGACCAGGGGCTCAGCGGTCGTAGACCACCGTGACCGGCGCGTGGTCGGACCAGCGCTCGGCATGCGTGGCGGCGCGCTCGACGTGCCCCTTGACGGCCTTGGCGGCCAGGCCCGGGGTGGCGGCGTGCAGGTCGATCCGCCATCCACTGTCATTGTCGAAGGCCCGCCCCCGGTACGACCACCACGAGTACGGCCCCTCGACGTCCGGGTGCAGGGCGCGCACGACGTCGACGTAGCCGCCCTCGGCGGGGTCGAGGACCCGGCTCAGCCACTCCCGTTCCTCCGGGAGGAAGCCAGAGCTCTTCTTGTTCGCGCGCCAGTTCTTCAGATCGGCTTCGCGGTGCGCGATGTTCCAGTCGCCGCAGACGACGACCTCGCGCCCGTCGGCGGCGGCGCGCTCGCGCAGCTCCTTGAGGTAGCCGAGGAACTCGCCCATGAAGCGGACCTTCTCGTCCTGGCGCTCGGTGCCGACCTCGCCGGAGGGCAGGTAGAGGGAGGCGACCGTCACACCGGGCAGGTCGGCCTCGACGTACCGGCCACTGGTGTCGAACTCCGCCGAGCCGAAACCGACCTGGACACGGTCGGGCTCGCGGCGGCTGTAGAGGGAGACTCCGGCGCGGCCCTTGGCGGCGGCGGGGGCGTGCGTGACGTGCCAGCCGTCGGGCGTGCGGACGTGTTCGGGCAGCTGCTGGGGCTCGGCCCGTACCTCCTGGAGGCACAGCACGTCGGCGGAGGTGTCGGCGAGCCACTCCACGAAGCCCTTCTTCGCGGCGGCACGCAGACCGTTTACGTTGACACTGGTCACGGTGAGCACCAAGGCACGATACCTGCCACCGGACCGGGTCCCGCCCTGGCGGAGGCCGGGTCAGGGGGTGGGAGGCGTGTCGCCCTCGTCGGCTGTCGTCAGCCCTGCGGGCAGCTCGGGTACGACGTAGGACCCCTTGCCCGACACCGTGTAGATCAGGCCACGCTCGCGGAGTTCCCTCATGGCTCGGCGCACGGTCATGTGCGCGATGCCGTATTCCTCGGCGAGCCGCAGGGACGCCGGGATCATGCGATCAGGCGCGTACTCACCACTGCGAATCCTGGACTCGATCAGGTCGGCGAGCTGCGCGTAGAGCGGGCGGCCGGACTTGGGGTCAAGGGGCATACCTCGAACGTATGTAGACGCACCAGGCTCCGCATCACTAGCTCTAGCTACAGCTAGATGCATCAAGCTATGTCACGCTACTCTTACGGCGACGAAAACCCCCGCGACGCGGCGAACGTCCGGGGGCACGGCCGCCAGCTACACAGGAGCTGACAACAGTGAGCATTATCCACGCGTTCCTTCTTCGGGCGCTGAACCTGCTGCTGCCCGGTACCGGACGACGACGGGCGAACGCCCGAACCGTCACCCCGTACACCGACGACGCCCGTACCGCCGCAGCCCGACTCCCGCTCCCCCGCTCCCCGTACGGCATGGACACCCCTCTCGACGGCGCGGCGGCAGCCCTCGTACGCCCCTACGTCACCGCCTGCGAGCACACGCGCGAACGTGCACGCCGGCGCCGCCGCCGACTCACTCTCGTCATCGCCGCCGACTTCGACCTCGACCTGGACCGGCACGTGGTCGGCGCGAAGAGGGCCGCCTGATGCGCACGTCGTCCGAGCGCACCGGGCTCGGCACCGCACGGTCCGCCGAGTGCGCCCTCGCCCAGCGCCCCGCGTACGCGGTTCTGCACGCGCAGTGCCGTCAGACGAAGGACGTACCGCTGCCGCACGCCATGGGGCTGCTGCTGATGCCCCGCTGCTGCTGCCCCTGCCACCAGTCCGAGGGAGGCGAGGCGTGAACGCCGGAACCCCGCCCGAACCGGGCAAGTCCCGCCTGACGATCAGCACCTACCGCGTCACCCGCGAGGGACGCGAGAGCGGCCGGACCAAGGAACGCGCCTACGCCGGCGGCGGCGACCCCGACTGGATCCCGGACTCACTGACGTGGCCGCCCTGCCGCTGCCCTCTCTGCCGGAGACGGTGAGCGGCGGGCACGGTACCGGCACACTGGACGATGCCCCACTCCCGATAGCGCATCTATATACGGTAGGAAGCATGAACATACGCCGGGTCCCCTTCGACCACCCCGACGCCGTGAAGCTCAACGACGAGGTCCAGGCCGAGTACGACGCCCGCTACGGCGACGGCGGCGACGCCACGCACCTGGACCCCTCGGACTTCGCGCCGCCGAACGGCCTGTACCTGATCGCGTACGACGAGAACGACGTCCCGGTCGCCTCCGGCGGCTGGCGCAGCCAGGACACCAACGACGAGGGCAATCTCGACGGGGACGCCGAGCTCAAGCGGATGTTCGTGATCGAGCAGGTGCGCGGCCGCGGGCTGGCCCGCCGCATCCTGGCCGCCCTGGAGGAGGACGCCCGCCTGGCCGGCCGGACCCGGATGGTCCTGGAGACCGGCACCAAGCAGCCGGAGGCCGTGGCCCTGTACACCTCCAGCGGCTACGAGCCGTGCGAGAAGTTCGGCTACTACCGCTTCCACGAGGAGAGCCTCTGCTACGCGAAGCCCCTTCAGCTGCCGTAGACAGACAGAGGCCACTGACAGCAGCCGCGCCGGTCCACGGCATGCCCGCGAGGCCCCTCCGGTGTCAGTGACACCGGCGAGGATGGGCGGCATGACGAAGACCGGAGCGGACTACGCGTGGTTCGAAGACGACTTTCCCGACCTTGCCGAGGCGTACTGCTTCACCCTGGTGCGGGGCCTCTCACCTGCTGAGGTGGTGTCCCGGCTCGAGGGGCGACCGGAAGCGCCCGTCCAGGGCATAGCCGCAGTCGTCGACGCCGCCTTCGCCCAGTACGACCTGGAGGAGGGCGACCGTCAGCTGATCGCCATGACGACGGTGGGGCCCTGGACGCTGCTGATCGAGCCCAACGGGTACGTCGGAGTCACCGAGGACCGGGCCCTGCCGGCCTCGGCGGGGGCGAGCTGGGTCTCCCACTTCGTCAACGTCAACGCCGTCGGCACGTTCCTCTGGGCGGAGGACCAGGTCCTGCGACTCTGTTTCGACCCCGTGTTCCCGGAGGACCGATGGGGCACCGCACCCGACGAGCTGCTGGACGTCATGGTGCGGATCGGCTTCCACCTCGAGGACGAGTCTCCGGAAACGGATCTGTCCTCACCCGCGGCGTTCGCTCTGGCCGAGCACCTGACCGGCGTGGCCATCACTCCGGCGCTGCTCCAGGACACGACCTTCGTCTGCGCCACTGTCCGGGTCCGATGACCTCGCGCACACGGTGCGGCGGAAGACCGGTGGCACGTCTTACGGACAAGGCGATGCCGTCGCAGCGCCGGCAGCCACAGGGCCGGTGCTCGGACGCCGGTCACCGTGCCGAACGCCTCCGCTGCAGCAACCAGGTACCCCCTGTCACCGTCGCCGTCACCAATAAGCCCACTATCAGCGACTTCCTGAACTCCTCCGCCTTGCTGCCGTCGTCCGCGACAACCACCGACAGCGCCGTGATGACGACCGTGATCACCAGCCCGATGGCCAGGTTCTTCCTCACCCGCGATTTCAGCAACTGCTCCTCCTTCTCGATGGGTGTGGCGCGCCGCGTCGTCCGCGCCGCCACACCGGGTTGTCGGGCCCGCGGACCGTCTAGCGCGTGGTGGTCTGTGCTCCGCCCACGGCGGACAGGGAAGGCGGCTCGTAGTCGTACAGGTATCCCTGCGCCCGTTCGAAGAACGGGAGGAGTACGCGCATCTTCGCCGCGTTGACCTGTCGCTTCACGGCGCCGGGCCGCTTGCTCTCACGGGCGTTGTGCCCGTGCTTGAGCAGCCTGTCAATGCGCGGGCGGCGCACCTCGTCGTAGGCCTTGAGTGCCGCTGGGACGGTCGGGGCGCCGCTCAGCGCCACCGCGAGCTCCAGTGCGTCCTCGATGCACATCGAGGCGCCGTGCCCGACGCCGACGGGGTGGGCGGCGTCGCCGACCAGGACCATGCGCCCGCTGTGCCACTTCTGGACCGGGTCGCAGACGTTCAGGCAGCCGGAGGCGGCTACCGATGTCGTGGCCGCGAGGAGGGCCCTCGGCGTCGCCTCCGGAAACAGCTCGGTGACGCGCCGGAGCCATTGCGCGTCGTCGAGGCCTCGCAGGTCGGGCTTGACCGGATCCCCGATCTGCGCCGTCCACCACTGGGTTTGTTCGTCGATGCTGGTGTACACGAACGCACCGTTGCGCGTGTAGGTGAGGCTCCAGACGCCGGGCTCGACACCCGTCATGGCGGAGATTCCGGCGACCCCGTAGAGCCCCGCGTACTCCGCGCGCGGCGCGGACGAGTCGATCAGCCCGCGCACGGTCGACCAGATCCCGTCGGCCCCCACGAGCAGCTCCGCGGCCTCGCGCCGGCCGGAGGCGAATTCGGCCACCACGCTGTCCGCCGACTCCGTCGCACCCACCATGCGTTCGCCGGTGACGATCTGCGCGCCCGCGTCGAGCGCCGCGCGCCGCAGGACTGCCACGAGCCGCCCGCGCTGGAGCGAGATGCTGCGCATCGGGTCGGCATCGCGCCGAAGGCGCGGCACGTCGCCCAAGAGGTGGCCGCCCCCCGTATAGAACCGCATCCGGTCGATGGGGAATCCGACCTCCTGTACGTCGCGCAGGCAGCCCAGCTTCTCCAGTGCGCGCAGGCCGTTGACCGCCAGGCTGAAGTGGGCGCCGACGTCCTCGACCGGAACGTCGTACGCCTCGTAGACGGTCACGTCGTGACCGATCTGCCGCAGTGCGAGGGCGATGGCGGGGCCGGCTATGCCGCCACCGATGACGATCGTCCGCACGATGCCTCCCTGAATCGAGTTTCACTGAATAGTGATTCGGTGAAAGTGTGTTCCGATACGCTGGCGTCTGTCAACAGTCGATGGAGGACGACATGCCTCAGGCGAGTACCGCCAGTCGAAAAGTCCGGGCGGCCCAGACCCGTGCCGCGCTGCTGGACGCGGCGCGGAGGCTGTTCAACGATCGCGGCTACCTCAATACGAAGATCACCGACATCACCGCCGCGGCCGGACGTTCGACCGGCTCGTTCTACGAGCACTTCGCCGGCAAGGACGAGCTGCTCCAGGCGCTCCTCGCCGAGATGGAGGGTGCGATCGACGAGCGCATGGTCGGCCTGGAGCACCCCCGCGATCACGACCTGACCGACCGCGACCAGCTGCGCGACCACATCGGTGTCGCGTGGACGGTGATGCGGCAGAACCGCCCGGTCACGCTCGCGCTGTTCCAGGCGATGGTGGCCGACGACCCCGGCACGGGCCGGGTCTGGCGCGACCTGCGCGAGCAGACAGAAACCATTCGGGAGCATCTGGATTACCTGGTCGAGCGCGGACACCGGCTGCCCGGCGACCCCGAGTTCATCGCGGTGGCGATGGGCGCGATGCTCGTCACCCTCAACTACGCCGTGCTCACGCCCCCCGGCGGCGAAGACGACCAGCGCGTCGTCGACACCCTCACGGATCTGCTGCTGCACGGGCTGGCCGGACCGGCGCCACGACCAGCGGACGAACCCTGAAGGACCAGGTGCGCGTCGGTCCCGCGCCGGCCGAGGACGAGGCTTCGCCGGCGCGGTCAGGCTCGGCACCGCGGCCTCGCGCGTTCCGCGTCGCGCAGTTGTGCTTCGCCGGTGGGTGAGTGAAGTCAGTCTTCCGTGAGGAACCCGGCGGGACGACCGCCGGCCCAGGAGGTGGAGGAGCCCTTCGCAGCCCTCCCGCGCACCGAACTGGGCGTACCCACTGGTGACTTCGAAGACCAGGACGCGGTCACCGCCCTGTACGACCGCTTCCACCGGGCGTGGAGCCGCCTGGCGAGGATCCTCGACCCGGTCCGCATGAGCGGCGCAGGCGTCCGCCCCGGACCGAGGGCTGACCCGCCGCGCGAAAGGCGTCGCCCCGGCGGGCAGATGGACTGACTCGCGTACCAACCACGCCTGAAACGGCGAAATCCCGACCCGACGGTGACCGTCTGATCGGGATCTCGCAAACTGTCCCCGGGCTGACCCGCGAACAACTCTGTGCGTGGACCTGTGGGGATTTGAACCCCAGACCCCCTCGATGCGAACGAGGTGCGCTACCAGACTGCGCCACAGGCCCTTGCAACGAGTGAAACTTTAGCACCCCGACCGGCCTGCTCAAAAATCGCTTCCGTGGACCGGCGAGGAGGCGGCCCCGGTGAGGGCCGCCGGGGGCTATTCGTTGGCCGCGCGGGGGCGGTCCCCGTCCTCGTACTGGTCGAAGAGCGGTGTCCGGCCCCGTTCCCGGGCCCGGCGGGCGGACGCGGCGCGGCGGGCGTCGCTGCGGACGGGCGTCTCCGGCCGGTCCTCGGTGTGGGCGGCCGGGCGTTCCGGTCCCGGCGTCCCGGGGTCGGCCTCCGCTTCCTCCTCGTCGGCGACGGCGCTGGAGCGTGCCGAGCTCCACGCGTCCGGTGCCGCGAGGTCCACGTCGGACGTGGCGCGGGGGGCGACCGGCGCGGTCACGTAGGTGGGCAGGGGCACCGGCACCGGGTCCCAGCTGTCGCCCTGCGGCCGCCGCTGCCGTTCGCGCTGCTGGTCGACCCACTCGGCGTGGTCGGTCTGCTCCACCAGCGCACGCCGGTCCGCGGCGAGCGCCGACAGGCCGGCGTCGGGTTCCGCCTCGGGTCCGTCGTCCGGCTCCTCGGCGTCCGGCTCGCCCACCGTGTCGGCGGGGTCGGCGGGCGTGCGCCGGCGCGGCCTGCGGTCGCCGTCGCGCAGTCGCTGCGCGGCGGCCTCGGCCTGGCGGCGGTCCATCTGGAAGGCGAACCGGTGGCGTTCCTGCGAGCGCAGATAGGCGATGTAGGCGCTGAGCAGCACGGCGGGCACTCCTGGCGCCCACAGGAAGGCGAGCCCTCCGACCGCCGCGACGACCGAGCCGAGCGTGAAGGCCAGGAACAGCACCACGGTCGTGCGCCGGCGGCGCGCGAGCACCTTGGTCCGCCGGGCGCGGGCCGCCGCCGCCGGTGAGACGGGTGCGCGCCGGGCCCGCGGCACGCGGTTGCGCGCCGCCGCACCGGAGTCGGGAGACCGCCCGGAGTCGGGGGACCGCCCGGAGTCGGGAGACCGCCCGGAGTCGGGGGACCGCCCGGAGTCGGCGGCCTGTCCGGAGTCGGGAAGCTGTCCGGGTCTGGCGCCGTTCGGGCGTCCGCCCGTCTCCTGGGGTGCCGGTTCGGGCCGCTCCGCGGGCTGCTGCGGCGCGTCGGGCCGGGTGTGCCGTCGGGTTCTGGCCACGGCGAAGGCCCGGACGTCCACCGAGTCGGTGACGGCGTCCGGGGCGTCGGCGTCGGGCTCCGCCTCCTCGGCGGAGCGCGACCGCAGGTCCTTGGCGTACCGGCGCTCCATGCCCGCCCGTCCGGACAGCAGCCGGATGGCGGTACTGAAGCGTTCCGTCGGACGGGCCTCGTTCAGCTCGTCCTGCCTACGGAGCCACATCGGCACCAAGTAGGCGGCCCAGGCCCCGACGATGACTGCGTAGATGAGGCCGCTGCTGCTCACGCCTCACACGGTAGAGGGGTTTGCGTGGGGCCATCCGCCAATTGAGCCGGTGTGTCGCACGATCTGGCTGATATTTCTGACTTTTTTTGCGACCGATGCGATCAGCCGACTGTCAGGGTGCGAAATTATCCGTTCCGGATGGTCACGGCCCGACCATTTCGAACGTTTATTCAATTCCCGGAGTTGGGGGTACTCCGGTCCCGTGACCGGCGCCAGCGCCGCAGCAGCCCCTCCGGGACCTCTTCCGCGGTGAGCGCGAAGACGAGATGGTCGCGCCAGGCTCCGTCGATGTGGAGATAACGCGGCCGGAGCCCCTCCTCGCGGAATCCGAGTTTTTCCACGACCCGGCGGCTGGGCGCGTTCTCGGGGCGAATGCAGACCTCGACGCGATGCAGACCGACGGTGCGGAAACAGTGGTCCACCACCATCGCCACGGCCGTCGGCATCACCCCGCGGCCCGCCACCGCCTCGTCCACCCAGTAGCCGACGTGCCCGGAGCACATCGAGCCCCAGGTGATGCCGGCCACCGTCAACTGCCCGACCAGCCGCCCCTGGTGCTCGATGACGAACGGCAGCATCCGGCCCGCGTTCGCCTCCGACCTGAGGTGCCGCACCATCTGGCGGTAGGTCGGCCGGTGCGCCAGCGGGCCGCCGGGCGCGGGCGGCGGAATGGTCGCCTCCCACGGTCGCAGCCAGTCGCGGTTGCGCCGGTTGACCTCGCGCCAGGCCCGCTGGTCGCGCAGCTTTATCGGCCTGAGGACGATGTCGCCGTCCACCAGCTCCACGGGCCAGGCTGGGCTGTTCAGCTCGCACCCCCACCACTGGCGGGTCGGGGATGGTCACCGCCGCGGAGCTGGTCCACGGCGTGCGTCAGCAGCGGCTCCAGCACGGCGAGGCCGTCCTTCACGCCGCCGGAGGATCCCGGCAGGTTGACGATCAGCGTGCCGCCCGCCACGCCGGCCAGACCCCGGGAGAGCACCGCGGTCGGCACCTTGTCCCGGCCGTGGGCCCGGACGGCCTCCGCGATGCCCGGGACCTCGTAGTCGATCACCGCCCGTGTCGCCTCGGGGGTGCGGTCGGTGGGCGAGACGCCGGTGCCGCCGGTGGTGACGATCACGTCGTAGCCCGCTTCGGCACCTGCCCGCAGGGCGGCCTCGACGGGATCGCCGTCGGGCACGACCAGGGGGCCGTCGACGGCGAAGCCGAAGCGGCGCAGGCCCTCGGCGACCAGGGGGCCGCCCTTGTCCTCGTAGACCCCGGCGGCGGCCCGGTTGGAGGCGGTGACCACCAGGGCGCCGTACGGCGCGCGAAGGGCCTCCCCGGCCTGTGCGCCCGGCGCGCCCGGTGCGTCTGTCGCGCCCGGTGCGTCCGGTGCACCCGGTGTCACGACCGGCTCCAGTCGCCCGACTTGCCGCCCGTCTTCTCCTCCACACGCACGTCCGTGATGACCGCTCCCTTGTCGACCGCCTTGACCATGTCGACCACGGTGAGCGCGGCGACGGAGACCGCGGTGAGCGCCTCCATCTCGACGCCCGTGCGATCCGTCGTGCGCACCGTGGCGGTGATCTCCACGGCGTCGTCCGCGACCGACAGGTCCAGTTTCACACCGGAGACCGACAACGGATGACACAACGGGATCAGATCCGGGGTGCGTTTGGCGCCCATGATGCCCGCGATGCGCGCGGTGGCGAGGGCGTCGCCCTTGGGGACCCCCTCGCCGCGCAGCAGCTCGACCACACGGGGCGCGACGAGGACGCGTCCGCTCGCGCGCGCGGTGCGCGCGGTCACGTCCTTGCCGGACACGTCGACCATGCGGGCGGCGCCCGCCTCGTCGATGTGCGTCAGCCGGTCCTGCGGGTCGTGCCTGTCCCGGCCGCTGGGCGGGGACGTCTCCTGCGTACTCATGCTCGTGTGGGCTCCCGGTCCGGGCCCGGCGCGGTGCGGCGCGCGGGCCTGCTGTGCGCGACACGGTACCGCCAACCAGGAGGGGTCAGCCGAGCAGGACCACCTCGACCTGGGCGCCGGGCTCGACGGACTCGGTGTCCTCGGGGACGACGATCAGCGCGTCGGCCTGCGCGAGGGCGGCCACTAGGTGGGAGCCGGAGCCGCCGACCGGGGTGACCGTGCCGTCGGAGTACGCACCGCGCAGGAACTGCCGGCGCCCCTTCGGCGAGGTCAGCGCCTTGTCCGCGGCCAGGGACGCGGTGGTCGTCGGGCGGTGGACGTCGGTGAGGCCCATGAGGGTGCGGATCGCGGGGCGGACGAACAGCTCGAAGGAGACGTACGACGACACCGGGTTGCCGGGCAGGGCGAGGAGCGGGGTGTGGTCGGGGCCGATGGAGCCGAAGCCCTGGGGCTTGCCGGGCTGCATGGCGAGCTTGCGGAAGTCCACGCCGCCGCCGGGCTCGTCCTCGTCGGCCACGTGCGCCAGCGCCTCCTTGACCACGTCGTACGCTCCGACGCTCACCCCGCCGGTGGTGACCATCAGGTCGGCGCGGACCAGCTGGTCCTCGATCGTGGACCGCAGGGTCTCGGCGTCGTCGGCGACGGCGCCCACGCGGTAGGCGATGGCGCCGGCGTCGCGGGCGGCGGCGGTGAGGGCGAAGCTGTTGGAGTCGTAGATCTGACCGTGCGCCAGCTCCTCGTCGGGCTGGACGAGTTCGCTGCCGGTGGAGAGCACCACCACGCGCGGGCGCGGGCGTACGCGGACCCTGCCCCGGCCGATCGCGGCGAGCAGGGCGATCTGCGGCGGGCCGAGGACCGTGCCGGCCGCCAGGGCGCGGTCGCCCGACCGGACGTCGCTGCCCTCCGCGCGGACGTGCGCGCGTGCCCCGGCCGGGCGGTACACGTACACCTGGCCCTCCGCCCCCTCGGGCGCCAGGCTGCGGGCCCGCATTCCGGACACCGGGCCCTCGCCGAGCCCGCCGTCGGTCCACTCGACGGGGACGACGGTCTCCGCGCCGGGCGGGAGCGGGGCGCCCGTCATGATGCGGGCGGCCTGACCCGGGCCGACGGACGGCGGGTCGGCCCGGCCCGCGGCGACGTCTCCGACGACCTCGAGGACGGCGGGGAACTCCTCGCTCGCGCCCGCGACATCGGCGACCCGCACCGCGTACCCGTCCATGGAGCTGTTGTCGAACGGCGGCAGGGACAACGGCACCGTGATGTCGTCGACCAGGACGCAGCCCTGGGCGTCGAGCAGGTTCAGCTCGATGGGTTCCAGGGGCCGGACGGTGGTGAGGATGTCGTCCAGGTGGTCCTGCACCGACCACAGCCGGTCGGGACCGAGGTCCGCGGCGGCGTGGTCGTGGCCGGTGTCACGGTGCGCGGCGCTGCTCAACGTCCTTACATCTCCTCGGCTACGTAACTGCGAAGCCAGGTCCGGAAGTCCGGGCCCAGGTCCTCACGTTCGCACGCGAGCCGGACGATGGCACGCAAATAGTCGCCGCGGTCACCGGTGTCATAGCGGCGGCCCTTGAAGACGACGCCGTGCACCGGACCGCCGACCGTCTCGTCCTCGGCGAGCTGCTGGAGGGCGTCGGTCAGCTGGATCTCGCCGCCGCGGCCCGGCTCGGTCTTGCGGAGTATGTCGAAGATGTGCGGGTCGAGGACGTAGCGGCCGATGATGGCGTAGTTGGAGGGGGCGTCGGCCGGGTCGGGCTTCTCGACGAGCCCGCCGACCTTGACGACGTCGCCGTCCTCGGTCGCCTCCACGGCCGCGCAGCCGTAGAGGTGGATCTGCTCGGGCGCCACCTCCATGAGGGCGATGACGCTGCCGCCGTACTGCTCCTGGACCTCGACCATGCGCTGCAGCAGCGGGTCGCGCGGATCGATCAGGTCGTCGCCGAGCAGGACCGCGAAGGGCTCGTCGCCGACGTGCGGCGCGGCGCACAGCACGGCGTGTCCGAGGCCCTTGGGGTCGCCCTGGCGGACGTAGTGGATCATGGCCAGGTCGCTGGACTCCTGGACCTTGGCCAGCCGGCTCGCGTCCCCCTTCTTCTGGAGGGCGGACTCCAGTTCGTAGTTGCGGTCGAAGTGGTCCTCCAGGGGGCGCTTGTTGCGCCCGGTGACCATGAGGACGTCGCCGAGGCCCGCGGTCACGGCCTCTTCGACCACGTACTGGATCGCCGGCTTGTCGACGACCGGCAGCATCTCCTTGGGAGTGGCTTTGGTGGCCGGCAGGAACCGGGTACCAAGCCCGGCCGCGGGGATGACAGCCTTGCTGATCCTGGGGTGGGACTGAGTCATGCGCGCCACCATATCCGGTGCCAATGGGGAGAATCTGTGATCCCGGATCATCGGCGCTCATATGAGCACACTAGAGCGGTACGGGAGCGACCCTTGAGTCACATCGGACCTGCGGCCGGACCTGACAAGCGGACGTTGCGTCGGGAGGTCCTCGCGGCGAGGAAGCGGTTGACGGCGGACGACGTGCGGGAAGCGGCGGATGCGCTGGCCGGACGGGCGCTCGCGATGCCGGAGGTCGCGCGGGCGCACGCCGTGGCGGCATACGTCTCCGTGGGCGCCGAGCCGGGCACCCTCGCGCTGCTGGACGCGCTGTGCGCGCGGGGCGTGCGCGTCCTGCTGCCGGCTCTGCTGCCGGACAACGACCTGGACTGGGGCGAGTACGCCGGGGAGGGCTCCCTGGTGCGCGTGCGGCACGGCGGGCGGATGGCCCTGTCCGAGCCCGCCGGTGAGCGCCTGGGGCCGGACGCGGTGACGGACGCCGACGTGGTGCTGCTGCCGGGCCTGGCCGTCGACGGGCGCGGCATGCGGCTGGGGCGCGGCGGCGGATCGTACGACCGGGTGCTCGCCCGTCTGGAGCGGGCGGGCGCGCGTCCCGCGCTGCTGGTGCTGCTGTACGGCTCCGAGGTCGTCGCGCACGTCCCCGAAGAGCCGCACGACCGGCCGGTGGACGCGGTGGTCACGCCGTCGGGAGTGCGCAGGTTCACGTGAAACGGCTCTTCACACGCGCGTGGGAAGCGGCCCTCCACACGCGTGTGAAGAAGTGAGAGCGGCCCCCTACGCGCTACGCGCGCGTGGAGGGCCGCTCTCAGTTCGGATCAGCCGCGGCTACGGCTTCAGCACCAGCGTGTCGCTCGTGCTCTCGTCGACCGCCTTCTTCGAGAAGGCCCAGGGCAGCAGCTCTCCGTCGGCCCACTTGTCCGTCTGGTCGGTGTAGTGGGCGCTGTAGGCGTGGCCGGAGGCGCCGGTGAGGTTGATCCACCGCGACTTGTCGAGGTCGCCGAGGTTGACCACCATCCGCATGGACGGCACCCACACCACCCCGTAGCCGCCGGCCGCGTTCCAGCCGGCCGCGTTGACCGCCGCCTCGCCGCCGCTGAGCTTCCACGGGCCGCGGTTGAGGGCGTACTTCAGGAAGCCGGGGCCCTCGGTGCCCAGGGTCTGGTTCTTCAGGAACAGGCGGTGCAGCCGGCCCCAGTTCCAGGTGTCGATGTCCTTGCCGAGCTTGGCGGTCAGCTCCCAGCGGGCGTCGACCATGGCGCGCTTGAACAGGTCGTCACGGTTGTCGGCGGCCTTGCGGGTGCCGGAGGCGGGCGTCTTCCACCAGTCGCTCTTGGGGTCGTCCATCAGGGTGCGGACGACCTCGAACCAGCGGTCGCCGCCGTCCGGCTGCGCCTGGCCGGCGTCGCGCTGGCCGCACTCGCGGACCTTGTTCGTCTCGTCCGCGGGGCCGGTGGTGTTGACCGGGTCGACCCACAGGCACTGTCCCTCGACCCGCAGCTCCTTGGGCAGCTTGTTGCCGAAGGCGAGCTTGAGGACGTTGCGCCAGACGGCGTTGAAGTAGGCGGCGGCCGCCGAGTCGGCGTCCTGGGTGTAGTCCCAGCCCTCCAGCAGCTTCTGCGCCTCGCGGACGTCCTTGTCCTCGACGTCGATCTTCAGCAGCTGGGGCACGAGCAGCTTGGCCATCTCGCTGCTGTTGTCCAGCTGCATCTGGCGCATGTCGTCCGTGGAGATCTTCCCGCCGTCCTTGATCTTCTGCTCGATCAGGGAGGTGATCCGCTGGCTGCGGGTGCCGTAGCCCCAGTCCGTGGTCAGCGTGTACGGGTAGTCGTCCTCGTCGATGACGGCCTGGTTGGCGGTCACGATGTACCCGCGCTCCGGGTCGTACTCGTACGGCAGCTCGTCCGGGTCGATGTACTCGCCGCTCCAGCGGTAGTCGGAGTCCCAGCCCGGCGCCGGCACCGAGCCGTCGTGGCCCTCGGCGCGCACCGGGACCCTGCCGGGCAGCGTGTAGCCGATGTGCTCGCTGTCGGCGTAGACCAGGTTCTGCGAGGGCACGTCGAAGAGGGCGGCGGCCTCGCGGAACTCGTCCCAGTTCTTCGCCCGGTCCATCGCGAAGACGGCGTCCATGGTGGTGCCCGCCTCCAGCGCGGTCCAGCGCAGCGCGACGCCGTAGCCGTCGCCGCGGTCGGGGGCGGCGGTGTCGACGGTGGCCTTCTTGCCGGTCTTCACCAGCTCGTCGTCGCGGTCGGAGAGCAGGGGCCCGTTGTTGGTCTCCCGGACGACGATCTTCTTCGAGTCGCCGCCGGCGACCTTGATGGTCTCCTCGCGCGTCTTGAAGGGGACCACCTTGCCGTCGTACTGGTAGCCCGCGCCGGTGATCTTCTCCAGGTAGAGGTCGGTGACGTCGGCGCCGGAGTTGGTCAGGCCCCAGGCGATCTCCTGGTTGTGGCCGATTATCACGCCGGGCATGCCCGCGAAGGTGTAACCGGCGACGTCGTACTGGCACTTCGCGGAGACGGTGCGGCAGTGCAGGCCCATCTGGTACCAGACCGACGGCAGGGACGGCGACAGGTGCGGGTCGTTGGCCAGCAGCGGCTTGCCGGTGATGGTGTGCTCGCCGGAGACGACCCAGGAGTTGGAGCCGATGCCGTTGCCGTTCACGCCGACGGCGGTGGGCAGGTCGTCCAGGGCGTCCTGGAGGCTCGCCATCTGGCTCTGCAGGGCGTTGCCGGAACCGGAACCCGTACCGGAACCGGAACCGGACCCCGTGCCGGAACCGGTGCCGGTCCCCGTGCCGGTGTCACTGCCCGTGCCGGATCCGGACGAGGAGTCGTCGCCGGACGTGCCGCCGCCGTCGAACGTCTCGGTGACCTCGTCGTACTGGCCCTCCTGGACGATCGCCTTGTTCCGGTCGTACGGGTACGCCGGGTACAGGTCGGCGATCTGCTTGGGGCCGAGGCGGCTGGTCATCAGGGCGCGGTCGACCTCGTCCTGCATGTTGCCGCGCAGGTCCCAGGCCATCGCCTTCAGCCAGGCGACCGAGTCGACCGGGGTCCACTCCTGCGGCTTGTAGTCGTTGGTGAACCCGAGGGCGGCGTACTCCAGGGAGATGTCCTTGCCCTCCTTGCCCTGGAGGTAGGCGTTGACTCCCTTGGCGTAGGCCTGGAGGTACTTCTTCGTGGAGTCCGACAGCTTCTCGTCGTACTCCTTCTGCGCCACCCGGTGCCAGCCCATGGTGCGCAGGAACTCGTCGTTGTCGACCTGGCCCTTGCCGAACATCTCCGACAGGCGGCCCGAGGTCATGTGCCGGCGTACGTCCATCTCGTAGAACCGGTCCTGCGCCTGGACGAATCCCTGCGCCATGAACAGGTCCTCGTCGGTGGAGGCGTAGATCTGCGGGATGCCGTAGCCGTCGCGCTTGACGTCGACCGGCCCCGACAGGCCCTCCAGCGTGATGGAGCCCTTGGTCTGCGGAAAGGACGCCCGGACGGTGCTGATGGACCAGTACGCCCCGTAGACGAGGCCGCCGATGACGGCCAGGACCAGCACGAGGACGAGCAGGCGCGCTTTGCGCCCCTTCTTCCTGCCGGACTTGCCGGGCTGCTGACCCGTAGAGGCGGTGTTGGTGGGGGGCATCGCTGTCCTTGCTGTCCTAACACGAGCGGCAGGGGCGGGCTGTGCTTTGTACTGAACGCTGGAGCAACTGTAGGCGCAGGGCCCACTCCCCCTTGACGCGGAGTCGGGTAGCGGCGCGCACGAGCGTTCGATCTTGCCAAGGAGAGCGTCAAGAAAGCGTCAAGAGTTAGGTAAGGTAACGAAGTAGTTGTCCGCAGAGCACTGCGGTCCGGTGTGCCATGGGGGTGCGCTCCCGTGCGCCGTGCGAACGGGTTCGTCCGCACCGTGGTCCGTGCGGTGACCCGTGCGGTGATCCGTGCCGTGCGCCAGGGAAGGGAACGGCCGCTGACTGTCCACCACCTCAACCAGCTCCTGCTCGTCTGCTCGCTCGTCCTGCTCATCGCCGTGGCGGCGGTCCGGATCTCCTCGCGCAGCGGGCTCCCCAGCCTGCTCGTCTACCTGGCCATCGGCGTCGCCATGGGCCAGGACGGCATCGGCGACATCCACTTCGACAACGCCGAACTGGTCCAGGTCATCGGGTACGCGGCCCTGGTCGTGATCCTGGCCGAAGGCGGTCTCGGAACGAAGTGGAAGGAAGCGAAACCAGCCCTGCCGGCCGCCTCCGCGCTGGCACTGGCCGGAGTCGCGGTGAGCGTCGGCGTGACCGCGGCGGGCGCGCACTACCTGACCGGGCTGGAGTGGCGGCAGGCACTGATCGTCGGAGCGGTGGTCTCCTCCACGGACGCGGCGGCCGTCTTCTCGGTGCTGCGCAGGATCCCGCTGCCCTCGCGCATAACGGGCATCCTGGAGGCCGAGTCGGGCTTCAACGACGCTCCGGTGGTCATCCTCGTGGTCGCCTTCTCCACGGCCGGCCCGATCGAGCACTGGTACGTGCTGCTCGGCGAGATCGCCCTGGAACTGGCCATCGGCGCGGCCATCGGAATCGCGGTCGGCTGGCTGGGGTCGTGGGGACTGCGGCACGTGGCCCTGCCCGCCTCCGGCCTCTACCCCATCGCCGTCATGTCGATCGCCGTCGCGGCCTACGCGGCCGGTGCCATGGTCCACGGCAGCGGCTTCCTCGCCGTCTACCTCGCCTCGATGGTCATGGGCAACGCCCGGCTGCCGCACTGGCCCGCCACCCGCGGGTTCGCCGACGGGCTCGGCTGGCTCGCCCAGATCGGCATGTTCGTCCTGCTCGGCCTGCTGGTCACCCCGCACGAACTGGGCGACGACATCCTGCCCGCCCTGGTCATCGGCCTGGTGCTCACCATGGTCGCGCGTCCGCTGAGCGTCGTGCTGTGCCTGGTGCCCTTCCGGGTGCCGTGGCAGGAGCAGACCCTCATGTCCTGGGCCGGGCTGCGCGGCGCGGTGCCCATCATCCTGGCGACGATCCCCATGGTGGAGGGCGTCGCGGGCAGCCGCCGGATCTTCAACATCGTCTTCGTCCTGGTCGTCGTCTACACCCTGATCCAGGGCCCGACACTGCCCTGGCTGGCCCGCAGGCTGCGCCTGGGCAAGGGCGACGAGGCCGCCGACCTCGGCATCGAGTCGGCGCCCCTGGAGCGGCTGCGCGGACACCTGCTGTCCGTGACGGTTCCCGAGGGCTCGAAGATGCACGGCGTCGAGGTCAGCGAGCTGCGGCTGCCGACCGGGGCCGCCGTCACGCTGATCGTCCGCGACGGGACGTCGTTCGTTCCGCTGCCGACGACGGGGCTGCGGCGCGGGGACGAACTCCTCGTGGTCGCCACCGACCCCGTCCGGGACGCCGCCGAGGCGCGGCTGCGCGCGGTCGGCCACGGCGGCAAGCTGGCCGGCTGGCTGGGCACGGGCGATACGGGCAACGCGGGCGGGCATCGCGGGTGACCCCGGTGACCGCGCGTGGGGTGGGCGTGGGGTGCGCGAAGGTGCGCGCTTTCACAGGTTGCGCCCGTCTTGATCCCTGTACGATGAACGCGGCACCTGATCGAACCAACTCTGCCTGACGCAGAGCTGGCGCGACCGTATGGCGGCCGGCACGCCCCCTCCCCGACCGGGCCCCGGCATCTACCGCAGTCCGCGCAAGAGGACAGCTCTCGGCGCTCCCGCACGGCGACAGCCGTACGGCGGACCGCGCTACCAGGCGGCAGAAAGGCACGGGCCGTGGCATCCACGGTCACCCCGTCGAAGAAGTCGCCGGAGGGGAAGCGGCACACCGCACCCGACTCCGCCCGCCCCGGATACGGACAGCTGCTGCGCACCCGCGGTGCCTGGACGTTCCTGCTCCCCGGCTTCGCCGCACGCCAGCCGTTCGCCATGCTGACGCTCTCCATCGTGCTGCTCGTGCAGCACACCACCGGCTCCTACGGCGTCGCGGGCGCCGTCGCGGCCGTCACCGGCGTCGCCATGGCCCTTTTCGCCCCCTACAGCGGCCGGCTCGCCGACCGCTACGGGCAGCGCGCCGTCCTGCTCCCCGGCGTGCTCGTCCACACGGCGTCCGGTCTGACCCTGACCGTCCTCGCCCTCGCGGACGCACCCCTGTGGGCGCTGTTCGCGGCGGCCGTGCCCACCGGCGCCTCGGTGCCGCAGGTGGGGCCCATGGTGCGGGCCCGCTGGGGCGTGAAGCTCAAGGACTCCCCGCTGCTGACCACGGCGGCCGCCTTCGAGTCCGTCACGGACGAGCTGACCTTCGTCCTCGGGCCGCTGGTGGCGACCGCCCTGTGCACGGCCGTGGACCCGGCCGCGGGCCTGGTCACGGAGGCGGCGCTCACCCTGGTGGGCGGTCTGCTGTTCGCCGCGCAGAAGAGCACCCAGCCGGCGGTCGGTCGCACCGACGACGGCCACGCGCGCGTGGAGCACGTTCCGGCGCTGCGCGTCCCCGGGGTGCGGGTCCTGATCGTGGTCTTCCTGGGCATCGGTTCCGTCTTCGGCGGCATGCAGGTCTCGCTGGCCGCGTTCACCGAGTCGATCGGCGAGCCGGGGCTGAACGGCGTCCTGTACGGCATCTTCGCCGCGGGCAACATGCTCTCCGGCCTGGCCTGCGGTGCCATCGCCTGGAAGGTGGCCCCGCAGCGGCGCCTCCTGGTCGGCTACGCCGCCCTCGCGCTGACCGCGTCCGGCCTGTGGGCCGCGCACTCGGTGGTCGTACTGGCGGGCCTCGGCCTGCTCGTCGGCATGTGCATCGCGCCCGCCATCGTCACCGGCTACACACTGGTCGAGGACCTCGTCCCGGCCGGCGCCCGCACCGAGGCCTTCACCTGGCTGACCGGCTCCGTGGCACTCGGCCAGGCGGCGGCCGTGACCGTCTCCGGACAGCTGGAGGACCGGCTCTGGGACGGCGCCGGGTTCCTGGTGCCGATGGGCGGCACGGTGCTCGCCCTGGCGACACTGGTGGCACTGCGCTCGCGCCTGGTACCCCACCCCCAGGGGCGTACGGTCGCACGTGGCGTCGGTCACCGCGAGCACGCCGCAGTGGACTGATCCCGGGGAATGCGTCACTATGGACCGTCGTTAGCACTCATCGAGTGAGAGTGCCAGGAGGAAGACAGTGCCGACGTACCAGTACCAGTGCACCGAATGCGGCGAGGGCCTCGAGGCGGTGCAGAAGTTCACCGACGACGCACTCACGGAGTGCCCGAGCTGCCAGGGCCGCCTGAAGAAGGTGTTCTCTGCGGTCGGCATCGTCTTCAAGGGCTCCGGCTTCTACCGCAACGACAGCCGCGGCAGCTCGTCCAGCAGCTCACCGGCGAAGTCGGCGTCCTCGTCCTCCTCGTCGACCTCCTCCTCGACGTCTTCTTCCTCTTCGTCGTCCTCGGACTCGGGTTCGGGTTCGTCGTCTTCGTCGTCGAGCTCCGGCAGCACCGCGTCGAGCACCACCGCCGCGTAGGGCCCGCCGGCCCCGTAAGGCTTCGTGGCCGCGGCCACGTAAGGCTTGTCACAGGACCCTGTCGTCGTCCGACGACGGGGTCCTCGGTGTTTGGCGGGGCGACTAGGGTGCGGGCATGGCGAACAAGGCGAATGCCGAGATCGGTGTGATCGGCGGCTCCGGTTTCTACTCGTTCCTCGACGACGTGACCGAGGTCCAGGTGGACACCCCGTACGGGCCGCCCAGCGACTCCCTGTTCCTCGGCGAGGTCGCCGGCCGGCGGGTCGCCTTCCTCCCCCGGCACGGACGCGGCCACCATCTGCCGCCGCACCGGATCAACTACCGGGCCAACCTGTGGGCGCTGCGCTCGGTCGGCGTACGCCAGGTCCTCGGCCCGTGCGCGGTCGGCGGGCTGCGCCCCGAGTACGGGCCGGGCACCCTGCTGGTGCCGGACCAGTTCGTCGACCGTACGAAGTCCCGGCCGTCGACGTACTTCGACGGGATGCCGATGCCCGACGGCACGGTGCCCAACGTGGTGCACGTGTCGCTGGCCGACCCGTACTGCCCCACCGGACGGGCCGCCGCGCTGAAGGCGGCCCGGGGCCGCGACTGGGAGCCGGTGGACGGCGGCACCCTGGTCGTGGTCGAGGGGCCGCGTTTCGGGACCCGCGCGGAGTCCTTGTGGCACCGGGCGCAGGGCTGGTCGGTGGTGGGCATGACCGGCCACCCGGAGGCGGCGCTCGCCCGTGAACTGGAGCTCTGCTACACCTCGCTGACTCTCGTCACCGACCTCGACGCCGGCGCGGAGAGCGGCGAGGGCGTCTCGCACGAGGAGGTCCTGCGGGTGTTCGCGGCGAACGTGGACCGGCTGCGGGGCGTCCTGTTCGACGCGGTGGCGGCGCTGCCGGCGGCCGGGGGACGGGGCTGCCCGTGCGGGGCGGCGCTGGGCGGGATGGACCCGGGGATCGCACTGCCGTAAGGCCGACGGGTGGGACGGCGGGCGGGCCGGCGGATGAGGCTGCGGGCCGGCGGGCGGTGCTGCGGGCCGGCGGGCGGGGGCGGGTGTGCCGGAACCTCTCGTTCGGGTGGGTGGGTTTTCCACAACCGGCCGGTGGTGCACGGGCCCCGGCGGGCGACGGCGAGAAGCCTCATCGTGGGAGCGCAGGCCGATCCCTCGTCTCCTCGTCACAGGTGGTGGTCACCTTGTCCCGTTCCGCCGTTCCCTCCCCGCTTCCGCCCGGCACCGAAGCACCGCCCGCGTGCGAGGTACCGCACTTCGCCCCGGTGCGGGTGCGCGGCGCGCACCGGCAGCTCCACCGGCTCGTACGCCACCGGCGGCGCGCCGTGGCCGCCGGGCTCGCCGTCACCGCGGCGGCGCTGGTGGCGGCGGGCCCGCAACCGGGAGCCGGCGCCTCGGACACCCGGCAGACCCGCGGTCATCCGGCGACCGAGCCGGTACGCGAGCGGCACGGCACGAGCACACGGCCGGTGGCGGCGCCGGTGCGGATCGCCGACGCGGCCACGGTGCGGCTGCTCAGCCCCGGCGACCGGGTCGACATCGTCGCGGCCGGGGACGGCGGCACGGGCGACGCCTCCGTGATCGCGCGCGGAGTGCGGGTGACGAAGGTACCGGAGCCGGTGGACGGGACCACCGCGGACGGGGCGCTGGTCGTGGTCTCCGTGCCGCGCGCCACCGCGCACCGGCTGGCCGGCGCGGGTGCCACGGCGCGGCTGGCGGTGACACTGTGCTGAGTACCGCCCTCATGCGCCGGCCGGCGTCAAGTCGCTCGATCGAGGGGTCCGATTGGACAGGACGGCCCAGCGCTGACGTAGGTTGCGGAGCGTTTTGTTCCACACCCTGTTCGTGCGAGACCCGTGCAGACGAGGAGAGCCCCCGAGGTGAGCGAGAAGAACGAGCCGAGCGTCTGGCAGGGCTTCAAGGCCTTCCTGATGCGCGGAAACGTCATCGACCTGGCGGTGGCGGTGGTCATCGGCGCCGCCTTCACCAACATCGTCAACTCGGTGGTGAAGGGTGTCATCAACCCCCTGATCGGAGCGTTCGGCACCAAGAGCCTGGACAGCTACAGCTCCTGCCTCAAGGGCCCGTGCACCGGTACCGGCGACGGTGCGACGGGCGTGCGCATCCTCTGGGGCTCGGTGCTGGGAGCCACCCTCACGTTCCTGATCACCGCGGCCGTCGTCTACTTCCTGATGGTCCTGCCCATGGCGAAGTACCTGGCCCGGCAGGAGGCCCGCCGCAAGGCGAAGGAGAGCACGCAGGAGATCGTCGAGGTCTCCGAGCTGGAGGTGCTCAAGGAGATCCGGGACGCGCTGGTCGCGCAGCGCGGTTCGGGCCACGACCGCCCGTAGGACCGCCCGTAGGACCGTTCGCGGGACCGTCCGTCGGCCGCTCGGCGGCAGCGGCAGCGGCTCGGTGGCGGGCGGGTGCCCGCGCGGCTCACAGGTGGTGGGGCGGCTTCTCGTCGAGGAAGCGCTTCAGGTCGGCCGCGCCGTCGCCCTCGGGCCGCTCGCCCCAGCCGCGGTCGGTGTCGTCCGAGGTCTGCTGGTCCAGGGGGTCGTCGAAGACCAGCGCGGGCCTGGGTACGCGGGGCTCGGGTTCGGGCGCGGTGCTCATGGTTCCAGGGTACGGCCCGCCCCCTGGGCGGCGGCCCTCCTGCCCGGCTCACCCCCGGTGCCGGGCCCCCGGTGCCGGGCCCCCGGTGCCGGGCCACCGGACCCACCGCCCTCGGTGACCTGACGGTGCTCGTGGTGGTACGCGCTGTCAGCCGGCCGTGGCCTCCGGGCTGACGCCGACCACATGCCGGAGCTCGCCGGAGCGCGCCCGACCTGACCCCGCGCCCCTGCTTGCCGCCGTCGAAGGCGCCGGTGCCTGGACGAGACTGGCGGCATGACAGTTGACGCATTGACGGACGTGGCCGGACTCCTGGTGGGGCACGCGACGCGCACCGGCGACGGGTGGCTCACGGGCACGACGGTGGTGCTGGCGCCGGAGGGCGGGGCGGTCGCCGCCGTGGACGTGCGGGGCGGTGGCCCCGGCACCAAGGAGACCGACGCGCTCGATCCGCGCAACCTGGTGCAGAAGGTCCAGGCGGTGGTGCTGACCGGCGGCAGCGCGTACGGGCTCGACGCGGCCTCGGGGGTGATGGCCTGGCTGGAGGAGCGGGGGCGCGGGGTGCGCGTCGGCCCGGACCCCGCGCACGTGGTGCCGGTGGTGCCCGCGGCCTGCGTCTTCGACCTGGGGCGCGGGGGCGACTTCCGGGCCAGGCCGGACGCGGCCACCGGACGGGCGGCGGCCGAGGCGGCCCACGCGAGCGCGCCGGGCGCGGAGGTGGCCGAGGGGTGCGTCGGGGCGGGTACGGGAGCCGTGGTCGGCACCCTGAAGGGCGGGGTCGGCACCGCGAGCACCGTGCTGGACTCGGGCGTCACGGTGGCGGCGCTGGTGGTGGCCAACGCGGCGGGGTCGGTGATGGACCCGGAAACGGGGGTGCTGTACGGGGAGTTGTTCCGGGGCGGGCGGGTGGAGTACCCGGCGCCGGGGGTCCACGAGGCCGCGGGGCGGCGTCTCGCCGAGGTCGCGGCGAGGAACGCGCCGCCACCGCTGAACACCACGCTCGCCGTGGTCGCCACGGACGCGGACCTGTCCAAGGCGCAGGCGCAGAAGCTGGCCGGCACGGCGCACGACGGCATCGCGCGGGCGGTACGGCCGGTGCACCTGCTCAGCGACGGGGACACGGTGTTCACCCTGGCGACCGGGGAGCGCGCGCTCGACGCGGACCAGCCGCTCGCGCTGAACGAGGTGCTGGCGGCCGGCGCTGACGTGGTGACGCGCGCGATCGTGCGCGCCGTCCGGGCCGCCGGGCCGGTGGACGGGCCGGGCGGGGCGTGGCCGACGTACGAGGAGCTGTACGGACGGCCGTCCGGGGCCGGCTGACCGGGCCTCGGGCCTCGGACTCAGACCTCGGGCCTCGGGCCTCGGGGCTCAGGGCTCAGGGCTCAGGGCTCAGGGCTCAGGGTCTGAGCGGATGAAGATTCCGAGCAGGCGAGCGTCTCGAGGAAGTGGGAGCCGTGAGCAGGTGATTGTCCTGGTTCTGTCACGTGTCGGCGTTCCGGGCCGCCGATGGGAACCCCGTCGGCCGTCGACCGCCTCTACAGGTCTGAAGCGAACACCGCACAACACCTGAACCTGGAGCAGCCCGTGACAACGCCGAACATATCCAAGCGGCGCGTACTGGGGGCCTGTGCCGCCCTGGTGGTCGGCACCCTCACCCTCACCGCCTGCGGCGGAAGCGCCAGCGCCGACGCCGAGAAGGACGTCAAGGGCGGCGACACGGGCTCCGTCAAAACCTCGGTCGCGAAGGTCGTGATCTCGGCGAAGGACGGATCGACGAGCGCCTCGATCAACACGACCGGTGTGAAGGTCAGCGACGGCCGGCTGACCGACGTGAAGATGACCGTGGCGGAGACGGGCGCGGCCGTACCGGGCGCGGTCTCCGCCGACGGCGGCAGCTGGAAGCCGAAGGAGCAGCTGGAGCGGGGCACCAAGTACCGGATCCACGCGACCGCCCAGGACGCCGACGGACGCACGTCCGCCGCCGACTCGGTGTTCACCACGGTCTCCGCGGCCAACAGCTTCATCGGCACCTACACCCCGGACGGCGGCACCACGGTGGGGGTGGGGATGCCGGTGTCGTTCACGTTCGACAAGGCGATCAGCGACAAGAAGACCGTGCAGTCGCACATCTCGGTCACCTCCAACAGCGGGCAGAAGGTGGTCGGGCACTGGTTCGGCGACCAGCGGCTCGACTTCCGGCCCGAGGAGTACTGGAAGGCCGGCTCGAAGGTCACCATGAAGATCGACCTGGACGGGGTGGAGGGCGCGAACGGCATCCACGGCGTGCAGAAGAAGACCGTCACCTTCACCGTGGGCCGCGCCCAGGTCTCCACGGTGGACGCGAACACCCAGACCATGACGGTCGTGCGCGACGGCAAGACGCTCAAGTCGGTCCCCATCTCGGCGGGCAGCGCCGAGAACCCGACGTACAACGGGCAGATGGTGATCTCGGAGAAGTCCCTGGAGACCCACATGGACGGCTCGACGGTCGGGTTCGGCGGCGAGTACGACATCCCGGACGTGCCGCACGCGATGCGGCTGAGCCGGTCCGGCACCTTCATCCACGGCAACTACTGGTACAACAAGGGCAATCCGCCCTTCGGTGCGCAGGGCACCAGTCACGGTTGCGTCGGGCTGCGGGACGTCCAGGGCGGGCAGGGCGCCACCGACGGCAAGTGGTTCTACGAGAACTCGCTCGTCGGGGACCTCGTGGTCGTCAAGAACTCCCCGGACGGCACGATCGCGCCGGACAACGGGCTCAACGGCTGGAACATGGCGTGGAGCGAGTGGGTCGCCGGGAGCGCCGTCTGAGCGTCCGGCCATCCTGCTGAGCAGCGGTTTTTGACGGTTCGTCGGGTCGCGCGGGAACTTTTCGCGCGGCCCGCGCGTTTTTCGTGCGTACGTTTTCTCGGTTCCCGGACATGATGTCCGACCGAGGGGCTACGGTATGCACCCACAAGGTGACATGCAGCAACGCCGGGAGAAACCTTGAGCGTTCCGTACGAGACGGCAGCGTACGAACCACCCGAGTCGCCCGAGTCTCCGGAGGAGCACCTCATGCGACTGCTCGGTCGCGCACTGAACTCGTTCGAGCTGCCCGACGAGACGATACGACGACTGGACTGCGCGCTGGCGCACGACGGTTCCCTGCACTCCGCGCACCACAGCGCGGGGCTGCACCGCGAGACGTACCGGCACACCTGGCTGCTCGCCGACGGATCGGCGCTCACGCTCTGGGAGCTCGTCCACAACACCGCCCCGGGCAGTGAACCGCAGCACGAGGTGTACGTCGACGAGGAGGAGCTGCGCACCGCCACCGCCCGGCTGGCCCTGCCGCCGGACACCCCCGACTTCGAACTGCCCGTGCAGGTGCAGCTGTCCCCGGTCCCCGCACCGCGGCACGCCTACGTCCCCGACGCGTCGGCGGACCACGCCCGCCGGCTGCTGCGCCGCGCGGAGAACCCGGACCGGCCCGGCGCCGACCTCGCCGCCCTGCTGACGACGGCGTCCGCGCACCAGATCACCCAGGCCTTCGGCGGCCCCGGCCCCGCGGGCCGCGCCCGGATCGGCTTCTCGCTCTACGAGCACGCGTTCCTGCTGCGTGACGGCGCGGAGGTCTCCCTCTGGGAGGTCGAGCACACGGCCACACCGGACGGGCGGCACATGTGCGAGGTGTACGAGAGTGAGGACACCGCCCGCCGCGCGATGGAGCGGCGCGCGGCACAGGTCTCCTAGCCGCTTCCCGGGAGGACGGCCAGAGGGACAAGTCAGAGGGACTGCCGGGAGGACGGTACGAACGTCTGCGGCGGGCCGTCGACGAAGGCGGTTCCTTACGCGGCCACCGGCTGCTTCGCCCCCGGTGCCGAGGCCGACGGGTCCGCGCCGCCGGCCCCCTGGGCCGCCTCTCCGGGCGCCGGCTTGCGCAGCCCCTTGAGGAGGATCACCAGAGCCGTGGTGACGCAGACGCCGGCCGCGATGGCGACCAGGTAGAGCAGCGGGTTGCCGATCAGCGGGACCACGAAGACGCCGCCGTGCGGGGCGCGCAGCGTGGCGCCGAAGGCCATCGACAGGGCGCCGGTGACCGCGCCGCCCACCATCGAGGACGGGATGACCCGCAGCGGGTCGGCCGCGCCGAACGGGATCGCGCCCTCGGAGATGAAGGAGGCGCCCAGTACCCAGGCCGCCTTGCCGTTCTCGCGCTCGGCGGCGTTGAAGAGCCTGCTCCGCACGGTCGTCGCCAGGGCCATCGCCAGCGGCGGGACCATGCCGGCGGCCATGACCGCAGCCATGATCTTCATCGCCGAGTCGCTGGGGTCGGAGACCGCGATGCCGGCGGTGGCGAAGGCGTACGCGACCTTGTTGACGGGGCCGCCGAGGTCGAAGCACATCATCAGGCCGAGCAGGGCACCGAGCAGGACCGCGTTGGCACCGGACAGGTCGCTCAGCCAGTCGGTCATCGCCTTCTGCGCGGACGCGATGGGCTTGCCGATCACCACGAACATCAGGAACCCGACGATCGCCGAGGAGATCAGCGGGATCACCACCACGGGCATGATGCCGCGCAGCGCAGCCGGAATGCGTATCCGCTGGATCGCCATCACCACGGCGCCGGAGATCAGACCGGCCGCCAGGCCGCCGAGGAACCCGGCGTTGATGGTGAGCGCGATCGAGCCGCCGACGAACCCGGGGACCAGGCCCGGCCGGTCGGCCATGCCGTAGGCGATGTAACCGGCCAGCACCGGGACCAGGAAGGCGAACGCAACGCCGCCGATCTGGAACAGCAGCGCCGCCCAGCTGTCCGCCTGGGACCACACGAAGTGGTCCATCACCGACGGCGCCTTGTTGATCTCGTAGCCGCCGATGGCGAAGCCCAGGGCGATGAGCAGGCCGCCCGCGGCGACGAACGGGACCATGTAACTGACGCCGGACATCAGCCAGACGCGCAGCTTCGTCCCGTACCCCTCGCCTGACGCACCACCGCGCTCGACGGGCGTCGCACCGGCCGCACCGGCCGAGCCGGCCGCCGTGACCTCGCCACGGGCCGCCTTCCCCCGAACCTCGCCGATCAGTTCGCCGGGCCGGTTGATGGCCGCCTTGACGCCGGTGTCGACGGTGGGCTTCCCGGCGAAGCGGTCCTTGTCGCGTACGGGCACGTCGTGGGCGAAGATCACGCCGTCCGCCGCCTCGATCACCGCCGGGTCCAGCCGGGTGAAACCGGCCGAGCCCTGCGTCTCGACGACCACCTCGACGCCCGACTCACGGCCCGCGTTCTCCAGCGACTCGGCCGCCATGTAGGTGTGCGCGATACCGGTGGGGCAGGAGGTGACGGCGACGATGCGGAAGGGGCGCTCGGACGGCTTGGACGGTCCGGACGGCTTGGACGGTCCGGACGGTCCGGGCTCTTCCGTCTTGCCGGTGCTGACCGTGGCGGCCTCGGCGGAGGCCGCCGCCGAGACCGCCACGGAGTCCTCATCGGCTCCGGAGCCGCCTTCCGAGCCGCCATCCGATGCACCGTCCGAGGCGCCTTCCGAGCCGCCTTCCGAGCCGCCTTCGGAACCGCTCGGTTCCTCCCCGCGGATCAGCGCCGCGGCGGCCGTCGCCTCGCCCACCGACCGCAGCGCGGCGGTGAACTCGGCGTTCATCAGCTGCCGGGCCAGTGCGGACAGGATCGTGAGGTGGGCGTCGTCGGCGCCCGCCGGAGCGGCGATCAGGAAGATCAGGTCGGCCGGGCCGTCCGCCGCCCCGAAGTCGATGCCGTCCGCGCTGCGCCCGAAGGCGAGCGTCGGCTCGGTGACGTGCTCGCTGCGGCAGTGCGGGATGCCGATACCGCCGTCTAGGCCGGTCGGCATCTGCGCCTCGCGGGCGGCCACGTCGGCGAGGAAGCCCTCCAGGTCGGTCACCCGGCCCCGGGCCACCATCCGCTCGGCGAGGGCGCGCGCCGCCGCTTCCTTGGTGTCGGCGGACAGGTCGAGGTCGACCAGATCCGCGGTGATCATGTCGCTCATCGCGGGCTCCTTAGCTCGCGTATCGCCCGGAACGCGGGGTGGGCGGGGGCGGGGAGGGGGACGGGGGCACTGCGGTGGGGTCCGGGGACGGCTCCGGGAAGGGAGCCGGAGACCGAACCGGGCAAAGGACCAGGGACCGAACCGGGCAAAGGACCGGGGACAGAGCCGGGGATGGGGCCGGGGATGGGGTCCGGAAGGAAGCCGGAGACCGGGCCGGGAAGAAGGCGGGGCAGCGGGCCGGGGAAAGGACCGGGAAGGGCGCGGTGGAGGGTCATGACGCCGGCTCCTTCAGTACGCGGTCCACCGGCACCTCCGCCGTGACCGTCACCGCGCCCGGGTCCAGGTCGGCCGGCGTCGGCATCACGCTGCCGGGCAGCTGGACGGCGGCGGCGCCGTGCGCGACGGCGGCGGCGAGGGCGCCCGGCCCCGCGCCCCCGGCGACGAGGAACCCGGCGAGGGAGGAGTCACCGGCGCCGACGTTGCTGCGTACGGCGTCCACGTGGGCGCTGCCGAACCAGGTGCCCTCGTCGGCCACGAGCAGCTGCCCGTCGGCACCCAGGCTGGCGAGCACGGACCGGGCGCCCAGCTCCCGCAGTTCCTCGGCGGCCTTCACGGCGTCGCCGACGGTGGCCAGGGGACGCCCGACGGCCTCCGCGAGCTCCTCGGCGTTCGGCTTGACCACGTCGGGCCCCTCACGCAGCGCCTGGAGCAGCGCCGGTCCGGAGGTGTCCAGGGCGATGCGGACACCGGCCGCGTGCGCCCGGGCGACCAGTGCCGCGTACCAGGAGGGGGCGAGTCCGCGGGGCAGGCTGCCGCAGCAGGCGATCCAGTCCGCGCCGGGCGACTGGCGCCGTACGGTCTCCAGGAGCAGTTCCTGCTCGGCCGCCGACAGTTCGGGACCCGGCGCGTTGATCTTCGTCAGGATGCCGTCGGCCTCGGCGAGCGCGATGTTGGAGCGGGTGGCGCCGGCGATCGGCACCGGTGCGACCTCGATGCCCTGTGCGTCGAGCAGGTCGGCGACGAGTGCGCCCGGCGCGCCGCCGAGCGGCAGCACGGCGACGGTGCGCCGGCCGGCCGCCGTCACCGCGCGCGAGACGTTCACGCCCTTGCCGCCCGGGTCCACGCGCTCGCCCGTGGCGCGGACGACCTCACCTCGGTCGAGGGAGGGAACCTCGTAGGTCCGGTCCAGGGACGGGTTGGGGGTGACGGTGAGGATCATGCGCGTACTACTTCCGTGCCGGCGCGCTCGATGGCGGCGGCGTCTTCGGGGCTCATCCCGCTGTCGGTGATCAGCAGGTCCACGTCGCTCAGGGTGCCGAAGCGGGCGAAGTGCTCCTGGCCGTGCTTGGAGGAGTCGGCGAGCAGCACCACGCGCCGGGCGGCGGCGACGGCGGCCCGCTTGACGGCGGCCTCGGCGAGGTCGGGGGTGGTCAGACCGTGCTCCACGGAGAAGCCGTTGGCCGCCACCAGCAGCACGTCGGCGCGGATCTCGCCGTACGCGCGCAGCGCCCAGGCGTCCACGGCAGCGCGTGTACGGTGCCGCACGCGCCCTCCGACCAGGTGGAGCTGGATGCCGGGGTGGTCGGCGAGGCGGGCCGCGATGGGCAGGCTGTGGGTGACGACGGTCAGCGAGGACTCCGGCGGGAGCGCGGCGGCCATGCGGGCCACTGTGGAACCGGCGTCGAGGATCATCGTGCCCTCGGCCGGCAGTTCCGCCAGGGCCGCCTTGGCGATCCGGTCCTTCTCGTCGGCCGCCGTGGACTCGCGCTCGGCGAGGTCGGGTTCGAAGCCGAGCCGGTCGGCGGGGATCGCGCCACCGTGCACCCGGCGGAGCAGACCGGCTCGGTCGAGCGCCTTGAGGTCGCGGCGGATGGTCTCCGCCGTCACCTGGAACTCCTCCGCCAGCGACATCACGTCCACCCGGCCGCCGTCCCGGGCGAGCCGGAGGATCTCCTGCTGCCGCTCCGGTGCGTACATGCCCGTTCGCCTCCGACCTGTGCCCGAACCTGTGGTTTCAGGCGGAGACTACGCCCGGTTTTCCGGAATGTAAACAAGAAACCAGAAGCAGTCGGACTCACTCAGACATGAACGGGCATCACGGCTCGGTCTTGCCGGACCGGACGCGAAGAGGGGCGGGCCCGGCACCGAAGTACCGGCCCCGCCCCTCCCCACTCCCCACTCCCCACTCCCCACTCCGTACTCCGTACTCCGCCCCGACTCCCCGTCTCCCCGCCTGTCTGTCTGCCTGCCCGTCTGCCCGTCTCCCCGCCTGTCTGTCTGCCCGTCTGCCCGCTCCCGGAGCGGAGTGGAGAGGGTGGAGAGGAGAGGGTGGAGAGGGTGGAGTGGAGTGGAGCGCGGCGGGTCAGACCAGCGCGGGCTCCTTCCCCTCCGCCCCCTCGGCCTCCTGGGCGCCTTCCACGTGCTGCGCCGGCCGCTTGGGCAGTGCGAACATCAGCAGGAAGATGACGGCCAGCACGGCTGCCACCCAGCCCAGCGCGTTCTGGAAGCCGTCCGCGTACTCCGGGCCGATGCGGGACGGGGCCGGATGGTCGCCCATCGTGCCGAAGAAGACGACGGAGACCAGGCCGAGCCCCAGCGCGTTGCCCATCTGCTGCACGGTGTTGATGAGTCCGGACGCCGCCCCGGCGTGCTCGCGCGGCACCTGGGACAGCACGGCGTCCGTCAGCGGCGCGACGATCAGCCCCATGCCGAGGCCCATCACGACGAGCGGCAACGCCATCTGCCAGGACGTGATGCCGAGTCCGTACCGCTCGGACTCCCAGATGTAGAGCAGTACTCCGGCCGCCATCACCAGCGCGCCCGCCTGGAGCACCTTGCGTCCGAAGCGCGGGACCAGCTTCTGCACCGACACGCCGGCCGCCACGGAGACGGCGATCGAGAACGGCACGCCGGTCAGCCCGGCCCGCAGCGGGGTCCAGCCGAGTCCGTCCTGCATGTACAGCGTCCACACCAGGAAGAAGATGCCCAGCGCCACCCCGAAGACGGTCTGCACGGCGATGCCCGCCGCGAAGCTCTTCACCCTGAACAGCGACAGCTCGACCAGCGGCGAGCCGTCCCGCACGCTCTTCCGCCTCTCGTACGCCACCAGCACCGCGAGGACCACGAACGCGCCGGCCATCGACAGGTACCCCCACAGCGGCCAGTCCAGCTCGCGGCCCCGGGTCAGCGGGTAGACGAGCATGAGCAGACCGAGGGTGACCAGGGCGACCCCGACCAGGTCCAGCTTGAGGGCGCGCGGCGCCTTGGACTCGGTGATGAAGCGGCTGCCGAGGACGAGTCCCGCGATGCCGACCGGCAGGTTGATGAGGAAGATGGGCCGCCACTCCAGCCCGAACAGGTTCCACTCGGTGAGCAGGGCGCCGAGCAGCGGACCGGAGACGGCCCCCAGTCCGACGATCGCGCCGAACAGTCCGAACACCTTGCCGCGTTCGTGCGCCGGGAAGGTGGCGTGCACGATCGACAGCACCTGCGGCACCATCAGCGCCGCCATGGCGCCCTGGAGGATGCGGGAGGCGACGAGCATCTCCGGGTTCACGGCGAGGCCGCACAGCGCGGACGCGACGGTGAAGCCGCCTATGCCGATGAGGAAGACCCGCTTGCGGCCGTGGATGTCGCCGAGCCGCCCGCCGGTGATCAGACCGGCGGCGAAGGCGAGCGCGTAACCGGCGGTGATCCACTGGATCTGGCTGAAGGAGGCGCCCTCGTCCTGCCGGATCGACGGGATCGCGATGTTGACGATGGTGACGTCGACGAGGTCCATGAAGGCCGCGGTCATCACGATCGCGAGGGCGAACCAGCGACGCCGGTCGCCCTCGACGGGCTGGGCGGGCGCGGGCCCCGGGGTGTGCGTTGAGGTCATGGGAGGAAACTATGGGCCCAGTAGGACGGATCACGTCCTACATGTGCGGCATCCTCGGATCCATGACGACGGACACTCCGGCCCGGCTGCTGACGCTCCTCTCCCTGCTCCAGACGCCCCGCGAATGGCCCGGCGGCGAGCTCGCCGACCGGCTCGGGGTCTCCCGCCGCACGGTCCGGCGGGACATCGACCGGCTGCGCGAGCTGGGCTACCCGGTGCAGGCGACCATGGGAGCCGACGGCGGCTACCGGCTGGTGGCCGGCAAGGCCATGCCGCCGCTCGTCCTCGACGACGAGGAGGCGGTGGCCATCGCGGTGGGGCTGCGCGCCGGCGCCGGTCACGCGGTGGAGGGTGTGGACGAGGCGTCGGTGCGGGCGCTGGCCAAACTGGAGCAGGTGCTGCCGGGCCGCCTCCGCCACCGCGTCGCCACACTCCAGGCCGCGACGACACCGCTGACCAGCGGGGACGGACCGAGCATCGCGCCCGAGACGCTGACCGTGATGGCCTCGACGGTGGCCGGACGGGAACGGCTGCGGTTCGCCTACCGCGCGGGGGACGGCACCGGGTCGCGGCGCGTGACCGAGCCGTACCGGCTGGTGTCGACGGGACGCCGCTGGTACCTGGTCGCCTACGACCTCGACCGGGACGACTGGCGGACCTTCCGCGTCGACCGGGTCAGCGAACCCCTGGCCACGGGTGCGCGGTTCACCCCGCGGGAGTTGCCGACCGGGAGCGCGGCGGAGTACCTGCGGCGCTCGATGCAGCGGCGCGGGGACTCGTACGAGATCGTGGTCGCCTTCGACGCGCCGCCCCAGGCCGTCGCGGCACGGCTCCCGCAGTGGCTCGGGGCGCCGGAGGCGGCGGACGGCGGTGCCTCGTGCGTCCTGCGGGCGACCGTGTCCGACTCGGTGGAGTGGATGGCGGTACGGCTCGCGATGCTGGGGGTGGACTTCCGGGTACGGGAGCCGGCGGAACTGGTGGAGTGCGTACGGGCGTTGGGGACGAGGCTGGTGAGGGCGGCAGGGGACGAAAGGACCGGATGACGGAGGGGGAACGGCACCACCGGTACCACCCACCGGCACCACCGGTACCACCCACCGGCACCACCGCCGCGCACCCCGCCGCCGTCCCGCCCCGCGCCACCCCGCCTCTGCCTCACCCCGCGCCGTCCCGCCACGCCCACGGCCCCTGCTGCTCTGCCGTGCCCCTGCCGTGCCCCTGCCCTGCCCTTCCACCGCGTGCCGCCCACACTCCCCCTACCGCGTGGGACAGCACTCCCACGCGATCCCCCGGAGCACCGCGAGATTCCGCAGCGCCAACTCCACGGGACTCGGCGCCGCATCGGAGGAGACCGCCCAGCGCTCCACCGCCACCCGCAACGCCGCCCCCGCCGCAGCGGCCCCGAAGTGCAGTTCGGGCGATGCCCGCAGCCGCGCGGCAACGTTGTCGTCCCCCCGGGCGATCCGCGTGGCCAGCACCTCCGCAAGCCCCCGTTCCGTCGCCTGGCAGACCTCCGCCCACACCTTGCGCAGCGCCGGACTGCTCTCGGCCAGGCGGACGAGGGTGCGGGCCCATTCCCAGGACAGCGCCGAGACCCCGGCGCCCGGTGTCAGCGTGTGCCGCACGGCGTGTTCCAGGGCCTCGGCCGGGGACAGCCCGGCCGGGGCATCGCGCACCGCCTGCGCCCAGCGCTCGGCACCCAGGGCGTAGAGCGGGGCGACGGCCTCTTCCTTCGTCGCGAAGTAGCGGTAGAAGGTGCGCGGGGCGACGCCGGCCGCCCTGGCGATGTCCTCGGCCCGGGTGGCCCTCAGGCCCTGGCCGGCGAAGAGGCGGGCCGCCGCACGGGCGATCTCCATCCGGGTCTCGGCCTTGCGCCGTTCGGTCAGGGAGACCGGCCCCGGGCCGGGGGCGGGAAATGCGGGGATGGTGCTGCTCACTTCGGCAGATTATGCCGCTGTGGCAGAATCTGCCATTCGGCGGGTCACCCCGGGGTTCAGGTTCGGGGTGCCCCGCCTCCCGCGTCTGTTCCGGCCTGCGGCCGGCCCGCGCCTTCCCGACAGAAGGGAGCCGGGCCCGGCGCCCCGGGGGGAGAGGCGCCGAGCCCGGCTCGGGGAGGTCCCGGCGCCGGGGGGAGTGCGTCGGGACGTGGTCCAAAGGGGCGGACAAGCACGTTCGGGACCGGTGGTCCCGGGCCCGGACGGCTGGGGACCGGTGGGCCCGGAGTTCTTGTTCCCGGCCACAGCCGGTTGAAGCAGCGTTACACAGCCATGTTTGCGCGGGGTTCGGTCACCGGCGTACGCCCCACGGGGAGCTTCACGCCCCGCGCATCACGCCTCCACACATCGCGCCTCCGCGTCTCCGCGTCCCGCCGCAGGTTCCGATGCCCCTGCCGCATGCCGCATGCCGCCTGCCACCTCACGACCGCTTTACGCCGCCGCCTCGAAACCGGTGTCACGGGCCAGCTTCTTCAGCTCCAGCAGCGCGTGCTTCTCGATCTGCCGGATGCGCTCACGCGTGAGGCCGTGCTCCTTGCCGACCTCGGTCAGCGTACGCTCGCGGCCGTCGTCGATGCCGTACCGCATCTTGATGATGGAGGCCGTGCGCGGGTCGAGGCGGCCGATGAGGTCGTCGAGCTCCTCGCTGCGCAGCAGCGTCATCACCGACTGCTCGGGCGACACGGCGGACGTGTCCTCCAGCAGGTCGCCGAACTGGGTCTCGCCCTCGTCGTCCACCGACATGTTCAGCGAGACGGGGTCGCGGGCCCAGTCGAGTACGTCGGTGACACGCTCCGGCGTGGAACCGAGCTCGGCGGCGATCTCGGCGGGCTCCGGCTCACGGCCGTGCTCGCGGTTGAACTCACGCTGCACACGCCGGATCCGGCCCAGCTCCTCCACCAGGTGGACGGGCAGCCGGATGGTGCGCGACTGGTCGGCGATGGAGCGGGTGATGGCCTGACGGATCCACCACGTGGCGTACGTCGAGAACTTGAAGCCCTTGCGGTAGTCGAACTTCTCGACCGCGCGGACCAGGCCGGCGTTGCCCTCCTGGATCAGGTCGAGGAGCGGCAGACCGCTGCGCGGGTAGCGACGGGCGACCGCGACGACCAGACGGAGGTTGGAACGGATGAAGACGTCCTTCGCCCGCTCGCTCTCCTCGATCAGGGCCTGGAGCTCCTCCCGGGTGGCGTCCGCCCCGGTCTCCTCGTAGCCTTCGAGTACCTGCCGCGCGAACACACCCGCCTCGATGGTCTGGGACAGCTCGACCTCCTTGGCGGCGTCGAGCAGCGGGGTCCGTGCGATCTCGTCGAGGTACATGCCGACCAGATCGCGGTCGGCGAGCTCGCCGCCGGCTGCGCGGACGCTGGTTGCCGCGTCGGAGGTCCCGCCGGTGGCGGACTTACGACGGGCGACGGCACGGGTTGCCATGCGTGCTCCCTTGCGATGGTGGTTCAGCGGGTGGTCCGGGTGGTCCTGCGGGTGCTCGGCACCATGTGTGGGTCGTCTCCGGTCTCGGATCTCGTCGTGTCCGGTCCCTCTCGGGACTCTCCTCGGGTGCCCTGCATCCGATGGAAACAACGACTGGAATCCGGACAGAATTCCCAACCCGCCCCCCGATTTTTCTGATCATGCAGTACCCTGTGCCGCCACACGAGGGGGAGCGATGCCGTCGGCACGCGCAGAGGTCCAGGTCAGACCGGGAATCGAGGGCGACCTCAAGGCCCTCACCGACCTCTGCAACCACTACGTACGTGAGACGCCCATCACGTTCGACACCGTGCCCTTCACCCCGGAGGAGCGCCGCCCTTGGCTGCCCTCCCACCCTGAAGACGGCCCGCACCGGCCGAGGGTTGCCGCGGACGCGGACTCACAGGAGATTCTGGGCTACGCCGCATCCAGCCCTCATCGCGCGAAGCCCGTGTACGGGAACTCGGCGGCGACCACCGTCCACGACACCCGTCGCCCCGCTCGCCGTCGCCCCGCTCGCCGACGCCCCGCTCGCCGGCTGCCGGGGCGTCGGCACGCTGCTCCGCACGGCCCTCTCGAGGCCCTGACGGCCGAGGACCCGCACCGCGCGTACGCGGGCATCACCCAGCCGGACGATGCCTCCACCCGCCCGCGCGAGCGCTTCGGCTTCCGGTACGTCGGCACGGCACATACCGCGAGGTGGGCCGCAAGTTCGGCCGGTACCGGGACGTGGCCTGGTACGAGAAGCCGCTCCAGGTACGCCGTCCGGACGGCGCACCCGAGGGCCTGGTTGCGCTGTCCGGACAGCGCAACCAGGCCCTCGCGCATTCCCCTCCGGCGGCTCGCGCGCGTTCCGCCCCGGTAGCCCTGCCGCCCTGTCGCCCTGTCCCCCGCGCGTCTCGCCCCGACAGCCCCCGCGCCGCCGCACCCCGGCGGTCAGCCGAACTGCACCGACCGCTTGGCCAGCCCCATCCAGAACCCGTCGATCACGGACTTGCGCAGGTCCAGCTCGCCGGCCGCGTCCGCCGCCCCCATCGTCACGAACAGCGGGGCGAAGTGCTCCGTGCGCGGGTGGGCGAGCAGGCCCGCCGGGGACTTGCGGGCGAAGTCGAGCAGCCCGTCCACGTCACCGGCCTCCAGCGCGCGCCGCCCCCAGTCGTCGAACTCCGCGGACCAGGAGGGGACGCCGGCCTGGCGCAGCGCGGCGAGGTTGTGGGTGAAGAAGCCGGAGCCGATGATCAGCACGCCCTCGTCACGCAGCGGCGCGAGCCTGCGGCCGATCCCCATGAGCCGTGCCGGGTCGAGGGTTGGCATGGAGACCTGGAGGACCGGTATGTCGGCACCGGGGTACATCTCGACGAGCGGTACGTACGCGCCGTGGTCGAGTCCGCGGTCGGGGACGTCCTGCACGGGCGTACCGGGGGCGCGCAGCAGCTTGCGTACGGACTCGGCGAGCGCGGGGGCGCCGGGGGCCTCGTAGCGCACCTGGTAGTAGTGCTCCGGGAAGCCCCAGAAGTCGTAGACCAGGGGGACGGTCCGGGTGGCGCCGAGGGCGAGCGGGGCCTCCTCCCAGTGGGCGGAGACGACGAGGACGGCCTTTGGGCGCGGGAGGGCGGCGGCCCACGCGGCGAGTTCGCCGGGCCAGACGGGGTCGTCGGCGAGCGGCGGGGCACCGTGGCTGAGGTAGAGGGCGGGCATGCGCCCCCGAGTGACTGCGGACATGAGCACGACTCCCAGTACTTGAACTCTCAACATCTCCCTTCCGCGAATCTACGCCCACTTTGTTTAAAGTTCAAGAAGTGGTTCCGTACGATGGATACATGAATACGGCACCCACCCCGGCCCCCGACGACGAGCCCCGCTGGCTCACCGCGGAGGAACAGCGCGTCTGGCGCTCCTACATCGTGGCCGCCACCCTCCTCGAGGACCACCTCGACCGGCAGCTCCAGCGCGACGCGGGCATGCCGCACGTCTACTACGGCCTGCTGGTCAAACTCGCCGAGTCACCGCGCCGACGGCTGCGGATGACCGAGCTGGCCCGGTACGCGAAGATCACGCGTTCCCGGCTCTCGCACGCGGTCGCCCGCCTGGAGAAGAACGGCTGGGTACGCCGGGAGGACTGCCCCTCCGACAAGCGGGGTCAGTTCGCCATCCTCACGGACGAGGGGTACGAGGTGCTGCGCCGGACCGCGCCGGGCCATGTGAACGCCGTACGCCAGGCCGTCTTCGACCGGCTCAGCCCCGAACAGCAGGAGTCCCTCGGCGAGATCATGCGGATCGTCGCCGAGGGACTTCAGCCGAGCGAAGCGGGTGCGGACCTGCCCTGGCTGCGCTGAGCACGCGGCCGGGGCAGCCGGGGCAGGTCCGTGGGAGCCGTGCGCGAGGGGCGTCCCCTCCCCCCGAGCACGGATGGAACAGAGAAACCCGAGGAGGCAGAACCCGAGAGGGTGAAAGCGTCCGGTGTCGTCGTCAGTGGGCGATGACCGGCACCGGCAGCTCGTCCTCGGCCGCGTCACCCGAACCGGAACCCGCCCCCGTGACGGCGGTGCCGCCCGGACGGCCCGCGTTGACGAAGGTCAGGGCGATCACGGCCGCCGCGACCAGGATGCCGACGGCGAACCAGATGGCGCTGGCGTAACCCTCCACCTGACCCTCCAGATGGACCAGCTGCTGCTGGGAGCGGGAGGCCGCGCCGCCGATGTGGTCGGCGACGTAGGACGTGGTGGCCGAGGCGGCGATGGTGTTCAGCAGCGCCGTACCGATCGCGCCGCCCACCTGCTGCGAGGTGTTGACCATCGCGGAGGCGACACCGGAGTCCCGGGGCTCCACGCCCATGGTGGCCAGGGACATGGCCGGCATGAACGCCGTACCCATGCCGAGGCCGAGCAGGAGCATGCCGGGCAGCAGCACGGCGGTGTAGGAGGTGTCGATGGCCAGCTGGGTCAGCAGCAGCATGCCGAGGGCGGCGACCAGGAAGCCGGGGCCCATCAGCAGCCGGGGCGCGACCCGGGTCATCAGACGGGTGCCGATCTGCGTGGAGCCCGTGATCATGCCCGCGATCATCGGCAGGAAGGCGAAGCCGGTCTTCACCGGCGAGTAGTCCTTCACGATCTGCAGGTAGTAGGTCAGGAAGAGGAACAGGCCGAACATCGCGATGATCGCCAGGCCCAGCGAGAGGTAGATCCCGCCCCGGTTCCGCTCCGTGATCACGCGCAGCGGCAGCAGCGGGGCCTTGACCTTCGACTCGACGAGCACGAAGGCGAGGAGCAGCACGGCGGAACCGACGAACATGCCGACCGTCACCGCGTCGCTCCAGCCCTCCGACTCGGCACGGGTGAAGCCGTAGACGAGGGCGACGAGGCCGAGGGTGGACAGGATGACGCCGGGGATGTCGAGCGGCGAGCGGTTGCGGCCGCCCTGCGGCTCACGGATGACGAGGTACGCGCCGGCCGCGGCGACGACCGCGAACGGGATGTTGACGAAGAACGTCCAGCGCCAGTTCAGGTACTCGGTGAGGAAACCGCCGAGGATCAGACCCACGGCGCCGCCGCCACCGGCGATCGCCCCGTAGATGCCGAAGGCCTTGGCGCGCTCCTTGGCGTCCGTGAACATCACGGCGAGCAGGGAGAGCGCGGCGGGCGCGAGCAGCGCGCCGAAGACGCCCTGGAGGGCGCGGGAGCCGAACATCATCGCCTCGTTGGTGGCCGCGCCGCCGAGCGCCGAGGCGACGGCGAAGCCGGCCAGGCCCACGACGAAGGTGCGCTTGCGGCCCCACAGGTCGGCTATCCGGCCACCGAACAGCAGCAGACCGCCGAAGGCGAGGGCGTAGGCCGTGACGACCCACTGCCGGTTGCCGTCGGAGATGCCGAGGTCCTGCTGGGCGGAGGGCAGGGCGATGTTCACGATGGTGGCGTCGAGGACGACCATCAGCTGGGCGAGCGCGATGAAGACGAGCGCTTTCCAGCGTCCGGCGTCAGGGACGCCGGGGGCGCCGGCAGCGCCGGGAGCCTTGACGGCTGCTTCAGACATGGGGGTACCCACTTCGGGACTTCGTGACGGAAAAAGGTGAGTAAAGGGACGACTCGCCTACGGGCGACGGCCACCGGGCCATGGGCCACCGGAGCCGCCGTCCGCTGTTCAGACGGTCAGGCGTCGTGTCGGAGGGTCGGGGTCACAGAACTACTGGGTCACTACGGATCACAGAACTACTGGCCACTACTGATCACGGAGCTGCTGGTCACTACTGATCACGGAACTACTGGTCACTACTGGTCGCGGAACTGCTGGTCACAGAACTACTGGTCGCAGGGCCGGCGCAGGTCCTCCAGGCTCACGGCCGCACCCGGCAGGGTCGAGCGGGCGGGAGCCCGCAGCCCGTCCAGGAACAGCTGCAGATGGCGGTGGACGAACCGGTCGGCGCTCAGGCACCCCGTACCGGCCGGGGGCCGGCTCAGCTGGGCCGCGGCGATCATCAGATCGCTCACGCCCACGTCGGTACGGAGCTGACCGGCCGCCTTCGCCCGGTCCATGACCTCGGCGACGAGCCGCTCGACCCGTTCGCGCGCTGCTTCGAGGTCGGGGTGGTGCTGGTCGAACGTGCTGGAGACCATGGGGCACAGGGCACTGATCCGCTCGTCGGCGGAGACGTGCACGAAGCGCTCCAGCGCCTCGAAGGCGTCGCCGGTCTCCGCGAGAGCGAGCTCGGCCGCCCGTGCCGTACGGCCCATGACCGAGCAGACGACCTCGCGGACGAGGGCGTCGCGGTCGGGGAAGTTGCGGTACACCGTGGCGTTGCCGACGCCGGCCCGGCGGGCGACGTCGTCGAGCGGCACATCGGGGCCGTGCTCGACGAACATCTCCCGGGCGGCGGCGACGATCCGCTCCCGATTGCGCAGGGCGTCGGCGCGGGGCCGGGCCGCCTTGTGCTGTTCGGGGGGCGCGGTCTGCACGGCGTACTCCTCGGACGACTGGGTTGGCGATCCGGGGAGGAAGTCCCCGCTTCGCTCGGACACAGGGCTAAACGGGGAAACGATCCCCGGCTATTTCCCGCACCCGCAGACATTCACCGTGACCTGCATCACACCCGCTCCCCTCCTGCCCGTCCGCGTCGTCCCCCGGTCGGCGGCTACCGGCGGGAAACCCACGATCGGCCTTTCCAGCGCGCGTCCGCCCACCCCTCGGCACAGGGTGATCGCAAGGGTGCAGCCGGTGTCCGGTGGCTGCCGTGGTCCGGGAGGTCTGCATGCAGCCGCAGTCGCAGGCGCAGCCGCCGAGCCGCCGGATACGCCCGCGCCGGCTGGCCGCGATCGCGACCGTCACCGTCGTGACCTTCGCGGTCAGCACCTCGGCGGGCACCGGCCGGCTCACGCCCAGCACCACGGCGTCGGGCCCCGGCCCGGCCGCCCTCTCCCGCTCCTCCGCACACGGCCCCTGCCTGATCAGCGGCGGCCCCGAGATCCAGATGTCCGAGGGCGTCCCGACCTCCGCCGGCTACGCCCGCTCCACCGGCACCGTCCGCGCCCTGACCCTGATGATCGACTTCTCGGACGCGCCCGGCGAGGGCAAGGCGCTCGACCGTTACGCCGAGTTCTTCCCGAAGACCGAGGAGTGGTTCCGCACCAGCTCCTACGGCCGCCTCGACTACCGTCCCGAAATCCCGATCCCCGACTGGCTGCGCATGCCGAAGCCGTTCGCCGAGTACGGCATAGAGCGCGGCGCCCCCTTCGACCCCGGCTACCGGAGCCTGGTCCAGGACCTGGTGGCGGCGGCCGACGCGAAGGTGGACTTCCGGTCGTACGACCTCATGAACGTGCTGGTCACACCGAACGCGGGCCCCTCCGCCCTGGACACGGTCCTGTCCGTCACCTTCGCCGGCAACACCGAGGCCCCGGTCGCCGACGGCGTCCCGGTGGCCAACGCGTCCTTCGTCTACTCCCGCCAGGACGACGGCTCCGGCTCCTACGACGAGACCGGCTACCGCGTCCTCCCCCACGAGAACGGCCACGTCTTCGGACTGCCGGACCTCTACACCCAGGAGGGCGGAGGGGCCGTCGGCCACTGGGACATCATGAGCGAGGACTGGGGCGCCAACAACGACCTCATCGGCTGGCACAAGTGGAAGCTGGGCTGGCTGGACCACTCCCAGGTGCACTGCGCGTCGGCGCCCGGGACGACGGAGTACACACTGACACCGCTGGCCCGCAAGGGCGGCGACAAACTGGTGGTCGTCCCCCTGGACGGCACGTCCGGCTACGCGGTCGAACTGCGCACGCGCGAGGGCAACGACGAGGTGGTGTGCCGGCCGGGCGTACTGGTCTACCGGATCGACGCGGACGTGGACACGGGAATGGGCCCGGTGACCGTGTTCGACTCCCGCCGGGACAGCGGCGGCTGCACCCGCAGCCCGAACATCCACGCCGAACTCTCGGACGCCGCCTTCACACCCGGCGAGACCTTCAAGGACCCGCGCCGGGGCATCACGATCGCGGTGTCGGGCGCGGACCTGAAGGGGGACCACCAGGTACGGGTCACCCGCAGGTGACCGCATGACGACCGGACCGGCAGCCGACGGGACCGCCGCACCGCCCGACCGGCCGTCCGCCCTCCTGCTCGCCCGGGATTACGGTAGGCCTGCCGCGACCGCCGTACCGGAGAGCCGATGCCCGCCAACCCCACGAACGACGCCGCCCACGCAGGGGCCGCCGCCACACCGGGCACCGGTACGCCCCACACCCCCGGTACACGGAAGGCGGTCCCACCGGCCGAGGCAGTGGCACCGGCCGAAACGGTGACACGTAGCGAAGCCATGGCACCGGCCGAAACGGTGACACGTAGCGAACCCGTGGCACCGTCCGAGGCCGTGACCCCGCTACTGCGCGGAATCGCCGTACTGCGGCGGCTGACCGAGGCGGACGGCGGCACCCTCAGCCTCAGCGGCCTGGAGAAGGCCACCGGACTGGCCCGCTCCACGATCGACCGCATCACAGCGACCCTCGCCCGCATGGGCTACGTCCGCCTGGACGGCCGCGACGTGACCCTCGCCCCCCACCTGACGGAACTGGGCAACGCCTACCTCGCCGCCCTCCGCCTCCCCGCCCTCCTCGCCTCCCGTGCCGACGCCCTGGCCGACGAGCTGGACGAGTCGGTCTCCCTGGCGGTCGGCGACCGCGACGGCATCCGATTCATCCACCAGGCCACCCGCCGACGCGCCATGTCCCTGAGCTTCCGCATCGGCGACCTCCTCCCCGCCGAACGCACCGCGCCGGGCCCGCTGTTCGCCACGGAGTGGACACCGGCCGACTGGCGCCACTGGCACGACCGCCGGGCGGCAGACCCCGAGGACCGCACCTTCCCCGCCGTACCCCCACGCGACCACACCACCCAGGCCCGGGACGAGGACTTCGAAGACCGCACGGCAGCCGCGGCGACCGACGGCTACTCCCTCGACGACCAGCTGATCGAACCGGGTCTGGTCGCGGTCTCGGCCCCCGTACGGGACCCGGGCACCGGCCGGATCGCGTGCGTGGCGAGCGTGGTGAGCCACACCAGCCGCCACACGGCCGAGGACCTGCGAACGACCCTCCTCCCCCGCCTCCACTCAACGGTGCGGTCGATGGAGAACGACCTGCGCACCGCCCCACCACCGGAGCCGGGCACCCCCCGCTCCGGCCTCGCCACCTGGACGGCCGCGTCGAAGCACGAACTGGGCCGGGACTTCGTCGAATCCCTGGCCCGCGGCCTGACCGTACTGACCGCCTTCGGCGAGGACCACCCGGCACTGACCCTCACGGACGTCGCGAAGGCGACGGGCCTCGCCCGGGCAACGGCACGCCGGGCCCTGATCACCCACGAGCACGCGGGCCTGGTGGCGGCCACCCCCGACCGGACCTTCACCCTCACCCCCCGAGTCCTCTCCCTCGGCTTCCCGCCCCTCTCCCGCACCTCCCTCCCCCAGATCGCCCAGCCCCACCTGACCGCCCTCGCCGACCGCGTCCACGAGTCGGCCTCGCTGGCCGTCCTGTCCGACTCGGGCGAGGAGATCCAGTACACGGCCCGGGCTTCCACCAGCCGCGTGATGAGCGCCCGCATCAGCGTCGGCACCCGCCTCCCGGCCCACGCGACCGCACTGGGCCGCGTCCTGCTCTCCCTCCCGGAGACACGCTCGCAGGGCTACGCCCTGGTCGACGAGGAACTGGAGGCCGGCCTGCGCTCCATCGCGGTCCCGGTACACGACCGCACGGGCCGCGTGGTGGCCGCGGTGAACGTCGCGATGCACGCCGCCCGCCGCACCGCAGCGGCCTGCGTGACGGACGTCCTCCCGCTCCTGGGGAAGACGGCAAGCCACATCGAGGCGGACCTACGAGTCGCGGGCCGCTTCCGCCCGATCCCCCTGACCTGACAAACCGACGCCCCCCACCCACCCCACCCGCCACACTGTCGGCGGTGGCACAACCACGCCACCACCGGTCTTCGCGCTCGACTGAGCGTGGGCTTCTATCCCACTTCCCGCATGGCGCCCGGCTCACTGGCCAGTACCAGTTGGGTGATGACGTGGCCGTCAATGGTGCGGACCGCGACACGGTACAAGCCTGGAACGCCGACGGTGGCCCTGGCCCTGATATGGCCGTCGCCCCAGTTCAATTTGAGGACCTGCGTGTTCCGGCCCGCGACGTCGGCCATTTCGCACCGGAGCCCTGCCAAGGAACCCACACCGCCGAGCGTGATGTTCCAAGGAGTTCCCACTTCCACCAGATCGGGGACGTCCAGCCCGCAGCCGGGCGCGCCCTGGGGCGGGCCGAGGTGTTCGTCGTCCCGCAGTATCTCCGCGACAGCCTTGAGCGCGACGCGATCGGAGGCAACGGCTCCATGCTGCAGCGGAAGTGGTGTGACAGCGGGTCCTACAGCCGCGGAATCCTTGTAGACGGTTCCGTCGCCTTTGACGTCATAAAACCTCAGGCTGCCACGCTGGTCGCGAATGAAGTCGCCACTGCTGTGCTGGCGAACACCATGGTGATGCGGGTGGGCGACGCCGTCACGGATGGTGAGACTCTGCATGGTGGCCTGGTTGGTGCCGGCCACGGCCCAGTGCCCGGGCAGGCTGACGTGGACTTGCTTCGCGTGGAAGGTATCCGCCGCCTGTGCGAGTTCGGCGTTACCGCCGATGCTTGTCACGTCGTCAGGGGTGAGGCGACGGACGTTGTTTCCCTCGATGAGGCAGGCGTACTGCGGCAGGAGGTCATGAAGGCCGGGCATCGTTGCTGAGATGGACTGCAGTTGCCGGTGCGGGAGCGGGACTGGGGCGCCGCGGCCGGTGCTGAGGATCGCGGTCGCCTTCACCGCGCCGTAGAAGGGCGTGCCAAGGGTGAGGACGGCGCGGGTGTCGTCGGCCAGGTCACTGTCGTACGCGGCGTCAAGGGCCGCCCTGGCAACTAGACCCCCCATGGAGTGGGCCACGAAGACGAGGCGTGCCGGCCGCTCGTCGACACGGCTGCGCCGGGCCTCGTCATGTGCGGAATGGAGGCGCCAGGTGGTCAGGTGGCGGCGGGCGGCCTCGGCCAAGAGGCGGCCGTTCACGGCGACGGGCAGGCGCCAGTCGTAGGCGAACTCCAGGATCGCGGCAGGATCGGCGACGCAGTCGCGGACAGTGCTGATCAGGTTGGTATAAGGCTCGAATCCCTGGAGGTACGGAGTCCAGGACGAGTGGCGCATCAGCTGAGTCGCCTCGACCCGGGTGGTCTTGCCTTCCAGTTCCTCCGGAGTCAGGCGCAGCGGCTCGAGCCCTCCGGGGCGGGTCCAAGCCCTCAGGAGCCATGACACACCGGACAGGCCCCAGATGGTCTTCCGGGCGACGGTGTCGTAGAGCTCACTACCCATGATGCCCGGGACGATGACGACAGCGTCCTGGGTAATGTCAGCAGTCACAGCCGCTGCGCCGGCGGAGGACTTCGCGGATTCTGACCCGTGGCGATGCATGGCTGTGAACAATAGAGAACATGCGGGGGGAGCACGGGGAGTTTGGCTTAGTCGAGCAAACCAACCCGTCAAGGGGTGCGGAGGGCGCGGCGCCGGCCGCCGGCTCACTGGTCATCGTGACAGTGGAGGACGAGGACCCCGAGTTCACCAAGGCCATCGAGGAACAGCTGTCGATCGTGACCGCATGGTGGGAACCCGGGCCGGCCCCGGGGGGAGGGTTCGTACAGACCGTCCTGCGCGCGCCGGAAGAACGTCACGACGTGGAGCGCTTCCTGTACACCTCCGGCATCCGGGAGGCGGCGGAAGACGAGCCGCTGGTCCTGTACATCACGTCACACGGCGCCGTCGGGACGTCCACCAGGCACTTCTTGCTCCTGCCAAGCACTGATACCGATCGGCTGCTGGCGACGGGCATGCCGACGAACGAGGTCGTCATCGCCGCTCTCGACTCGCGAGCCCGTCATGTACTGGTGATCGTCAACGCTTGTGAGGCGGAAGGCATCGACGCGGAGCTGAGGGCCCTGGCCCGTGACCTCGCCCGGCCCGGGACGCCGGGGAGGACGCTGAACGTGGTGGCGACGACAGCGACCCGTTCCCCGGTACTGGGCCGCGAGTTCGCCGTCGTCCTGCGCAGGGCCTTCGAGTGGCTTCAGGAAGCGGCCGGGATCGCCCGTCCGCACTTGTCGATCTCCGAGTTCATCCAGGCCCTGGAGCAGGCCACGGAGCGGCTCAACGAAGAACGGGGCCTCTCACTCGCGGGTCCTCGAACGGTCCTCCAGGGCAAGCTCGGCGCCCCGATCCCCACTCTGCCCAACCCCGGCTACCGACCCAAGCCACAGGTGGTCACCCGAGCCCGGGAGGAGGTCGCGGCCACGCCCGAGGAACTGGAGTACTGGCTGGACCGTGCCAGCGGCCGGTCCAGCAGCGACGATCCCGGCTGGTACTTCTCCGGCCGCCAGGAACTCAACCGCGAACTGACGAGCTTCGTCACCGGTCCTGCCAGCGTCCTCATCGTGACGGGCACCGCCGCAAGCGGGAAATCCGCGGTACTGGCCCGGGCGGTGACCCTCAGCGATTCCGCCTTCCGAGCGTCCCCCCGCTACGCGGAGGCAGTGAGCAGGGCACCGGCGGACAGCGTTCCGGACGAGGGATCCATCCACGTAGCGGTGTCCGCCCGGAACCGCCGACCGCTGAGTCTGATCGAAGCCATCGGTAGCCGACTGGGCTGTGAGCAGGACCGCTCCCAACCTGCGACAGATGCCCTGCGCCAATGGCAAGAAGGACTGCGCACGTTCTTCACGACTTCCCGGGAAGACACGGTCACGGTGGTCGTCGATGGCCTCGACGAATCCCCGGACGCTGTCGCCTGCGTCCGAGATGTTCTCGCGCCTCTCGCTGCCTACGCCGGTGAGCCTGACACCGCGAGCAGGATCTCCATTCCTGCGCAGGCCGCCGGCACTCCGGCGTCCGTAAGGCCCCCCGCTCACCGGGGTCTGCGCCTGGTGATCGGAGTCCGCAGTTCCAGCCCAGGCACCCCGGAAGCGGCCGCCGCCACCGGCGTGCGAGGGCTGTTGCGGGAACTCCTGGACGTCTTTCCCGCAGCGCGGGTGGTGCGTACGGATGGCGAGGGAACGCAGGCAGACATCGCCGCTTACGTCGCCGCCCTGTTGGCCGGGGCGGCTTGGTGCGACGACCCGACTGTGGTCACCTCGGCAGCGGAGCGCGTGGCGCGTCACGTGGGCCGGTCCTTCCTCGACGCGCGCTTGGCCTCCGAACAACTTCGCCGCGCCGACGGAGCCACGCTGCTCAGCGACCCGCGCTGGCTCTCACAGCTTGACCGGGGCACGGCGGGCCTGTTCGAGCAGGACCTCGACCAGGTCACCGATGAGGGACTGAACAGGGAGGAGGCACTCGCGCTGCTACGCGCCACCGCGTTCGGACTGGGCCGGGGGATTCCCTGGGCCCAGGTGTGGCCGGCCGTGGCCTCCGAGCTGCTGCAGGCCCGCCTCGCTCACGCCGACGACAAGATCCGGCGGCTCCTGGGAAGCCGGCTCGCTGGGTACCTCACGCACGACATCGAGGACGACCACATCGTGTATCGGCCCGCGCACGAGCAACTCGGAGTCATGCTGCGCCGGTGGCCCGAGGAGACGAGGAGGGCCTTGGATGAATTCGGATGACCGGCAGAGGGACCTCCGTGCCGCCGAGCAGCAGGCGCATGCGCGCATCGCGGCCGCACTGGCGCGTCTGGTCAGTCCTGATGCGGTGAGTGTTCCCCACCCCTATCTGAGCCGCTATTTGGCTCACCATGCCGCGCTCGGTGGGGCACTGGACGACAGCCACGTGCCACCCGGTCTGCTGCCGTGGGCCATCGGCGACGGGGTCCGGGGACTTCTCAGCCTCCCGCACGCGCTTCACGCGGACCGTGCGTGGCTCACCGCATGGGCTGCTGTCGAGCCCTACGTCCAGGACGCGGATCTCGCCTCCCGGTGCACCAGTCTGCATCTCGCCTACACGGCGTTGCGGTTTCCCGGTGTTCCTCGTCAGCGTCTCCCCCGGGAGGCCGCGGAATTCGCCGGCTCCCGACTGAGTGTCCTGTGGTCACAATGGACACCCCCGTCCAATGTGCTCGCGACGCTCAGCCGTCGCAGTCTGTCGCTGGCCACGGCCGAAGGACCTGGCGGCGCCGAACTGCTGGCCGTGGGCAATGAGGCGGGCAGCATCGAGCTGATCGACCCGGTTACCGGCGCACCCGTCGGGGACCGGATTCCCGCACACGACGGCGACGTACGGTGCCTGTTCTTCGCGGCGTACTCCTCCGGCGGTGGAGCGCTCGTCTCGGGCAGCACCGACGGCACGGTCCGTGTCTGGGACACGACCCGGGGAACGCTGCTCGACCACAGGACGTTCGGGGAGCGCACCTGGACCTCTGCCGTCACCGGATACCACGACGACGCGGGGACATTGACCGTCGCAGCGATCAACGGGGACGGCGCGGTGAAACTCTGGCGCGATCACTCGGAGGAACACCACCTGGCCACCCTGCGCCCTCACCCGTTGGAACGAGCCGCATTCGCGCTGACCCTGGCTGTCGGCCCCGGGGGACGGCAGCTGCTGGTCGGTGTCGGCCACACACTGAGCGTCTGGGACGGCGCAGACCATCGATTACTGCGCGAGTACCCCGTCGGCGCTCCCGTCAGGTCCCTGACCGACACCACAGTGCCCGGCTGGGTCGCCACCGGTCACAGTGATGGCTCCATCACGCTGTGGGACACCACCTCAGGGGCCCGGGCCACCTTCCCGGGGGAGGGAGAGCCTGTCACCGCCCTGGTGGCGCTCCACGTCGACGGCCTGGACCTACTCGCCGCAGCAGGCTCAGGATCAACGATCGACCTGTGGGACATGGGCGCCAGAAGGCGGACCGGTCGGCTCACCGGGCACACGGACACAGTGACCGCCCTGCGCTCGTTCTCGGCCGACGGTACCGACCGGCTCGCCTCCACGGCCCGGGACAACACCGTTCGGCTGTGGGACACAGGGGCCATTCACCGTGCGATTCGGGGCAGCGCCACAACCCCCGCCGTCGTAGCTGCGGCGATCACTGCGGACTCCGTTGCCGGACCGCAACTGGCGGTCAGTTACGCCACCTCACAGGCCCGGGTCTGGAACACTCTCAGCGGGTCGAGCACCGGCACGTTCGACGACGACTCGCAGCGTCCCTCCTCCGCCCTCTCCTGGGCACAGGGGGACCAAGGCCGGCATCTGCTCCTCTGGTCGGCTTCCGACCACAGCATCCGTTCCTGGGACCCGGTGCCCGGCACCGCTGTCGGCCCCCCTCTCCGGGGACACTCCCGGCCGATACGGGCCCTTGCCTCAACAGTGGCCTGCGGTGGCCGACGGGTGGTCATCAGCAGCGACGACTTCACAGTCCGGCTGTGGGACCTGGACGGAGGACGATCGCTCCAGCTGTGGCGACATCCCTACACAGTCCGAACGGTGGCCGCGGCGTCCGACGGAGTCGGCGCAGACTGGTTCGCTTCTGGTAGCGCTGACGGGGCCGTGCGCTTGTGGGACACCACAGACACGGCGCCCAGGCACGTTTTCTACTGTTCGCAGGGAATCATCAACGCCGTGGCCATCAACGCGGGCCCCTCCCCGTCGCCCCCTTTCCTTGCCAGTGGTGGAGATGACGGCACCGTGCGCCTGTGGGACCTTTCCGCCCTCGAGCCCATCGGCGAGCCCCTCCACGGGCACACGGATGCCGTCGAGGCCATCACCACCTGGACGACAACATCCGATGTCCCTCGTCCCTTCGTCGCCAGTTCCTCCCGGGACGGCACGATCCGGTTCTGGGAAGTGGCGACCACATCGCGCTGCATTCTGCAGTTGGCCACGGGAAGCCCTGTGCACACGCTGTCCGCGTATCCCTCTGGTGAATCCACCAACACGGTCGTCCTCGCCATGGCGGGAGAGGCCGGGGTCGCCGTTCTCGAGGTGGAATTGGAAGACCCGTCACCTACGGGTTAGGCCGTGCGCCCCCTTGATCCTTCGTGCGCCCCTCATGGGATCGGCGGGATCAGTCGCTCTCGCCCTCCCGGCAGCAGAAAATGATCGTTCGGCCGCGTTCAGACGCTTGTGCGTCCGTGGCGCGTGCCCGACACCCGTCACAACGCTGAGCGAGAGGCGGATGCCTTGAAGATGGAGCCCGGCTCTCCGCACGCAGTCGAGCACGCCTGCTCTTGCCTCACGTGCGGTGAGCGACCAGCCAGACCTGAGGACAACAGGCGCGAGTTCGGACCCGAGTGAGGAGCGGCCCATGAGCGAGTGCACACCGTTGGAGGTGCGTCTCATACCGGCACCGGAGCGCGGGGTGTGGCGCCTGGGAAAGGCCAAGAACCCACGCAAGTACAACAAGATCAGCCGGGAGGACGACAGCCGCTCGGGGGGCAACCGGTGGAGCCTGGTCAGCTACGGCACTCTGTACTGCGCCTCTGACCTCGACGGGTGCTTCGCCGAGGCGCTGGCGCCCTTCCGTGTGGATCCCGAACTGCGTGAGTTCATCGGCGACGACTGGGACGAGCCCTACTTCATGAGCCCCGGCAACCTTCCCCAGGACTGGCGCACCCGGCACACACTGGTGCGCTTACAGCCGGCCAAGGAAGCACGGTTCTTAGACGTCGACGACGAGCAGACGCTGCGCACGTTGTCGAGGGAGCTCAAGGACGAGTTGGCCCAGTTCGACATCACCGACCTGACCGCCGAACACGTTCAAGGCACGAACCGCAGGGTGACGCGCCAGATCGCCGCCTGGGCGATCGCACAACGCGACTCGCACCAGAGCCGGCTGATCCACGGGATCGCCTACCGCTCCCGCTTCGGGATGCGCCAGTGCTGGGCCATCTTCAGCGATGTCGACCTGGAAGAGGCGGAGAGGCAGCCCATCTGGCCAGAGACTGAGGGGCTGCGCAGAGTCGCTGAAGAGTACGGACTCACCATCCGCTGACGCTGCGGCTCACACTCCCCGTCCCCCACTCGCATCCACCTTCAAACCTCCAACACTCTCGTAGCCCGAACGGAGGAAAATCCCCGACCCGTACCTGACCCCTCAGACAACCAGAGCCAGAAAAGGCCCACGTCAGCGCCCCAACCACAGCTCAGCAACGAGGTCTTGATGAATGATCAGGCCGCAGAAGTTAGCGCAAAAGCGGTGGAGTTAGAGGTGGATTCTGGGTAGCCTTAACACATGAACTATTGCGGAGGGACCATGAACACAGTCGTCCACCAGTTACAAACAGCATCCATCGCCACGTCTGCGACCGCGCTGATATCTCGTGACGGCGCCCCGCAGGCCGGCCAGCCGAGCAACAGGCATCGCGACAAGCTGCTGCACAGCCTGCGCCCCCTCAGTCAGCCCAGCACCGGATCCGTCTCCGAGACCGGCATGCAGCGATGCTGACCACGGACGTTTAACGCCGTCATGAGCCGCAGAGGTCACGCTTCCCCGCGGATCCACTCATCAGAAGCGTCACATCAGCCAGCGGCGCCGAGCCCGCATCCGCACTCCATCGGACGTGTGGCAGGCCGAGTTGCCCGCAATCAAGTCCTGCGCCCGTTGCCTGACACGCGACCAGCCGGCCATCGGCCGAGCGGGCAGTCAGTCCACGAGGGAGGAAGTGTCATGGCCACCACAGCCAACAATCCTGCAGCCGCCAAGAGTGCCGCAAGCGCCGAGCGAGCCCACGTCACCACGGTACGCATGTCCATCGCGGACATCGCTCGTTTCCTGCAGGACAACCTCGGCCAGCGCCTGACCGCTCGGATCACCAACATCAACGATCCGCGACAGGTCGGCAAGTGGGCTTCGGGCGATTCAGCACCACGCCAGGAGGCCGAAGAGCGTCTTCGCGCGGCCCTGCAGGTGCTCCAACTCATCCAGGACGCCGAGAGCCTCTACACAGCACGTGCCTGGATGATCGGGATGAACCCCCAGCTCGAGGACGAAGCCCCTCTTACGGTGATCGCCGACGGGCGCTTCAAAGACGTCATGGTCGCGGCACGTGCTTACGTTGACGGCGGCTGACCACCTGCAGTTGGACACGCATGGCAGCGCGAAATCCTGTGCCGCTCCGCGCACGAGGCCGTGGGGCGGCACAGCCGCGCGTCGGCAAGAAAGCACAGCTCCTCGGCGCCGCCCGGCCGATCATCAGCTCCCAGAAGCTCCGGCCAAGGCGCTCGCGCAGCGTCCGCGTCCAGCAGCTCGACGAGACGCAGCCAGGCTACCGGCCCGGGAGTACGCCGCGAAAAGCCGACGGCGATCAAGCCGACACCCGTGACGACCTCGGCTCCACGTCGGCGACGGAACGGACGACCCGGGCCTCCGCTCCGCGCGACCCGAGACGAACACTAACCATCCCCGCACAGAAAACCGCAGGTCACACCCTTCGCAACACCCCACCCCCGTACTACACTCCTCCGCTCCGCCCCGATCCGCTACGCTGTTCACGTCAGCGGTCAGGTCGTGCAGGATGTCCGCCCGTCGCGAGCACCAGCGCACCCCCACTGACCAGCGGGCTTGTACGCCTCGGCTGAAGATCCACTCGCTGGGTGTTCTCCGCGGTTTTTCACAGGCCCCGGCCTTCGTAGCTCAGGGGATAGAGCACCGCTCTCCTAAAGCGGGTGTCGCAGGTTCGAATCCTGCCGGGGGCACAACGCGTTACCGCTCTGACCTGGGGTTTCTCCCCCAGGGAGGGGTCTTATTCGGCCTCGGACGTCTCGTCCGGGGCCGTCTGCGTGAGCGGTGCGTGAGCGGACGGGGAGTTGATCTCCCGCATGTCGCCCGACGGATCAGCATGATCCGGCACGGACTCTTCCGCCTTACGGGCCCGTGGCACGAGCCTGGCTGCGGCCTCGGCGATCGCGAGATCCGCCTCGGGGAGCAGGCTCGTGTACGTGTCCGCCGTGATAGTGATCGAAGAGTGGCCGAGCATCTCCTGGATGTCCTTCAGGTCGGCCCCGGCCGCGTGGGCCAGCGTCGCGGCACCGTGACGGAGGTCGTGGAGCCGGACCGGCGGGAGGTCGATCTCCTCGTACAGCTCGATGAACCGCCGGGTGACGTTGGCGGGGTGGAGCGTCTCGCCGTTCTCCTTGGTGAAGACGCGGCCGGTCTCCACCCAGGCGCTGCCCCATTCCGTGCGGTCCTTGTCCTGCTGGGCGCGGTGCCGTTTGAGGGCCTGGACCGTGTCGGAGTCGAGCGCGATGGTGCGTGCGCCGGCGTCGGTCTTGGGGTCGTCCTCGTACACCTCCCAGCCGTCTACGACGAGTTGCTTGGCGACGGTGATGAGACCGGCGTCCAGGTTGGTGTCGGTCCACTTCTGCCCGCACGCCTCGCCCCGTCGCAGCCCGCGGAAAGCGATCAGGTGGAACAGGGCGTACAGGCGGTCCTCCGCGGCGTGGTCGAGGAAGAGGCCGGTGTACTCCGGCGTCCAGACCATGACGGGTGAGGGCTTCTCGCCGGTGCGCTTCCAGTGGAGGATTCGCTCCTCGGTCCACACCAGTGCCTTGGGCCGCTTGCCCGCCTCCAAGTCGACGTGGGCCGCCGGGTTGAAGGTGATGAGCTGCTGGGCGATCGCGGCGTTCAGCGCGGCCCGCAGGGTGGAGCGGACGCGCTGGCGGGTAGCCGGGCCCACGATGCGACGGTAGGGCTCCATCTCCTCGATGGCCGCCTTCATCGCCTTACGGCGGGCACGGTGCTCCTGGCCCTTCCAGGGAATCTGGGCCAGATTCTCGAACGCCTTACGCCGTTCGGCGTTGCCTTCGGCGATCTCGACGTTGGCCTCGGCGATGGCCTCGAACATCTCCGAGAGGTGGGTGACCCGGAGGCGGTCGAGCCGCAGCTGCCCGATGCGCGGTTTCAGGTGGACCCTGATGTTGCTCTCGTCGCGGCTGATGGCGCTCTGCCGCCCCTTCTTGCCGGCCAGCCACGTGTCCAGCCATTCACCGACGGTGAGACGGCTGGTCAGGTCCAGGCCGTGGCTGAGGCGCCTGCGGGTCGCCTCGATGTCCGGCAGCGGCGCCTTTTCCACGGCCACCTTCTCCAGCAACTCGGCGATCTGGGCCAGGCCCTCGGCGTCGCCGGCTTCGGCGAGGCCGAGCAAGGCGCGGACGTGGTCGAGGTCGGCTTGGGCGGCCTTGAGGCTGTCGTAGCCGGCGCGGCTGAAGGAGCGGCGGGTGCCGTCCTCGCGGGGCGGGAGCTCCTGGCGTATGGAGTACGAGCCGTGCTTGCGGCTGGAGAGCTTGGGGCACTTCTTGCCGAGCGGCTTGCCGGTGTGGGGGTCGCGGCAGTAGCAGCGGCGGTGCGTGGAGCCCTTCAAAGGCGTTCCTCCGGGATGGTGTCGGTATCGGGTTCGGATGGGTCGACGTCGCCCAGCGCGGGTGGCAGATCCGGTGGGGTGGCCCCCTCCTCGCGTAGGTCGCGGCGAAGGTGACGGAGCCTGTACTTGGCAGAGACGGCCTGGTCGGCGTACTTGACCCGCTGGCGCTCGGCCTCTTCCTTCTCGGCGCGGCTGGTGGCTGCCTTGGTCGCGAACCGTGCCCGTTCTTCCTCTTCGAGCGCGGCGATAGCGGTCCGGACGAGGCTGGCGTGCAGTTCGAAGTCGGGGACCAGGCCCACGTCGTAGCCAGGCACGTCCTCCTCACCGGTGAAGCGGCGCAGAGCCTCCCAGGTGGGCACGAGGTGCTGGAACGGCAGTTCTTGGGTCTTCTCGACGTAGCCGACCGGGAAGATCAGGCAGACCGGGTACGTGTCCAGTGCCGCCGCCAGGACCATTACGTCCACCAACGGCAGGTTGGCCCGGCGCCCGGACTCCATGTTCGCGATCACGTTGCGCGGGATGGGATGCCCGAGCTCCTCGCACCGCTCCGCCAGCTCCTGCGCGCTCCATCCCATCTCCTTCCTTCTGCGCCGCACCTCGCCGGCCACGTTGGCCTTGATCCGATCCACCCACTCGGGGACGTCGTCCTCGTCACTTCCATCATCGAAACCGTGCTGTGTCATGAAGACACATTAACTTCGCCATCCTGGTTTGTAGACGCCTGGAGCCGGATGTGATGACCACGTTCGCCGAGGGCTGCATGGAAAGGGGCGCACTATATGCGCGAAGAAACGATGGCCGGACGGCCGAAGGACTCGAAAGGGATGAGCCGAGAGGAGATGCTCGCCCTCCCCGTGGCGGTTGACCTGGACACGAGCAACCGGGCGCTGGGACTCGGCCGGAGCAAGGGGTACGAGCTGGCGAAGCGGGGCGCCTACCCGTGCAAGGTGCTACGGCTGGGCAACGCCTATCGGGTGGTGACCGCAGACCTGTTGGAGCTGCTAGGTCTGGCGGCGTGAAGTCACGGGAGCGTAGCAGACGGTTCTGCGCTGAGCTGACACAGAAACGCTGGACTGTTGCCGGGGGCGGACGTACTGTCCGTGTTCCCTCGGGGAACGAAGCGGGTGTCCCGTCTCGGGACACAACGGGTGTCCCGTCTCGGGACACAGCGAGCCTCCGGCGCGGCAACGCCGGAGGCTCGGGAATCCCCGTCGCACGAATCCAACGAACGATCCGCGCCGCTGGGCCTGCATGCCCGGCGCCGCAGAAGAGGAACCGCCCAGTGCAACCTGAGAACCCCGCGCACTATTCCGCACCCGTGACCGCCGCCTGGCCGCAGGTCGCCGTTCCCGGCCGACCTGGTGACCAGACAGCCGGAGCCGCCGCACCCGTCGAGGACGCACCGGATGCCGCTTCGGCCGATCGGCCTACCAAGGAGGAAGTGCCACAGCCCGAAACGACCGTCGGATCGGCGCTACTGGACGAACTGCGTGCGCAGGTAGCGAAGTTCGTGATCCTGCCCTCACAGGAGGCGTTGGACGCGGTCACGTTGTGGGTGGCAGCCAGCCACGTGCAACCCGCTCTGCAGCACGCGCCCCGTCTGGCGATCGTCGGGCCGGCGAAACGGTGCGGCAAGTCCCGCCTCCTGGATGTGATCACCGAGACGGTGCACGAGCCGCTGATCACCGTGAACACCAGTCCGGCAGTAGTCTTCCGCGCCATCGGTGACGACCCGCCCACGCTGCTGGTGGACGAAGCCGACACGATCTTCGGCAGCATCAAGGCCGCAGAGAAGAACGAGGAACTGCGCGGTCTGCTCAACGCCGGCCATCAGCGCAACCGGCCCGCCCTGCGGATCTCCGGCCCCGAACACAAACCGCAGGCATTCCCCACCTTCGCCATGGCCGCGCTCGCCGGAATCGGTGACCTGCCGGACACGGTCATGGACCGGGCGGTGGTGATCCGCATGCAGCGCCGCAAGAACGGGGAGCGGGTGGAACAGTTCCGCTCCCGCCGGGACATCCCCGCACTGCACGACCTGCGCGACCGGCTTGCCGCCTGGCTGCGTCCTCTGATGGACACCGCGGCAGACCTGGTACCGCACATGCCGGTCGAGGACCGGGCGGCGGACACCTGGGAGCCGCTGGTGATCGTCGCGGAACTGGCCGATGGCACGTGGCCCGAGCAGGCGCGCGCCGCCTGCGTGGCCATGTGTGCGGCCGAGGCGGGCAAGGACGAGGAGTCGAACCTGAAGACTCGCCTGCTGCAGGACATCCGCCGTGCCTTCGCACGCTGCGGAGACCCCGACATCATGCGCACCCGCGACCTGCTGGACGAACTCCTCAAGGACCAGGAGGCTCCCTGGGCGGAGTACGGCACGGCCGGCCTGGGCCCACGCCACCTGGGGATCCTGCTGAAGGACTTCGACATCAAGGCGGCCACCCACCGCTTCGAGGGCGGCCGGCAGGCCAAGGGCTTCGCCCGCCTGCGCTTCGCCGACAGTTGGGCCCGCTACTGCCCCGAGGAGCCGACCCCCAAGGGCGGCGACGAGAGCGCCGCTTCCCGTCCGGGCCTGCACCCGTAAAGACTCGTCGCACTCGTCGCGTCGCAGGTCAGCCCCGCGACGAGTGTCGTTGCCGTGACGAGTCCACTCGTATCACGGCAGCCTTCCGTACCTGCCTGACCAGGCATGCGACGAGTGCGACGAGACCCCGCCCCCTCCCAGCAGCCTCAGCCCGTGCCCATCGCACCCTCTCCCCGCCTGGAGTCCCCCGCTTGCCTTCACGCACCCTCCCGACGCCCGTGCCGGTCCTGACCGCGGCGATCCGCCTCGGAGTCGCCCTGGTCGGCACCATCGGCTTCGCCCTCTCCTACGACGCCCTGCGGCAGATGGCCGTCGCCATCCACGTCCGCGGGCTGCTCACGTACGCCTTCCCGCTGGTGATCGACGGCTTCATCGCCATAGGCGTTGCCGCCCTGCTGATCCTGCGCACCGCGCCGTGGCGCTCCCGGCTGTACGTCTGGGCGCTCGTCGGCCTCGCCACCGTCACCAGCATCTGGGCCAACGCCCTGCATGCCGTCCGCCTCAACCAGGAGGCCCGTACCGCTGCGCTCCACCTGGACGACGTCACCGTCGGTGCCCTTTCCGCCATCGCCCCACTCGCTCTGGCCGGCGCCGTCCATCTCGACCTCGTCATCCGCCGCCACCCCAGCCACGCCCAGGAGGCCACCGCCCCAACGAGCCACAAGATGTCCGACCACAGCCACAACCACACCGGTGGCCCCGAGCAGCCTGCATCCGCCGAAGTCCGCACCGGCTTGCCGGAGCAGGCAGAGAGCGTGCCCGACGTGGCCGAGCACACGGATTCGGTGGCCAAGATGGCCGACGTGCCGCAGCCCCGGAAGCTGTTCGCCAATGCAGAAGGCGACGGCGAGAACGGCGCCACCTTCGACGAACTCCTCGTCGTCGCTCGCACCGCACCACTGGGACGCGGAGACCGCGCTTCGCGCCGCAACATAGAGGCGGCCATCCGATCCGCTGGACACCGCATCGGCAAGGACCGCCTGACCCAGATCAAGGACCAAGTCCAGGCCGAACTCGACCAGGCCGCCCGTCAGCGGCAGACCGAGCCCGACAAGACACCGGCCCGTCCCCTCTAGGGACACCGTCGCCGCGCGCTCATCACCTCGCGTTCGACTCCCTCCCGCGTGTCCCCATGCAGCCCAGCACGGGGACAAGCAGGGGGCGACCAGCTATCCACCCCCCTCAACGCCGCACGGAGAACCTCTCGATGTACGACCCGGACCGCGAACTCCCCACCAGCCAGTACGGCGCAACCCCCGCCGTCACCCAGCCAGCAAGGTATGCCGTTGGACCGTCCAAGGGCCGGTCCAACGCGAACACCTCCGCCCCGGGGGTGACGAAGGAGCTCGGGCGCCAGGGGGCACCCGAGGAGGAGCAGCGCGCCGAGGCCGAGGCCGTCGTCCTGCCGCGCGCGGCCGAAGCCGCCGCCCTGCACCGCATCGCCCGTCGCCGCAAGCGCAAAGACACCCAGCGCAAGGAACGCGTCGACGTGCGGTACAGCGTGGAAGAGAAGAGCGCCATCCTCGCCAAGGCTCGATCGCTCAACATCGCCGGCGCCCACTACGTCGGCGCCGTCGTCATGGCCCACATACACGGCGACCTCGCCCTCCCGGGCCAGCGCACCCCGCTGGACGACTACATCGATGAGCTGACCGCCCTGCGCCAGCAGGTTGCCAAGATCGGCAGCAACGCCAACCAGATCGCCCGGAAGCTCAACTCCGGCGGCCATCCACACCCTGGGGATACCACCACCCTCGCCCAGACCGAACGCACCCTGGGCGCGGTCCGCACTGCCATCAGCGAGATCGCCGCAGCTACGAACCAGACCGTCACCAACAAGGCCGCCCGGTGATCGCCAAGATCAGCAGCGGCAAGGACACGGCTGGCCTGATCCGCTACCTGTTCGACACCAAGAAGGCCAAAGACCACACCGACCCCCACCTCGTCACCTCCTGGGACGGCTTCGCCCCCGACCCCGGCCGCGCGGACGACTTCACCGCCACAAGGAAGCTCCTCGTGGCCGACCTCGACCTGCGCGTCAAGCAAGCACGCCGGCTCGGCCGAGCACCCGAGCGGCACGTCTGGCACTGCTCCCTCCGCGCCGCCACAACCGACCGCCACCTCAGCGACGAGGAGTGGGCCGACATCGCCCACCGCGTTGTGGCGGCCACCGGCATCGCGCCACAAGGCGACCCGGACGGCTGCCGCTGGGTCGCCGTCCGTCACGCACCCGACCACATCCACATCGCCGCCACCAAGGTCCGCGGCGACCTGCGCACCGCACGCCACTGGAACGACTACCTCACCGCCGACCGCGAACTCGCAGCGATCGAGAAGGAGTACGGACTCCACCAGGTCGTGCGCGGTGACCGCACCGCCGCCAAGCGGCCCACCCGGGCCGAGCAGGAGAAGGCCCACCGCCGAGGCCGGCAGAAGACCTCACGCGAACGGCTGCGCACCACCGTCCGTCAACTGGTGTCCGTCGCCACCAGCCCCGAAGAGTTCTTCCACCTGCTCGCCGACGTCGACGACGTGCGCGTCGACGTCCAGCGCTTTCCCTCCGGGGACGTACGCGGCTACAAGGTCGCCGTGGAAGGCGACACCAACGCCGCAGGAGAGCCGGTCTGGTTCTCCGGCTCCGCACTCGCTCCCGACCTGTCCTTCCCCAAGATCGCGGAACGTCTCACCGGCATCACCGCCCCATCAGTCAACGAAGCGGGCGGCCGACGCAGGCCGAACCCGTGGCACCAGGCCACCGCAGCGGCCGAACGCATCCCCCACCACCTCGACCAGAGCGACGACACGGCCGCCCAGGCACACATCGCGGCCTTCGCCGAGGCACTCGACGCCCTGCCACTGCTCGCCCCCAGCCACCTGCGAGCACAGCTTCTGCAGGCCGCCGCCGCCTTCGAACGCGCCTCCCGCTCCCGCATCCAGGCCGACCAGGATCAGGCACGCGCCCTGCGCAGCGCGGTACGCGCGCTGCGTACCGCACCGGTCGCCGGCGACGCGAGCGGGCTGGCGACGTTCCTCGACGTCGCTGTCCTGGTCGTCATCGCCGCAGCCCACTGGCTCCGGGCCCGTCGGCACGACCAACAGGTCGTCGCCGCCCAACAGGCTCTGACCTACCTCCGGGTGGCCTACGAGCACGCCGCAGCTCAACCACTGGCCGCCCTGGCTCAGCACAAGCTACCCACCCACACCGTGGAACGCCATGCCCAGCACATACGAGCCGTCCTGCCCGACTACGCCGAGCAGATCTTCGGCGACGCCGCCTGGCCTGCACTGGCCGCCACTCTCACCCATGCCGAGACGGCCGGCCACGACACCCGCCAGCTCCTCCGGCACGCCGCCGACCAACGCACACTGGACGGTGCACGCTCCACCGCCAGGACCCTCACGTGGCGCATCCAACGCCTTTCCCAAAGGCACGCGCCCAGCGAGCGAGCCCGTGCGGCGCTGGCCCGAAGCGCAGCACCGCGCTCTGCTGCTCCCGTCCAGACGGCAACGGCCACTGCGGTCCCACCATCGCCACAGTTGCGGCGGCGATAACGACGGCCCTGAGCATCGAGGACCGTGCCGTCCTACCTCATTTCGGGTGCCAGCAGTTCCAGGGCTTCCTCCCATCGGAAACGATCCGCCGCGCCGCCGGCCTTCGGCCGATGTGGTTCGCAGGAGCCGATCAGGACACCCATCGCCCGCAGCCGGTCCAGGCTCTGCTGGTAGGCGGGGTGGGCGGCCTGAGCGGAGTTCAGGTAGGGCAGTGCCACGGTCGGGATGCCCATGCCGTACGCCTCGCACAGGATGCCCAGGGCAAGGGTGTCGGAAATCCCTGCGGCCCATTTGTTGATCGTGTTGAAGGAGACGGGGGCGACCGCGATGGCATCCGCAGGCGGTAGCGGGCGGGGGTCCCCCGGCGAACGCCAGGCTGAGCGGATCGGGTACCCGGTCTGTGCCTCGACCGCCGTCGTGTCGATGAAGCCGAGGCCCTGCGGTGTCGCGATGACACCGACGTCCCAATTCGCCTCCTGGGCGGCCGTGATCAGCTTGCCGACATCAGGGGCAACACCCGCCGCGCAGACGACGACATACAAAAAGGGCTTCTTGTCCGGGACGGTCGGTTCGGTCACGCGGGGACTCCCAGTTGGCGGCTGAAGCGGTGCAGTTCCGGCAGGGTACGACGGCGGTCCCGGGCGGCCATGTCGGCGACCAGGTTACGGACGTCGGGACGGCGGATGTCCTGGGCGGCGCAGGTCTCGGCGATGCGCAGAGCCTGGTAGCCGTCGGCGAGGCGGCCCTGCTGGCTGTAGGCGCGAGCCGCCTCCACCCACAGAGCGGCGCGCCGCTCGGGGACCGGGATGTGCCGGCGCATGAGGGGGCGGGCAGCTTGGAGGGCGAGGCCGGCGTCGCCGAACGCCACCAGGGCGCTGAGTTCGTGAAGGGCGACGTTGGTCGGGCTGAAGGTGACCCATGCGTCGGACCGGTCCAAGGTGACGTACCGGGAGACTTCCTTGGCCTCGGTGAGGAATTCCTTCGTGGCCGCGCGGTCACCGCGACTGCTGGCCGCGGTCACACCGCGCAGGAGCAGCAGTCCGACGGCGGCGAGGTACTTCGGTGAACGCCGGTCGTAGGAGCCGGTGAGCTGGTCGGCGGTGTGCCGGACCAGAGTGACGGCCTCGGTGGCGTGCTTCTCGCGGACCAGGACATGGGCCTGGACACGGACGCTGGAGGCGAGGACCACCGGGTCGCCTGAACGTTCGGCTTCTGCCATCGCCCGGCCGACGGCGAGCCATGCATTGCCCTGGTCGTGCTGTTTGAGCAGCAGACTCGTCGTCGTCTGGTACGCCGTGGCCAGGAGCCGGGACACCATGTCCCTGTCCGTCGCATCGCCGGCGGCCATCCGCAGGTCGGCGATCAGGCTCGGGAGGCAACGCTCCAGCTCTGTGTAGTGGCAGGTGTGGAAAAGCCTGAGTGCTGATCCGACGCGTTCGTACAGGACAGCCGTGTCCTGTGGGCCATCGGCGCCCGCAGGGCCGGGCCCGGGCAGGAGGGCCTGGACGAGGGCGGTGTGCGAGGTCGTAGAGCCGGCCGGGGCCGCGAGCGCTGCGATGCTCGCGGCGAGGAAGGTGCGGCGGTGCATGTCGTCAGCTTCTTGATCGGTGGTGGGGAGGTTCTGAGCGGGGGCGAGTCCCAACTCGTCGGGCGGGATGCCAAGTTCCTGCGCGACGGCGCGTAGTACGCGAATGTCCTCCGTGCCGCGACCGCTCTCCAGACGGCTCACCTTGGACTGGTGATACCCGAGCGCTGCGGCCACACCGCGCTGTGAACGCCGCTGTAACACCCGCGCCCGACGGATCCGTTCTCCGATCCGTCTCGCTTCCCCATGCGCGTCGGCCATCTGCCACGGCTCCTTCCACCGTCGCTGATCCTGCCTGCCCGATCGAGCATAGGTCAGCCGTAGTTGGCGGTGATGCAGCTCCTGCATAAGTCATGCAGCGCCCACGCCAGGGCTCACCACTCACGGCGACGGGCTGGTTGCTTGGTGTGGCCACACCTACACCGGGAGGCCGTGCATGGAAGCGCACCAGTTCACTTTCTCCGTCCCCGCAACGCCCGCCGCAGCGTCCACCGCCCGCCATCGGGCCGTGTACGCGATAGCGCTTTGGGACGAGGGGCTGGGCACGGAGGTGGTGCGCACCGCCGAACTCGTGATCAGCGAGCTTGTCACCAACGCGGTGCAGTACGCCGGCACCCGCTCAGTCTCGCTCACGGTCCGCCTCGACGTGGACGTCCTGCGGATCGAGGTCTGCGACGCGAGCCCGGTGCTGCCCCAGCCGGGTCTGCCGGATGCGGACAGCGAGGGCGGTCGGGGCCTGTTCCTCGTCGCCGCTCTCAGCGACCGGTACCACGCCGAGCCGATGGAAAACGGCAAGCGGTGCTGGGCCGAGATCGACCTGACCACCAGACCCAACCAGGAAATCGCCCATCCTCTCCCTCTGCAAAGGAGTTGACGATGTCGACCAGCCCCGCCTCCGGCGTGGCCGCCGAGGTGATCGCCGTACACCCTGGGCCGCCACTCGCCGGCACCGTGAGCGTCGACGGCTCCAAGAACGCCGCTCTGCCACTCTTGGCCGCCGCGGCTGCCCTCGGGCGCCTGGTTCGGCTGAGCAACGTCCCGGACAGTACAGACGTCCAGATCATGCTCGCTCTGCTGCAACAGGCGGGCTGGCATGTCGCGCAGCCCGCCGGCGAACCGACCACGTATGTGATCCTGCCGACGGAGACATCTCGGAGGTTGCCCGATCTGGCGCAGGCGGCCCACATCCGCGCCTCGTACTACCTCGTCCCCGCCCTGATCGCGCGTTACGGCCAGGCGCGGCTGCCCTGGCCGGGCGGCTGCCGAATCGGTGCGCGCGGGATGGAACTGCACTTCAAGGTGTACGAGGCGTTCGGCGACCGGAGCCAGCAGGACCACTCCTCCTACTGCGTCGAGGCCGTCGCCCCTCGCACTGGCACCGTCTCCATCGCGCTGCCCTTCCGCTCTCGCGGTGCGACCGTGGCAGCGACACTGCGCGCTCTCACGACCGGCCGGCCCTTACGGCTGGGGCAGCCCAACCTTTCGCCGGAAGTCCTGAGCGTGCTCGGCGCCCTCAGTTCGGTGGGCTGGGAGACGCGCGCCGGCGAGCATATGCTCACTCTCTCACCGCCCGCCTCGCCGCCGACTGCCCCCGCCAACTGGACAGTGCCCGGAGACAAGGTCGAGGCAGCCACGCTGGCCTGCGCGATCGCCGCGACGCGCGGTATCGCCCGCATCGACGGCGTGCAGGCCAAGGACGTAGGCCCGTTCGTGGCCGCCCTTCATCAGCTCGGCATCCCCGCAGACGAGCAGCCGGGCGGTCTCACCGTCCGCGCCCAGGAGACAGCCCCCACTGGCCGTTCCCTGCGAGCCATCGCCTCCCTGAGTCCCGCCGGCCTGGACGCCGACTTCGAACCACCGCTCATGGCACTCGCCCTGGGACTCCCCGGCACCCATCTGTTCGCCGACGCCATCAACCCCGGCCGCCACGGCAACCTGCTGGCCCAGCTGGCCCGCCTGGGCGCCGAGATCGAGGAAATCTCCTCCACCGAATGCCGCCTGACCGGGCCTCAACAGCTGACGGGCTCGGGTGTCGAAGCCACCGACATCCGCACCGGGTCAGCCCTCATTGTCGCCGGCCTCACCGCCCGCGGCGTCACCACCATCGGTGGCCTCGACCAACTGCGCCGCGGCCACGCCGACCTGTCCGGCAAGCTGCGCACCCTGGGCGCCGACATCTGCGAGGTCACCCCATGACCACCAACGGACGGAACCTGCGTCAGATCGTTGCCACGACCGACGTCCACTCCGCCTTCGACTACGCCGCACCGTTCCTGACCCACCTCCACGCGCTGCGGCCGACCTCGCTCATCGTGGACTGCGGTGACTTCTTCGAAGGCAGCGGGTATTACCGCCTCGCTCGCGGCGCCATCGAGCGGGAGATCCTGCTCAGGCTGTACGACGTGCTGGCCCCCGGCAACCACGGCTGGCCCCACCACTTCGAACCCGGCCTTCACCGGCGCACCGTCTGCGCCAACGCCGTCGATGCCCACACCGGCGACGCTCTGTTCCGCCGCCTGTACATCGCCGCCATCGATGGACGGCGCGTCGGCGTAACAGCTGTGATCGGTCGGCGAGCCTTCCACTCCGTCCCGGCCGCCCAGCGAGCCGGCCACTGCGTCACCGATCCCGTCCAGGCCCTACGCGAGCTGATGCTCGCCCACCACCACGAGGTGGACAGCTGGGTCCTGCTCAGCCACTCCGGCTTCGACGCCGACCGGAAACTCGCGGCAACCTGTCCCTCCCTCGACGTGGTCTTTGCCGGGCACTGCCACAGCGATCAGTACGGGCCGGTCCGCGTCGGTGGCACCCTGGTCGTCAAGGGCCGGGAACTCGCCAACGGCTATGCGATCGCCACGCCCGCGGGCACGGGATGGGGTGCGGGCACCACCTCCTTCCCGGATCAGGTCCCGAGCGTCGTTCCCACGGAGCTTGCGCGCCTGCACTCGCAGATTCAGGACGTCAAGCAGCAACTGGCCGACGTCCTCGGCCCGATCAGACCGGCCTACCGCCACCAGTCTCTGGACCGACGCAGCCTGCTCGTGGACCTCACCGCACGCCTGCGTACGGCACTCGGGGCAGACGCGGTCATCCTCAACGAGACGGCACTACGCTCCGTACCACTCGGCGACACCCTCACCCTGGGCGACCTGCTCTCCATCGAGCCGTTCGCCAACCAGCTGGTACACGCCCACGTGCCGGAGCCGGCACGCAACGACCTCCCTCGCCTGCTGGCACATCTGAGCACCCAGACCGGCCCGCTCGTCACCGCCCCCGATTCCTTGCCGGACGCCGTCACCACCATGCTGACCACCGACTACCTCGCCGACACCTACCTCGGCGAGCGCACGCACGAGGCCGGCCTGCGGCTGGACCAGGCCGTCCAGCACGTCCTCACCGCTCCCGACACCACGGAAGGAGGCAGGTCGTGATCCTCACCGGCCCGGAGATCACTGCTGCCGCTCACGACGGCCGCCTCCGCATCACCCCGTTCGCCGCCGATCAGGTCAACCCCAACAGCTACAACGTGCGTCTGGGCCCCACGCTGATCACGTACACGAGCACGGTCCTGGACGCCCACCGGCCCAATCCCACCCGCGAAACCGCCATCGGCTCGGACGGGCATGTCCTCCAGCCGGGCGAGCTCTACCTCGGCCACACCCTCGAAGAGATCGGCTCCGACACCTTCGTGCCGCTGCTGTTCGGCCGCTCCTCCGTCGGACGCCTCGGCCTGTTCGTCGAGATCACCGCCCCCATCGGCGACATCGGTTTCCATGGCCAGTGGACGCTCATGCTCACCCCGATCCGACCGCTGCGCGTGTACTCAGGCATGAGGATCGGGCAGATCATGTTCTTCCTCTCCAGCGGCGCCGTCGACCTCTACCGCGGCAAGTACCAGGCCGCCGCAGGACCGCAGCCTTCCGCTTACTGGCGAGACCTCGCCCGACTCCGGGCGGTGGCATCGTGATCCTCACCGGCCCAGCCATCGCCGCCGCCGTCCGATCCGGCGAGATCACCATCGACCCGTACGAGCCCAGCCGCGTCTCCTCCAACGCCTACGACTGGCGGCTCGGCGACACCATCCGCCTCTGCGACGGCGAACTCGACGCCGCAACCCCCACCGCCTACACCGAGCAGCCCATCCCCGACACCGGCCTCGTTCTGTGCCCTGACCTGCTCTACCTCGGCATCACGCTGGAGCGGACCGGTTCAGAGACGTACGCCCAGCTGCTGAACGGCGACCGCACCACCGGCTCCCTGGGCATCTGGGTTCACGTGTCGGCTCCGCTCGGACACCAGGGCCATGCGATCCGTTGGACGCTGGAGATCCGCGCCGCCCGACCGGTGCGCGTGTATCCGGGCATGACCTTCGGCAAGCTCGTCTTTCTCACCACCTTCGGCGCCCCGGCCAGCTACCAGCAGCAGGACGCCAAGTACGCGTCGACGGACGGCATCGACATTTCGCGCCTCTACGAGGAGATCGACGGAGGAGCACAGTGAACGCTCAGTCGGTCGCCGGCCCGATGGCCGCCGCCTTCCTGGATCTCCCCGTCGGAAGCCCCGGCGGCAGCGTCGAACTCTTCCTCGACCTCTACACCGGCGAGCGACCCCTCATTCCCGCCCGCGCCTTCATGCTCGCACCACCCGGAACCCACCATCGGGTCCCGACCGGGCTCGATTTGCTGCCAGTCGCCAGCAAGTGCCTCGAAGGCTCCGCGTTCGCTCGCTACGTACAAGCACTGCGCAGGGCCCTCGCTGACGCAGTCGAGCCAGCGCAGATCGGCGTCCTCCACTTGCAGCACCTCGCGTTCGGCGCCACCCCAGCGCTCATTCGCGCCCTGCCCACACACCCCCGGATCGCCCTCGTCCACGGCACGGACCTACTCTTCGCCGAAACGCACCGAGACCAGCTCCATGTACTGCGCGAGACAGCCAGGACCGCCGACGCCATCGTGGTCCCCACTCACGCGATGGCCGACCACCTCCTCAAGCTCGCCCCGCAGATCGAACGCCGCAAGATCAACCACATTCCCTGGGGCATCCCCGACCACCTGCTCACCGACCCGCCCGCCCGGCCTGCGCGCACTTCCACCAGCCATCTACGGCTTCTGTACGCAGGCCGCCTGACCGCCGAAAAGGGCGCCGAGGCCCTGATCAAGAGCCTGGCCCCCGTGCCCGGTGTCGAGCTGAGCGTCGCCGCGCCCAGGGCCCAGTTCCACGCATTGGCCCCGCTGCTGCAACGAGCCGGCGTACGAGTCCGCTACCTCGGCTGGCTCCGCCGCCCACAGCTGTGGAAAGCCTTCACCGAACACGACGTGCTGGTCGTGCCGTCCACCACCCTGGAAGCCATGGGACTGGTCGCGCTGGAAGCCCAAGCGTGCGGACTCCCCGTCCTCTACCAGCCCGTACCCGGCCTCAGTGAAGCGCTCGCCGCCTCCGGCATGGCCACCGACTTCACGCACTGCGCCGCGCTCGCGCGCGACCTCGACCGGCTGAGAAAGACTCGCGGGCTGTTGACCGCCCTGCGACAGGCGGGCTATGCAAACGCGGCGCGCCATCCTCTCTCGGCGACCGCACGATGCCTGACCGACCTCGGTCGACAGCTCAGTTGAACCGACCACCTGACGACCCGACACGTCACTACCCGAACCGCTCCGCGAACGTCACTACGCTGACCGACGGGATACCCCGGCGAAGAGGGAGACCATGACGTACGACCGCGACCGCATCGAAGCCCTGCTCGACGAGGGGGTCCGCGACAAGGTGTACCCGGGCGCTGTGTGGGCCTTCGGCGACGCCACCGGCACCCTCGCCCAGGGCACCACCGGCGTCCTCGACCCCGACGAGCCGGACGTGCCGATGCGCATCGACACCGTCTTCGACGCCGCCAGCCTCACCAAGATCCTGGCTGTCTGGTCGTCCATCGGCGCTCTGTGGGAGGACGGCACCCTCGTTCTCGACCAGCCGCTCGGCACCTTCTGGCAGGAGGTCACCGGGCACCCGCTCGGAGCCGTCACCGCCCAGCAGCTGCTGACGCACACCGCCGGCGTCCCACTGCGGGCGCAGCTGAAGAACCTCTACGGCACCGACCCCTACGAGATCCGCCGAGGCGTCCTCCAAGAACAACTTCATCGGACGCCCGGAGAAGCCGTCGAGTACACCGACCGGGCTGCCCTCATCCTGGGCTACCTCGCCGAACACCTCTCCGGCCAGCCCTTGGACCAACTGGCCACCACCCGCACCTGGCTCCCACTGGGCATGGCCTCCACCCGCTTCGGCGCCCTGCCCGCCAACCTCGCCGCGCGCTGCGCGCCCACTGAACTCGACCAGGACACCGACACCCACCTCAAGGGAGTCGCCCACGACTTCTCGGCCCGCCTCCTGGACGGTGTCTGCGGCATCGCCGGCGTCTTCACCGTCCTCGACGACCTCGCCGCCTTCCTCCGGTACATGCTCGCCCCTGCCGCTTCCCGGTTCCGGGCTGGTTTCGGAAGCGAGTGGATCGGCAGCTCCCTGACAATCCTGACAGGACAGCTCCAGCCTGCTCGTGGCCTGTTCTGGCACCCCGCTCCCGGGACCACCGCCGACGAGGACGCCTGGGTCCACTACGGCTTCACCGGAACAGGCATGTGGATCTCCCCGGCCCAGGACCGCTGGGCCGTGCTCCTGACCAACAAGCTCTACTACACCCGCGACCGCGCGCCGCTGACCGACATCCGCAACACTTTCCGAGGACTAGCCTTCGCGTAGCTTTGAGGCTGGCAGCCGCGCTAGCGAGGCCCGGCCCGTGGTCCGCTGGCGGACCACGGGAACGCGGCGTCCACGGCTCTGTACCGAACCGCGGGACGTCATTGGCATGCTCCTGCGGGCTTCCCACTCCGGAGCGTGCGGGGACGGCTCGGTGGCCACCCGGCACTTACGGCGCTGGTGAGGCCAAAGCGGCATCAAGGGATGCATCGTCGGCTCACTGCTCGTACGCCATCAACTCCTGCTCGCCCGGATACCATGCGGGCAAGGGGTGGTGGACTGGCCCCAGCATCGTTTATACCGGGGAGGCTCGCTTGATCGACCATCGACTCCGCTTCGCCCCAGAGATCCTTGCCCGTCTCGGAGAAGAGCTGGTTCCGCACCCTGATTTGGGGATCATGGAGCTGGTCCGCAATGCCTACGATGCTGACGCGGAACTGTGCACGATCAAGCTGAGTGGCGCTTCCAAAGCTGGCGGCACGCTGACCGTTTCCGACGATGGCGACGGGATGACGGAGGCAGAACTAGCGTCAGGCTTCCTGCTGATCGGCAAGTCCGGCAAGGCATCATCCACACACTCCCGCCTCCGGAGGCGCAAGGTTGGCGAGAAGGGGCTCGGTCGACTCGCCGCGCTACGGCTCGGTACCACGATGACGGTGACCACGCGATCCCGGACCGAGCCCGGTATCGAGCATGTCCTGAGCATTGACTGGGATCGAATCGACGCCGCACAGGCTGTCGAGGATGTGCCCCTGCGGATAGAGACCCGGGAATTTGACCCGGCAGCCTCCGACGGTCCGGCCGAATGGCGACAGGGAACCACAGTCGCTGTCACGGGTCTCCGGCACAGCATCTCCCCGCATGCGGCGGAGCAACTGGCACGATCGCTGCTGCTACTCAGCGGGCCGTTCGCTGACAGCACGGCCTTTCAAGTGGAGTGCGACGCACCGGAGTTCGCGGAGCTCTCACGGTTGGTGAACTCCAAACTGCTGCGGCACTTTGAATATCGGCTCGTAGCGGAACTTGACGGCGACGGGCAGGCATCGGCGACGCTGTATAACTGGCGTGACGAACCGGAATTCACGGGTGGTCACACGGAAGTGGGTCATCGCCAGGGAACCCGTCGCAAGAAGAAGAACCCGACTCCGCCGATGGCTTTCGACGCACCTGCGGCGACCCTCGAGCTCTGGATGTTCAACCTCAATCCTTCGGCAACCAAGAAGGAGGTCAGGCTGGCTGAGCAGCCAACGCGGGAGATCCGCGACTGGCTTCGACAGGTCGGCGGGGTTCATCTCTACCACCGGAAGCTGCGGGTACAGCCCTATGGCGACAAGGGAAATGACTGGCTGAACATCAACCTTCGCCGCGCCGGCAACCCCGAGTTGCGGCCGTCCACGGCTACTGCGCTGGGCCGACTTCTTGTTGCCGACGAGAACGACGTGCTGCGCCCTAAGACCGACCGAAGCGGCTTTGTCGAGACGTTCCAGTTCAGCCAGCTGCAGGAGTTCGCCAAGTGCGCCATGGACTGGGCCGCTGACCAGCGTCTCGGTAAGCGTGAGCAGGCCCGGGTGGGAGCTGCGACCAAAGCCCATGACGAGGCGGAGGAAGCCGGAGCCCGTTTCCAGCAGATCCTCGCCGCCATAGCACCTCCCGATGAGGGGATGCTTCCCATCGGTGCTCCCAGCGACCAGGCCACTTTGCAGTCACTCGCCGACAGCGCGACCCGTGTCGTCGACATCCAGAAGCAGGAGATCGAAGCCCTTCGCGAGGACCTGCTGCTTTACCGGTCTCTGGCCACGGTCGGGACAAGTACTGCGGTCTTCGCTCATGAAGCACTTCGTCCGGCTGCAAGGATCGGTAGTGAGCTGAAGACCCTGCGGCGCAGGATCGAACCACGTGTGAGCGCTGAGGTGTACCAGGAGTCGTTCAAGAGCCCCATCGAGTCCTCTATCGACAGTGCGAAGACCCTGGAGACCTTCGCCCGGCTCCCGCTCAGCCTGCTGGAGAAGGGCAAGCGCGAGGTCGGGGATATCGACATCGATGCCACCTGTCGTTCGGTGGTGAAGCTGTTCGAGGGCTACCTCGATGAGCGGAACATCAAGGTCCTCTTCGATCTGCAGGCCGGGAACGCGATGGTCCGCACCACAACGGCCGACATCGAGTCCGTCCTGTCCAACCTGCTGGCCAACGCCGCCCATGCGTTCACCCGTACAGATGTCCCGATGGGACCCGAGCGCATCATCCGCATCCAGACTCGACTAGTGGCCCGGGAGGACGCGACTGGCCATAACGTTGTGCTCTGCGTTGACGACTCGGGGCCCGGCATCGTCGGCATCGCGCTGAAGTCGATCTGGTTGCCTGGCAAGACGACCTTTGACAACGGCACTGGGCTCGGCCTCACCATTGTCCGCGACATCGTCGGGGACCTGAAGGGGCGACAGGAGGCACGCAGGAAGGGGGAGTTGGGCGGAGCGCGTATCCTGGTGCAACTGCCGGCTCAGACGGGTGCGGTCGCTGGCGTTGGGCAGTTCGACTGATGGGGGCTGTAAGGGAGTGCTAACGCTATCCAGGGGGGCCTCGGTCGTTATCGCTGACGACGACCGAGGAGACGCAATGGCGGTGGAGAACCGGCTCAAGGACGCCGGGTACCAGACCACCATCATCACCGAGTTCGATCCGGACTCGGATGCGGACGCCTTCCTGGCGTCCCTGATCGGGCAGTACGACGCCTTCATCTGCGACCACGTACTGAGCGGTCATGGCCGGGTCGGCTTTACTGGGGCCGAAGTAGTCAGCAAGGCCAACCTGCAGACCTCTGCCCCGCTGCCGGCCGTGTTGATCAGTAGCCATATCAACACTGCTCAACAGGGCTCGATCAGCCGCTGGCGTATGGGCATCCCCCAAGTGGTCGGGAAGTCTGATCTCGACGAGGAGATCTTGCCGGCCATGGCCTGCGCGGTTGCTGAGTTGAACGGAGACTTCGCCCGCGAACGCCGCGCCTTCCCGACCCCGATCGAGGTACTCGGAGTCGAGCCCAAGGGGGAGGTACGTCGGGCCCGGGTTGTTGTCGTCGGGTGGGACATCAAGCTTCCGATCTGGATGCCGTTGGATCCGATCGTGGAGGCAACCGGCCTACGACCCGAGAGCCTGGTCGGACAGTGGTTGGAGGCTGAGGTCAACTGCTACGCACAGAAGCCCGAGGATCTCTACTACCGCAATATCGTGCTGTCGCCCGATCAGCCGAGCGAGTGGATGTCCGCGTGAGTGACAATCCCACCGTCGGTGGTCACGTACCGGGCAACGGCACTGACTCTCTCGGCATCACCATCCTCGATGTGGGGCACGGCAACTCGGCAGTGGTCCATGACGGAGCCCTGTGCGCGGTCATCGACGCCGGGCGTTCAAGCACGGTTCCGCAGGCGGAGCTGGAGCGTCGGAAAGTCACAAGGATGGTCCACTTGGTGCTCTCCCACGGAGATGAGGACCACATCGGCGGATCGCCTGCTCTCCTGCTCGATGACGCGTTCACCATCGGCACCGTCTGGATCAATCCGGACTGGCGCAAGGACACAGAGATCTGGAAGCGCCTACAGATGGCCGTCAAGATGCGCAAGCGTCGGGGCGGGTTGGACGGTCAGCAGATGATCACCACTGAGACAGGCCAAGTGCTTCGCTGCGGGCGGGCCAGGCTTGAGGTGCTGCACCCAGACTTCACCATGGTGATCGGCGGCAGTGCGAGTCAGCCGTCCCAGCACGGCCCCTTGACCAGCAATTCAACGTCCGTGGTGATCCGAGTCCACCTGGACGAGCAGCCGGTCGCCCTGCTCGCGGCTGACGTCGATGCTGCCGGGCTGGCGCACATCGTGGGTTCCAAGCAGGAATTGTCGGCACCGGTCCTGGTCTTCCCGCATCACGGCGGCCTGCCCGGGAGCAGCCGTGCGCCACGAGAGTTCGCCAGAACGCTCACGCAGCTGGTCTCACCGGATCTTGTGATCTTCTCCATCGGTGGAGGGCTTCGGCCCCGAAACCCCCACGAGGAGATTCTGGCCGGCGTCCGGGAGGCTGCCCCCGAGGCGCATGTCGCCTGCACGCAGCTGTCCGCTCAGTGCCACGACAGGGACCAGCGGGTTACGGGTCACCACCTGGCCGAGCGGCCCGCTGCCGGTCGGGACGGCGGGCGCTGTTGCGCTGGAACAATCTCTGTCACCGCGGACGCCGGTGAGTTGTCCTTCGACCCGCCGTTGAAGAATCATCGTGATTTCGTGACTATGTCGGTGGACTCGGCGCAGTGTCGCGTCATGCTGCCGCTGCCGCGCCAACGTTCCGCCGTACGCGCGGTGACGCGGCCCAGGTCTTCAAAGGCACCCAAGACGTAGGGTCCTCATCAGGCCGGTAGCAGCAGGAGGACCGATCGGCTGTCGCCATCCTTCATCCTGCTGCAGAATGCTGTTGACCTTGGAGCGTTGAAGCACACTGATTCCCGGAACTTCACCTCCTGGATCACGAGGAGGGGGAGCGCTGTGGGAGCCGTGCCGTACGACACCTACGCCCGTCAGCTCGGGCTGCTGGCTGCCGAGGCGTCGCGTGGCCGCTGGGAGCGGATCGCCGACGACGTCCATGCGGCGCTCAACGGCCAGGCCGCGTCGATGTTGCGGACGCTCGTGCCCAGGCAGGTCCGACGGGATACTGGGTCCTTCTTCACCACCGGTGCGGTTCGCGAAGCTTTCGAGCAGTTGTTGCTGCCGATCGGTATCCAGCCGGACACGCGGACGTACTGGGATCCTACTTGCGGCGCCGGTGACCTACTGCTCGCCGCCGCCGCCCGACTGCCTCTAGCAGCAACGCCTGCCAGAACCCTAACCGACTGGAGCAGGCGACTGCGCGGCCACGACCTACAGGAGCCGTACGTCTCGGCGGCCCGGATGCGGCTGGTTCTCGCTCTGTTGGAGCGGCACCGGCAGGCCGGAAGTGATGCTCCGATCGCACCAGACCGAGTAGCCGGGGCGTTTCCGCTGCTCCAAGTGGGAAACGGTTTGCAGGAGCTGCAAACCCGTGGAACCTCGGCGCGGTTCCGCGGCCACATCCTGCTCAACCCGCCCTACGTTATGGCCGAAGTAGCTCCCTCGTGCCGTTGGTCCTCCGGCAGCACCTCCCTGGCGGCGACGTTCACCGCCGCGGCAGCAGCGGCGCTGCGCGGCGGTGGCAGGCTCACGGCGGTCCTGCCCGATGTGCTGCGCAGCGGAAGTAGGTACCGTGCGTGGCGCGAGGAGCTAGCCGGACTGCTCACAGTGGAGCAGATCAAGCCGCACGGCATGTTCGACATTCACACCGATGTGGACGTCTTCCTGCTCTCCGCCGTACGACGCCACCGGGGGCATTCGGGGGAAGTCTCCTGGTGGCCGGAGCCGCAGGCAGCCACAGGGCGGACACTGGAGGATCTCTTCGACATCCGGGTCGGGCCCGTCGTCGACAACCGTGACCCTCGAACAGGGCCGCAGGTCCCTTACCTCACCGCCCGGGATCTTCCCGCTGAGGGTGAGATGGGTCTACCTGAACGTGTCCGGAACTTTCCCAAGCGGCTGATCGCGCCTCCCTTCGTCGTCATGCGTCGTACCTCACGCCCCGGTCAGGGCAGTAAGGGCGGGAGCAGAGGGGCAGGGGTGCTCGTGGTCGGCGACAAGCCCGTGGCCGTGGACAACCATCTGATCGTGGCCAGCCCCAAGTCCGCAGGTATCGATCGCTGCCGGGAACTGCTCAAGGTTCTGGAACAACCCGAGACAGCGAAGTGGTTGGACGAGCGCATCCGTTGCCGGCATCTCACCGTCACCGCCATCCGGGCGTTGCCATGGGGCCCCGAGGACGAGCCGAGATGACCGAGCTCCGCCGCACCTGGTCCCGCACAGATAGCCAGCTTAGTGAACCCTTCTCGGTAACGTCTCGCGACGGTTCGTGATCTTCGTTCAGGTGGTTGGCTCGTGTTCAAGTCGGAGCAGGACGAGGGCGATGCGGGTGATCGCGACGGGGTCGAGGCTGCCGCGGCGCAGAGCCTGGGAGGTGACCTTGAGGAGGATCACACCCCGCACACGAAGAAGCCCCTGCTCATTGCATCCGCACATGAACCCACCGCCCGCTGAGGCTTCAGACAGTCAGCACAGCAGGCGGCAGGCAGCGCCGAGAGCAGTACAAGCACGCCAGGTCGATACCAAGACTGACAAGAGCGCATATTCGGAACCGACCACAGCGGTGAGCGAGCGTGAGTACGATCACATTTCACCCGTGCGGCCGAGTCGCGCCGTCGCGGTGTCTACTCACCCGCTCCCCAGCTCGTGAAGGTGGATGCATGACAACTCCCACCGTCGGGACGTTACTTCTACGGAACAGGTACGAAATCACCGGAGGTCCACATCCAGGTGATGGCGAATCCCAGGTCTGGGAGGCGTTCAGCGACGGCTACACGTACCTGCTCAAGACATGGACGTACGAGGGCGAGCAACCTGACCGGGTGCAACGCGCTCTGTGGGACCAGGAACTGCGCACCCTGTACAAGGTCGCGAGCAGCCCGAGATCGGACGACGCACTGGTCGTACTCAAGGACGCCGGCCTCGACCGGGACCACCAGTGCTTCGTCATGGTCCTGGAGGCACCGGGCTACAAGCGCGTCGCCGACGCGTTGCAGCACCGCGCCCGCTACCCATGGCTCTCGAACCGCGGGACTGCCGCACGCGAACAGCTGTGGAGCGGTTTACGGCGCGTCGCTACTGGGCTGAACCTCCTGCACGAGCGACAGGTCCTGCACCGGGGCGTGGACCTCGACTCTCTCTTCTTCGACGAGGACCTCGGTGCTGAATCCCTTCGGCTCGGCGGATTTGAATGGTCCGTCAAACTAGGCCGTCCGGTGGGGACCCAGCCTCCTGACGGCTGGCCGGTCCCACCGGAGCGCACTGCCGGAGGCATGACTGCCTGGCGTCAGGACGACGACTGGTTCGCCTTCGGCATTCTCTGCGCGCGGTTGCTCCTCGACCTTGAACGCTTCACCAACAATCCCCCGCCCGAGCGTCACGCACGGGTACTCAAAACCATCGACACCGCCAAGCACGAGCTGACTGAGGCCGAACGCAAGCTGCTGCTTGACCTTGTCGCCGAAGACCCGCTAGAGCGCCTGACCGCGCCGTACGACATCATCGGCCGGATCCAGGACATCACGCGGGCCCTGGCGAACCCCCTGCGGACCCAGCAGGAGGACGCTCAATACGTCCTAGCCCTAGATCTGCGGCGGCCGGAGTTCATCGATCACCTGATGGACAGCGGGCTGCGTGACCACCTGCGCCTCGACACCATGGGGACCTTTGTCCCCGGTGATCCGATCCACCGCAAGGAGGCATGCGAGTTCGTCCGCCAGGACCTGCAGAAGCCCCTTCTATACGCCGTCCCTAACCGGCCATACTTCATCCTCGTTGGCGGCAGGCTCAGCCTGAAGATCACAGCGCACCGGGGGAAGGACGGCACGTCCAGTTGGCAGGTCGCGGACTGCCGGTCCGCCCAGCCACTGCTCTACAGCGAGGGCGACGACAGCTTCCGCGAACTCCCACCTGGCCGCGTGTTCGCCTACGCAAGGGACGAGGTGGCCCGCGACCGTACGATCGCGCAGAACGCCACAACGTGGGAGCTCGCACTACCGAAAATCGACCGCAGTGCGCAGGTCTCACGCGAGCTCAGCCGCTTCCACGAGTTCGTCCGCGTGAGCAACCAGATCGAACTACTCCTCCTCGACTCACAGATCTTCCCGTACGAAGTCGTCCGCGACCCGTGGCTGAAGGACGGCGTGGAGTGGGCCGTCGTCAAGGAGCGCGCACGCCCCGAAGGATACGAAGTCTTCGAGCCGTTCCGCGTGGACTTGATCGATTTCCTGCAAAAGGAGGTAAGGGGCAGCGATCGCAAGGTCATCCTGTCGGGAGCCCGCGACGGAGCCCGCCTGAAGCTCCCGCCCCGGGACCCCCAGTCCGACGACGACGGCAACGTATGGCAGGTCGACGCCATGGACCAGGCGACCGAGTGCATCACACTCAGCCGCCCGGGCCTGAGCAAAGGTCGGGTGAAGCTGGAGAAGGAGGGATTCCTCCGCAGCGCCGGCATGCCTGGGCAGATCAGTCTGTTCCGGCGTCGTAAGAAGGCCATCGACGCCCTCGACCAGCACGGGTACCTCCTGCGCTCGCTGGCCACCCCGAGCCATGTCCGCATGGACACAGGCGCCTCCGAGCTTCCCGTCGAACTCGACCACGAACGGGTCGACGAGCCCAAACGGGCCAGCATCGAGGACATCCTCCGGGTACGGCCCATCTACACGCTACAAGGGCCCCCCGGCACGGGCAAGACCACCCTCGTCGCCTGGCTGCTGCGCGAGATCGTTACGGAGGATCCCGTCGTCCAGGTGCTGGTCACGGCCCAGGCCCACGGAGCCGTCGACGTACTCAGGTCGAAGGTGGGTGAGGCGTTCCAGGGCGTACCCGAAGATGAAAGGCCGCTGCAAATCCGGCTGCGGGGTCCGCACAAAGCCGGGACCACCCTGCCGGAGGACGGTGTTGAGGGCGTGGCCAGGCAGGTGCTCCAGCGCAGCATCTTCCAGCTTGAAGCCATGAGTTCGCCCAGCGAGGTGCAGCTCGCCTGGCTGGAGGACGCGAAGGCCATGGTCAGTGAGATCAATATGATGCAGGAGCAGGGGGATCTTGGCCCCCGTTCGTCGGACTTCGTCGAGCTGGTCAAACGCGGCGCGAACCTCACGTACTGCACCACCAGCGCCGGTGACCTGGTCGCCCTCGCCGCTGGTCAGGCGTTCGACTGGTCGATCGTCGAGGAGGCGGGCAAGGCGCACGCGTTCGACCTCGCGCTGCCACTGCAGGCAGGTCATCGCTGGCTGCTGATCGGTGACCACAAGCAGCTGGATCCCTACCGGTACGAGGACTACCACAAAGGAATCGACAAGCTGGACCCGGTGGCGCACACCCTTGGCCGCCTCAAAATCCGGGCGTCCGGCATGCTCGATCAGGAATGGCTCGACTCGTGGGAGCGCCGCAGCCAGGGAGACCGGGACGAGTTTCGCGAGTACGCCAAGGAATGGCTGAAAACCTTCCACCGTCTGTACGAGTACTGCGCCGTGGCCACGGGTGCGGACCGCCTTGTCACTGACACTGAGGCGAAGGGGGCATCCGCGGGGCAGTTGATCGGCCAGCATCGCATGCACCCGGACATCGGCCAGTTGATCTCCGAGGCGTACTACCAGGGGCGACTGATGAACCGCACCCTGAACAAGGAAGGCGAACCAGTCGAGCGAGTGCGTCACGGTTTCCGCACCCCGAGCGGTATCCGTGACTGTGCCCTGGTCTGGCTCGACGTGCCGTGGTGCCGCAACGATGCCGCTACTCATGAGGTTGGTCCGAACAGCGGCCAGTCGAAGTACACCAATCCGGCAGAGGCTCGCGCGCTTGCCAACTTCCTCCGGGCCCTGGGACCGGACGGCGGGTGTCAGGGCAAGCTCGCGGTGTTGGCTCCATACTCCCGGCAGGTGAGCCTGCTCAGCCGGCAGTTGCGGGATACTCCCCTGCCTGCCGGGCTACAAGTCCAGCTCGGCCTCAAAGCCGAAGCGATCGACGGCAACCGGTTCCCCGCCCACACCGTCGACTCCTTCCAGGGCAACCAGGCGGACGTCGTCGCCATCAGCCTGGTCCGCAACAACGAGAAGGAGATTGGCCACGGCCTGGGGTTCCTCGACGACCCAGGCCGGATGAACGTGCTCCTCTCGCGGGCGGAGCGCCTGCTGATCCTCGTCGGGTCCTGGGACTTCTTCCTCCACCAAGTGCAGGCAGTACGTCTCGAGGACGAGTCCCAGCCCCTGTGGTCCTTCAAGAAGATCATCACCCTGCTCGACGAATGGTTCCTGGACGGCAGGGCTGTACGTATCCCGGCTGATCTCAGGGAGCACTCGTGATCGTCCTCGTACCTGTGAGCATGTTCAGCGTCAACTTCAGTGTGGCCCGGGGCCGCCCATACAGCCGTCTGGAGCGGCGGGTTCTGGAGGAGATTGCCGCACGGGCCGGTGTCGCCCCCCACCAGGGCGCGACCCTCACCTCGCTGTGCGAGACTTTCCGGGTCCACGAACGGCTGATGGTGGAAGCTGTAGTGACCCTGGTCGGTGCAGGATGGGTCGCCGTCACCAGCGGCCGGGAGGCTACTTTCGTACTCACCGACGAAGGGCAGCAGGCGTGCTCGTCCGGGAAGGATCCGGCATCGGTCGTCGTGGCTCCGGCCGCGCCCTGCACGCTGGTCTTCGATCGCACGGCAGGTCAGCTAGCTAGGCGTGGTGAAGTGCTGACCGTCTCGAAGCAGGAGGCGCGACCGGATCTCAACCCGTCTACTCCCTTGCGTATCGTGCGCAACGCGCTGGACGAGTCCCAGATCCAGAAGCTACTGCCCCGAGCCAGCGGCGAGTGGGTGCGTAGCATCGGACGGCCCAGGCTCGTGACGGTCGATCGCTACCTCCCCGTGCGCGTCGACCTCGCCGACCGGGCCATCACGGGGCTCCCCCGGGGCTGGCACCAAGCTCTGTCGGCCGAGATCCTGGGGGTGGCACAGACCAAGCAGGAGGAACTGGAGGCAGCCCCGAACCTCCAGCCGACGCCGCAGACCGTCGGGAAGGAACCACCCCTGGTACCGGCTGCGCCGCCCGCCACTGGCCAAACGCGCCGCCCGACACCCCTAAGCCTCACGGGGCGGAGGTCCCCGGCCTCCGCGGTCGGGGCCCCAGCGCTCCCCCAGACAGACGTCTCTTTCCCCTGGTTGGACGAAGCCGATCCGTTCGGGAACGGCGGTGACGATTTCACGGAACAATCGATCGAAGCAGCCTTGTTCTCGGAGGTGTCCGGTGAGGAGTCCCACCAACTCCTGATCACCGAAGCACTGGCCACAGCGGCGAACCACGTCCTGATCGCCTCGCCCACGGTGAATGTGGAGAGCCTGTCGAAGCTCGGCGGCGCGATCCAGGCTGCGGTGTCGCGCGGGGTGCGCGTGGATGTCCTCTACGGCGACACAGACGAGGGAACCACCCCGCAGGACATCGTCAACCTACTGAACCGGATCGGCTACCACGCTGCGCAACGTCTGGGCCGAGATCTCGTGAGACCAGCCAAGGAGCCAACAGGTAGCGGTGCTGGCCTCCTGATCTTCGATGGGAAGGACGGTCCCCTCGAAGCGGTCATCGGTGACTACGCGTGGGCCGGGTCGCCGGGCTCGAAGCAGGCACGCTCGGTCCACGTGGGCGGAACCGAGTTCATGGCCCTGGTGGCACGGGCCGCCGCAGGTCTGTGGATGTGGAGCGGTGATCCAGATTCCGCCGACCGCTGGCGGCGCGTGGCAGACCGCTGCCAAGACAACACCGCCGTCTCCGCGGCTCGGGGAGACCGTTTGAAGGGTCAGGTCCTCGCCGAGCTGATCGTGGACGACGAGCACGCCCAGGTCCCGCAGAGCCCCGAAGACAGTGCCCTGCGGATTGGTGGCGCGTGTCGGCACGAGAACGGGTCTGCAGTGGGTATCCGCGGCATCTCGGCAGTGATCCGCCGGCCGGAAACCTTGGCCACGCCATAAGAGTGGTCTCCCGCGTCGCCATCACGGCGGCGCGGGAGCCTCCTCTGCGGATGCCTCGAGAGTCTCGCCTACCTGGCCAGCCGCTACATCGACGCTCGCTAGCCCTGCGGCCGTCCGCTACAGCGAGCGGCATCTCCTCGCCCCAGGCAGCCGACGGATCTCAGCCCAGTCCTCCACCTGACTCACCCTCCCCTCCTGGCCCTCGATGAAGGTCAAGATCATCAGAAGATCGCGAGGTGAGTCACCGTTCGTCCGCCGATCCTTGGTTAGTTTCGACAGGCGGCGGCTGAACCAGGATTCGAGCGACGCCGAGAAGTTTTCACCCGTCGCTGAGAAAACTTGGTACCGAAGGGTCGGGCGTCTCGCCCGCCTGAGTGAGCCAGTCTGGCCTCGTTCTCGACGACACTCGTGCTGCACCTTGCCTCAGGCTGCTGGCTTCGTGCGTGCGCGATGCGTGAGCGGACCGTCCAGCACGGGCCGTCATAAGCAGGGTCGAGCACTCAGCGGTCGTGACGCTGACCAGGAGAAAAAGTGCCAGATAGCAGCGTCGAGCACCCCCCGGCAAGGATCCAATCCCACTCCTAAAGCGGGTGTCGCAGGTTCGAATCCTGCCGGGGGCACAAGAGAGAAGGGCCAGCTCAGGAGGGGGTTTCCTCCCGGGCCGGCCCTTCGTCGTGTCCGGGATGTGCGCCTGGGTCGGTGCCTCCACCTGCTGCGTTCTCACGGTGGGAAATCAGCTGTGAAGGAGCGGTAGTTCGGAAGAGGATGTCTGTATGCGGGTAGGAGTGGTAGGGCTCAGGATGGGGCTTCACCTGGCGGACTGGAGCCGCAGGGTGGGCATGGAGGTCGTGGCGGCATGTGACCGCGATCCCGAACGCCGTGCCGTGGCGGGGGCGCAGTTGCCCGGCGCGGTGCTGGTGGAACGGTGGCAGGAGCTGCTGGAGCACCGTCTTGACGGGGTCGTCCTGGCCAACGACTTCGACGAGCACGCGCCGTTGGCCATCGCGTTCCTGGACCGTGGGGTGCACGTGCTGTCCGAGTCGGCGGCGTGCGTGGACGCTGCGGAGGGGGAGCGGCTCATCGCGGCGGCGGACAGGTCGTCCGCGACCTATTCCTTCGCCGAGAACTACGTGGCCCATCCGCACGTCCGTCTCATCCGGCAGGCGATCGAGGCCGGGGAGCTGGGCCGGATCAGCCTGATCGAAGCGGACTATCTGCACGGCATGTCCCCGGCCGAGGTCGCGGGCCTGATCGGCGATCCGGCGCACTGGCGCGGGCGCATCGCTCCCACGGCGTACTGCACGCACGCCCTCTCGCCGGTGCTGGCCCTCACGGACGCCTGGCCGGTGGAAGTGTCGGCGTTCCCGGCGGACGAGGCGGACCCACGCGCCGCGGTCGTCATGGCGGTCCGGTTGTCCAGCGGGGCGCTGGCCCTCACCCGGCACGGGTTCCTCCAGGGCGAGCCCGACAGTCACTGGAGCTGGATCTCCGTACGCGGTACCAAGGCGCTGGCCGAGTCCGTCCGGGCCGCCGGCGAACGGGCCTGGTCGGTCCGTGTCAGAACGGAGGGCTGGGCGGCCCCGGAGGGCCACACACGCGAGGAGGAACGCACCCCTCCGCCCTTCACCCTCGCCGGGGAACCTGTGGCACGCGGGGCCGAGGGCACCGTACGAGTACTGCGCGCCTTCCGGGCCACGATGGAGCACGGAGAGCCACCGCTGGTACCGGTACGACCCGCCGTGGCCGCGTCACTGGTCGGTGTGGCCGGCGCGGAGTCACTGGCCAACGGTTCCCGCCCGGTCCCGGTACCCGTGATGACGGCCGGCCCACACGGAACCACGGGCCAGGCAGATCCTGACATCCACCGCTGACATCAACGACACCGGACGGGAAGGCACGCCAGCGTCTCCGTCCGGCCGTCCGTCGCACCAGTCACCGCCAGCAGCCTCAGCGCACCTGGTCAGAGGCCCTTCCGTCCGTCGGACGGGAGGGCCTTCGCACTCGCAGCACATATATGGCACACACGGGCTGCGGGCAGAGGTGGGGAGCTGTGCGCTATGCCCGCGAAGGACGGACTGGCCCGGCGCCGGCACGGGAAGCTGGTGGACCGGCTTGAGACGTTGATGCGGGCCGGCCTGAAGCCGCAGTACGAGGGTTACTACGGTCAGCTGATCCTGGGCCGCGACGATCTCACGGAGATGGGTGAGCTCAAGGATGTCCGGCGAGCCGCTCGGGAGGCCGGAGGACGTCTCGGCTGGAAGGTGACCACCCAGCTCGTCGACGGCAGGCTCTGCGTGCTGGACCAACGGGAGGTTCCGGAGGAGATCGAGCGGCTGGCCGGCCATGCGGCCGCCGACGCCATCGACCGGGCCCGGGACGGCGCTATCTCGGACGCCCATGTCTTCCACGTGCGGAACCTGCCCTTGTTGCAGGGGCAACGTGTCTCTGTCCTCGTTGCCTCCCTGCCCCCAGGCCCGTGTGGGGGGCGGGCGCCACGGCGAGGAGCCTTCGTGCGTCTGGCGTTTCAGTCGCTGCGGAGTGACTGGGGGGCTGACGGTCGGCGCTGGTCTGTCAGCGTTCCGAGGACGGTGTACGGGGCGGGGTTTTCTGGGCGGTGACGATGACTGCGGGGAGGAGGGCGAGGGCGAAGGCGGCGCCGGTGAGGGCGAGGAAGGGGTAGCTGGCCGCTGCGACGACGATCCCGGAGGTCATGCCGCCGGTGGCGCCGGCAATGGCGATGGCGACGTCGACCATGCCTTGGGTCTTGGCTCGCGTGGCCAGGGGGACGGCGTTCGTGATGATGGTGGTGCCACTGACGAGGCCGAAGTTCCATCCGATGCCGAGCAGGATGAGAGCGACGGTGAGCAGGAGGACGGAGTCGGCCGGCGCGGCGGCGGCGAGGATGCCGGCAGCCAACAGGGTCAGTCCGGAGGCGGCGGCCGTCACGGTGGGGCCGTAGCGGTCGGTGAGTGCTCCGGTCAGGGGTGAGGGCAGGTACATCGCGCCGACGTGGAGGGCTATGACGAGGCCGGAGGCGGCGGTGCCGTGGCCGTGGTCGTGCATGTGCACGGGGGTCATCGTCATGATCGCGACCATGACGAGCTGGCTGAGGACCATCACCACTACCCCCAGCGGCAGGCCGGGGCGGCGGTGTGTGGCGGGCTGCTGGACGTGGGGCGCCGGTCCTGTGCCGGTGCGCTCCGGTCCCTCCGGCTCGGCGGGGAGGGTGCGGGCGAGCATGAGGGGGTCGGGACGCAGCCAGATCAGGAGCGTCAGTGCGGCCAGGGCGAACGCCGCGCTGGAGACGAGGAACAGGCCGCTCAGCGGGGGCAGTGCAAGGGCGGTGGCGAGGTGTCCGGCGGGGTCGGTCAGGTTGGGGCCGACGACGCCGCCCAGCGTGGTGGCGACCAGGACGGTGGACAGGGCGCGGGCGCGGTGACGCGGGGCGGCGAGGTCGGCTCCGGCGTAGCGGGCCTGGAGATTGGCGGCGGTTCCAGCGCCGTAGAGGAAGAGGGAGATGAACAGCAGGGCGGGGTTGTCGAGGGCGGCGGCGACGACGACTCCGGCACCGCCGAGAGCGCCTGCGAGGTAGCCGGCGGCCAGGCCGGGGCGGCGCCCGCGGGTCTGCGAGACGCGGCCGATCGTGACGGCGGCGAGGGCGGAGCCTGCGGTGAGCAGGGCGCTGGGCAGCCCGGCCAGAGTGGTGGAGTGGAGCATGTCCTGAGCCAGCAGGGCGGCGACGGTGACGCCGGCCGCGAGTCCTACGCCGCTGAGGATCTGGGACGCCAGCAGGATGACCAGGATGCGCTTTTGCGTCTCGGGGAGCGAAGGGCCGGGAGTGGCCGGTGGGGCGTCTGCCGACACGCTGGGTGGCGTAGTCGCGGTGTGGGGCATGGTGTCTCCGTTACAAGCCCAATGGTTGTGGGCGGGCGTGGTGTTGGGGTGCCTTACGTGGTCCTGTCCGGCTGCGAGCCAGGTGGCCCGTGCGAGCTGCCCGGGGCCGTCAGCGAGCGGACACGGGGACCGGTGTGCTCGGCAGGGTGTAGGCGTCGGCGATCAGTTCGGTCGAGCGCAGGAGCGCCTGAGGGGTGTGGCCCACACTGGCGATCATGATTTCGTCGGGCCGAGCGGCCTCGTGCAGGCGGTCGAGGTGCACGGTGACCCGGTCGGGCGTGCCGTGCAGGACGGTGTTGGTCCAGCGGTCGAGAACCAGCTGCTCCGAGGCGGTGTAGGGGTAGGAAGCCGCCTCGTCGGCCGTGGGCACGAGGTAGGACTTGCCGTGGAGCATGCGCATCATGCTGTGGGCGTAGCTGCGTGTCTGGCGCAGGGCCTCGTGCTCGTCGTCGGCGGCCATGACGGCGAAGCTGGCCAGTGCGTACGGCTCGGTGAGGACGGCCGAGGGGGTGAACCGGTCGCGGTAGAGCCGGAGCGCACCGGCGACGTGATCGGGAGAGAAGTGCGCGGCGAAGGCGAAGGGCAGGCCCAGGCGGGCGGCGAGCTGGGCGGAGTATCCGGAGGATCCCAGCAGCCAGACCGAGGGGCGGCCGGTCGTCTGCGGAAGACCGTTCTCCTTGTCCTGTCCCGGTCCGGGCACGGCGTAGACGCGCTCGCGGTAGGGGTGCTCTTCGGGGAAGTCGTCGTCGAGGAAGCGCAGCAGCTCGACGACCTGTTGCGGGAAGTCGTCGTCGGAGCGGCCTCGTCGCAGGGCGGCGGCGGTGGCCTGGTTGGTGCCCGGGGCGCGGCCCAGACCGAGGTCGATCCGGTCCGGAGCGAGGGCCTGGAGCAGGCCGTACTGCTCGGCGACGATCAGTGGGGGGTGGTTGGGCAGCATCACTCCGCCCGCCCCGAGCCGCAGCCGCGTGGTGTGGGCGGTCAGCCGGGCCAGCAGGACGGCGGGGCTGGAGGACGAGACGCCGGGCATGGAGTGGTGTTCGGTCACCCAGTAGCGGGTGAAACCGCGCCTCTCGGCGAGTTCGGCCAGTGCGATGCTGCCGGACAGGGCGTCGGCGGCGCTGACGCCGCGGCCGGCCAGGGCGGTGTCGAGGACGGACAGCGGCGCGGGAGCGGAGCCGCGCGCCGTGCCCCTGATCGGGTCGTTCACGGGGATTCCTTCTGCGGTGCGTCGGCCTGGCGCGAGTGGCCGGGCCGGCGAAAGGACCGCCGCGGTGCGCGCGTGATGCACCGCGGGGCCAGGGCGTTCGGTGTCAGGCCAGTTCGACGCGGTCGATCAGTCCGGCGGTGGTGAAGGCGTCCACGAGCTGCTCGCGGCCCTCGGTGAAGTGGGCCCAGCTGTCGAAGTGGACCGGCACGATCCGGCGGGCGCCCAGGATGCGGGCGGCCTCGGCGGCCTGAGCGCTGTCGAGCGTGAGCAGCGCGCGGTCCAGGACAGGAGTGCGGACCGCGCCGGCGAACAGTACGGCGGTGTCCACCGGGCCCGACCGGTCGGCGATCTCACGGACCAGGGAGAGCTGGGCGTTGTCGCCGCTGACGTAGACGGTGGGCAGGCCGTCACCGCTCAGGACGAAACCGACGACCTCGCCGACAACGGGTTCGAGGTCCGCGCGTGCCCCGGGCCCGTGCAGGGCCGGGACGCCGGTGACGGTGACCGTGCCGCCACCGGGGCGGTCGAGCTCGATGGACTCCCAGTCCTTCAAAGGGCGTGCGGTGCCGCCCAGCCGGCCCGCGCCACTGGGCGTGGTCAGAGTCAGGGGGACATCGGTGAGCAGGGCCCGGCCCGAGGCGTCGAGGTTGTCGTCGTGCTCGTCGTGCGACAGCAGCACCACATCGATACGGCCCAGATCAGCGGGCGTGGCGGAGGCGGGCGCGGTCTTGGCCAGGCCGGAGGGGTAGGTGCCGGGGGGCGTCGAAGGTCGGGTCGGTCAGGAACCGCAGCCCGCCGTACTCGATGAGGGCGGTCGGACCGCCGAAGACACGGATGGGGACCTGCTCGCTGGACGTGCCGGTTGCTGCCATGACGAAATCACCTCACGGATAGATTGGCTTACATCCGTGACCATAGGCGTTTGTCACGGATAGAAGCAAGCTGTAGCGTGAGGTATGTGAGTGAGACCGATACCGCCACCGTTGATGCAGTCGGCCCGGGGCTGCCCCCGGCACCGGGCGCTGAGCAATACCCCGCCCTCGACCTGGCCAACAGCGCCATCGCCCTGCCGGGCGGCCAGTTCCTCGATGCGCTGGGCACGCCCTCCGGCGCCAACCAGTGGCTGGTGGACCACAACCTGGCCCCCGCGGACGCCGGCATGCAGGAGATCTGCGCGGCACGTCTGCGCTCCCTGCGCGAGCAGGTACGCGCCCTGCTCGCCGCCCAGGTCGGCGGGCATCCGGCTCCCGCCACCGCGCTGGCGGCCGTCAACGACGCCCTCACGCGAGTGCCCACCGCCTCCCCGCTCGGCTGGGACTCGGTCCGCGGCATGCACCGCACCGCCCCGCACCCCATCGACCAGATCGTCGACCAGGCCCTCGGCATCCTCGCCGCCGACGCCGCCGACCTGCTCACCGGACCCGACGCCGAACGGCTGACGGCCTGCCCCTCCACCCCCTGCAACCGCTACCTGCTCCGCGCGGGACGCCGCCACTGGTGCTCGGTGCGCTGCGGCGACCGCGCCCGCGCCGCCCGCGCCTACGCCCGCCGCACGCAGACCACCACCGACTGAGTCGAGCCACCCCCGCCCCGCCGCCGGTTCACCGGACCCGCGCCGGGGCGCGGTTTCGCACGCCCTCAAGCCCCCGGCATGGACGGCCCAACTCGCCCTCCATCCGGTCGTTCCCCACGATCAACGAAGGACCATCGCCTCTCATGACGGCCACATTCACCCTGCTGACCACCGGTTACGACAGCCTCGACGCACGCAACGCGGACCGCGACGGCCGCGAGAAGCCGTGGCACGTCGCCTCGACCGTCTGCCTCCTGCGCGACGGCGACACGATCGTCGTCGTCGACCCCGGCATGGTCGAGGACCGCAAACTCATCCTGGACCCGCTCGCCGCCGCCGGCGTAAGCCCCGAACAGGTGACCGACGTGGTCTTCAGCCACCACCACCCAGACCACACCCTCAACGCCGCCCTGTTCCCCAACGCGCGCGCCCACGACGTCTGGGCCGCCTACCACAACCACCTCTGGTACGACCGTCCCGCCGACGGGTACCAGCTCTCCCCCTCGATCCGCCTGATGGAAACGCCTGGCCACACTCCCCAGGACATCTCCACCGTCGCGGAAACCGCCGAAGGGACCGTCGTCCTTACCCACGCCTGGTGGAGCGTCCACGGCCCCGCCGAAGATCCCACCTCCGACGACCACGAGGGCCTGCGCGCCTCCCGCCGCAAGATCCTCGCCCTCAAGCCCGCCCTGATCGTCCCCGGCCACGGAGACCCCTTCGTCCCCGACGAGAGCACCCCCGTCTGAACCACGGAAGCCGGCCCCGGACCGGCCGGCTTCAATCCGCCGTCGCCTTCCGGTGCTTGCTCGCGGCGCCTGCTGGTGCCCTTCGTGATCATCTCGGTCGGCCGGCCCTCGCGGTTGCACGGCACGCCGGGCCAACCGGTCGGCGAGCGGGCCGGGTTCGCCTCTACAGCCGCCCGGCCGTCGGCCGCACGCCTGACAGCTCGGGGTGATGGGTGACGAACCCACGATGCGGCCGAGGACGGACGCGGGTGCGGCTCAAGGCGATGCCTCCGGCGGGGGCGCTCAGGCTCCGGGATTGGGTAGCTGGCGGGATAGGGCGGAGCGCAAGATCCGGAAACGTCTTCGGAAAGCAACGAGCGCTAACTGCGGCTACCGAAGCTGTCAGCGCCGGCGTCTACAGTCCGAACATGTTTCCGCAGCCAGTTGAGGGGGCCGCCGGCCCTCACGACGCGGGGTACCTCCCTCGCGTGGAGATGTGCATGCACCCGGTCGACGACGCCATCACCGAGCCCGTCGCCAAGCTGGGTGGCGACCCCGTATGGCTGGAGGAGCCCTGCTGGCCCCTGAACCCCCGCACAGGTGAGCCGCTCGACTTCATCGGGCAGATCCCGGTCCCCGTCGAGCCCGACGACGAGCTCCGCATGGCGTACTTGTTCCTGTCGTACGAGGACTACGAGACCGGCGGCATGGACCCTGAGGACGGAGAGTCCGTGCTGCTCATCCAGCCCGGCGGGCGGATACCCGGGTTCGCCACCGTCGGACCAGCCGGGACCAGGGGGCGATCACTCTTCGCGTTCGACGCCGAGGACGAGCAGGTACCGGTGGAGTTCCGGATCGAAATGCGGCCGGTCCCGGAGGAGCAGGAGCGGTACCTGGAGAAGGATGGGTGCTTCGATGTGGACAACTACATCGGAGGAAGAGCGGACCACCGGATGTGGGCCGGCGTCGAGGCACCGTGGCGGTTCTTCTTCGCCTTGGTCTGCACCGGCGACACCGGGCCGTACTTCCTCAACTTCGGACACGGCGCCGGGTTTGCCTACCTCAGCCCTGATGGTCTGGAAGGGCGCTTCGGTTGGGACGCAGCCTAGTACCGGCGGCGCATCATCTCAGGGCACACTGACGCTCAACGACAGTCCGCGACCGTGCCAGATTCGTGCCAGATCGAGCGTGACCGCGTCGAACACGATGTCGTGACCGGCCGGTTCGCGCGGCGCGTGAGGCTCCGGCAGCGGCTCGGTGTGGAGGACGTCGTCGAGGCGGGTGAGTTCGGCGCGGGCGGCGCGGATGCCACCACATCATTTCGGTGAGGGACAGCAGCGGGTCGGCGCAGCGGGCGGCGAGCACCAGGACCGCGAGCACCTCGGCCGCGCCGATGCCCCCGCCGAGGGCGAGGTACGCGCCGAGTGCGAGCAGCGCGGTGAACACCGCCTGCACGGTGACCGCGAGACCCAGTACACCTGGCAGCGCGGCGATGGCGGAGTGACGCGAGGCGCGGTGCAGTTCCCTCAGGGAGTCGTACTCACGGAAGCCGCCGGAGTCTCTCCACCCTGCACGCGGGCGTCGCGCCCCACATGCGCCCTATGCCCCCGGTTCACTCCATCAGGGCCGACCGGTCCGTTTCGCCGCCCCTGGGTTCTCCCCTCTCCCAGGATCGGTCTGCGGCAGGTACGACGGGCGGCATCTTCGGTATCTGCCTTCCGCTTCGTGGTGCTTGCCGCACGGGTGAAGTGACGGAAACAGGAGAAAACAGGAGAGGGGGAGCCGCATGCACCTGACTCCGCATGAGCAGGAGCGTCTGTTGATCCACGTGGCGGCCGATGTCGCCCAGCGGCGGCGTGAGCGCGGTCTGCTGTTGAACTATCCCGAGGTCATGGCGTTGTTGACCGCGCATGTCTTCGAGGAGGCGCGGGCCGGGGCGACGGTCGACGCGGTGATGGAGTCCGGGCGCCATGTGCTGCAGCGCAGCGAGGTGATGGACGGCGTGCCGGAGATGGTCGACAACGTCCAGGTCGAGGCGACGTTCCCGGACGGCACGAAGCTGGTGACCATCAGCGATCCGTTCGACGAGGCGTCCACCAAGGTGGACGTCCATCCCGGCAAGCCGGAACTGCTGCCGGACGAGGACGAACACCGGGTGGCCTTCAACGACGGGGCGACGCCCGTGCCGCTGGTCGTGCGCAATCCCAAGGACCGCCCGGTCCAGGTGGGTTCCCACTTCCACTTCGCCGAGGCCAACGAGGGACTCAAGTTCCGCCGTGAGGCGGCCCACGGAATGCGGCTGCACATCCCGTCCGGCACCTCCGAACGGTTCGAGCCCGGTGACAAGCGCACCGTGATGCTGGTGCCGATCGCCGGCGAGCGGATCGTCCACGGGCTCCAGGCCGACAAGAGCGAAGAGGAGAAGCACCTCGATGCCGAGCAAGGCTGAGAAGGACAAGCCCTGGGATCCGCTGCTGCGTTCCCGCTACGCCGACCTGTACGGTCCGACCGCCGGCGACCGGGTACGGCTCGCCGACACCAATCTCGTCCTGCGCATCGACGCGGACTGGTGCGGTGGCCCGGGGCGCAGCGGCGACGAGATGGTCTTCGGCGGCGGCAAGGTGATCCGTGAGTCGATGGGCCAGTCGCACATCCCGCGTGACGACCCCCGCGAGCCGGTGGACACCGTGATCACCGGTGCGCTGATCCTGGACCACTGGGGGGTGGTCAAGGCCGATGTCGGGCTGCGCGACGGCCGCATCCGGGCCATCGGCAAGGCGTACAACCCGGAGACCATGACGCCCCGCCCCAATGACGATCCGCGTGCCTCGGACTTCGTCGTGGGCCCCGAGACGGAGGTGATCTCCGGCAAGGGCCGCATCCTGACCGCGGGCGGCGTCGACACCCACGTGCACTTCCTCTGCCCGAACCAGATCCACGAGGCGGTGGCGTCGGGCGTGACGACACTGATCGGCGGCGGCACCGGCCCGGCCGAGGGCAGCACGGCCACCACCGTGACGCCGGGCAAGTGGCACATCCAGCGGACCTTCGAAGCGCTGGACTCCTTCCCGGTGAACATCGGCCTGCTCGCCAAGGGCAGCACCGTCTCGAAGAAGGCGCTGCACGACCAGGTCGCGGCCGGCGCCCTCGGCTTGAAGATCCACGAGGACTGGGGCGCCACCCCGGCGGTGATCGACGCCGCGCTGACCGTGTGCGACGAGACCGGTGTGCAGGTCGCACTGCACGCCGACTCGCTGAACGAGGCCGGCTTCGTGCAGAGCACCTTCGCCGCGACCAAGGAGGACCGCAAGTCCAAGAAGGCCAAGTACCGCAGCCTGCACATCTTCCACATCGAGGGCGCCGGCGGCGGCCACGCCCCCGACATGATCAGCCTCGCCGGCAAGCCCAACGTGCTGCCCGCGTCGACGAACCCGACCCGGCCCTTCACGGTCAACACCGTCAAGGAGCACGTCGACATGATGATCGTGTGCCATCACCTCAATCCGGAGGTCGAGGCGGACATGGCGTTCGCCGACTCCCGGATCCGGCCGTCCACCATGGCAGCCGAGGACCTGCTGCACGACATGGGCGCCATCTCGATGATGTCCTCCGACGCCCAGGCCATGGGCCGCATCGGCGAGATGATCATGCGGACCTGGCAGACCGCGCACGTCATGAAGTCCCGCTACGGCCACCTGCGCGAGGACGACGCGCACGCGGACAACTTCCGTGCCCGCCGCTACGTCGCCAAGTACACGATCAACCCGGCCATCACCCACGGCATCGACCATGAGGTCGGCTCCGTCGAGACCGGCAAACTCGCCGACCTGGTGCTGTGGGAGCCGAAGTTCTTCGGCGTCAAGCCGCACATGGTCATCAAGGGCGGCCAGATCTCCTACGCCCAGATCGGCGACGCCAACGCCTCCATCCCCACCCCCCAGCCCTACCTCCCGCGTCCCGTCTGGGGCTTCCAGGGCCGCGCCCCGGCGTCGAACTCCTTCAACTTCGTGGCCGAGGCCGCCCTCGACGGCGAACTCTCCCGGACCGGGCTGCTCAAGCCCCTGCGCGCGATCCGCTCCACGCGGGGGGTCACCAAGGCCGACATGGTCCACAACAACGGCGTTCCGAAGATCGACATCGACCCCGACACCTTCGACGTCACCATCGGCGGCGCCACCACCTCCGACGTCCGCACCACGGTCGACGGGCAGGAAGTCGGACGGAACTACGCCACCGAGCTGCCCCTGGCGCAGCGGTACTTCCTGTTCTGACCGTCTCGGCCGGGTCGTGGCGCGCGCCCGCACGGCCGACCCGGCACCTCCTCACGAAAGGCGGTCCCGCCGCCCCATGAGCCGCACTGCCCTGCTCGTCCTGGCCGACGGCCGCTTCCCCGCCGGCGGGCACGCCCATTCCGGCGGGATGGAGGCCGCCGTCGCCTCCGGCCGGGTCCACGACACCGCGAGCCTGGAGGCGTTCTGCCGGGGCCGGCTGCACACCGCCGGACTGGTCGCGGCCGGCCTCGCCGCGGCCGCCGCCGACGGCTACGACGCCCTCGCCCTGGACGAAGCCGCCGACACCCGCACCCCCGTACCGGCGTTGCGCCGCACCGCACGCCGCCTGGGCCGTCAACTGATGCGCGCGGCGCGGGCCACCTGGCCCAGCGCCGACCTGGACCACCTCGCCCGGCACCGGCCCCAGGGCGCCCACCAGCCGGTCGTGCTCGGTGTCACCGCCCGCGCCGCCCGGCTCACTCCACTCGACGCCGCCCAGGCCGCCGCCTACGAGAGCGTGGGCGGTCCGGCGACCGCCGCGGTGCGTCTGCTGAGCCTCGACCCGTTCGACGCCACCGGCGTCCTGGCACGGCTCGCCGACGAACTCGACTCCGTCGCCGAGGCCGCGACCGACGCGGCGCGGCGGACGGCGACGGAGGGGGTGGCCGCCCTGCCCGCCGCCTCGGCTCCCCTGCTGGACATCACCGGTGAACAGCACGCCGCCTGGACCGTCCGGCTCTTCGCCTCCTGACCGGCCTGACCCGCCCTGACCGCCCTGACCGGCCTGACCCACGACCGGCCACAACCGGCCCTGACCGGCCCCGACCGGCCTGACCGGCCCCTGCCCCGCCCTGACCCTTGCCTGGAGCATCCTGTGCATCTCGACCACCCCGTGACCATGCCGCACCGCCACACCCACAGCGGCGCCGAACCGCTGCTCGCCGACGGCAGCCGCCGCGCCCTGCGCATCGGCTTCGGCGGGCCCGTCGGCTCGGGCAAGACCGCGACCGTGGCCGCACTGTGCCGCACCCTGCGCGACCGGCTCTCCATCGCCGTGGTCACCAACGACATCTACACGCAGGAGGACGCCGCCTTCCTCCGCCGCGAGGCCGTACTGCCGCCCGAGCGGATCACCGCCGTGGAGACGGGAGCCTGCCCGCACACCGCCATCCGCGACGACATCTCCGCCAACCTGGAAGCGGTCGAGCACCTCGAGCAGACCCTGCACCCGCTCGACCTGATCCTCATCGAGTCCGGCGGGGACAACCTCACCGCCACCTTCTCCCGCGGACTCGTCGACACCCAGGTCTTCGTCATCGACGTGGCCAGCGGCGACGACATCCCCCGCAAGGGCGGCCCCGGCATCACCACCGCCGACCTCCTCGTCGTCAACAAGACCGATCTCGCCCCCTACGTCGGCGTCGACCTGGACACCATGAGGGCCGACACCCGCAAGCAGCGCAAGGACCTGCCGTACGCCTTCACCAGCCTCACCGGCACCGACGGCGTCCGACCGGTCGCCGACTGGGTCACCGGCTGCCTCGCCGCCTGGCACACCGCCGGAACCACCCGGTGAGCGCCACCACCGTGCGGACGGCGACCGTGGTCCCGGCGCCGGCCGGCGAACCCCTCGAATCCGACGGTGCGCCACACCGCCGGCGCTTCGCCGGTCCCGCCCCGGCGCACCCGTCCGGAGTCGCCGCCACCGCCCGAATCCGGGCCGCCCACAACGGCCGCACCACGACGGTCCCCCTCCTGCACAACGACGGCCCCTTCCACCTGCGCCGACTACGGGCCCGCGGAGACCAGGCGCGCGTCTGCGTACTCGGCGCGATGAGCGCGCCGCTCGGCGGAGACCGGCTCGCCCTCGACATCACCGCCGGGACATGCGCCCGGCTGGAGGTGACCGGCGCAGCCGCGACCATCGCCCTGCGCGGTCCCACCACCGCCCCGGCCACCTACGACCTGCGGTTCAGGGTGGGCGACCACGCGACCCTGCACTGGCTGCCCGAGCCCCTGATCAGTACCCGGGACAGCACCCTGCACCAGACGTTCGCCGTCGACCTCGCCCCCACCTCCCACCTGCTCATGCGAGAAGAACAGCTCCTGGGCCGCTCGGGCGAACCGCCGGGCCACCTCACCACCCGCCTGACCGTCCGCCGCGGCGGACGACCGCTCCTCGACCAGCACACCGCCTACGGCGGCCCGGCACCGGCATGGGACGGCCCCGCCGTCCTCGGAAGCCACCACGCCACCGGACAGCTCCTCCTGGTCGACCCGAAGCTGGACACGCCCCGGGAACCGCACGTCATCGGCGACGACCCGGCAGAGGGACACGCGGTACTGACCCCCCTCGCCGACCCCCAGGCCCTCCTCGCCACCGCCGTCGCCCCGACACCGGCCCAACTGCGCCACCTCCTGGACACCGCCCTCGCATACGTCTACGGGACGCCTAGACCAGAGGCCGAAGGCCGGCAGTAGCTCCACGGACGACGTGACGCCGCATACAGGGACGACGCATACGGGGACGACGCATACGGGGACGCGTACCTACGCGGCCGGCCGGGGCCCGGCACTCGCGTAGTACCGAGCCCGCGCCTCCCTCACCGCGTCGAGCGCGGCGCCCTCCCCCGCACCGTCGACGTTGAGCGGCGGCCCCAGCTCGGAGATCAACTCCCCCTCGACCGACAGCGGATCGGGGTGCTCGACCCACGTGACGGCAAGGTGTTCGCGCATCCATTCGGTGAGACGCTCCTCGTCCTCCGGGACGAGGACCACCCGGTCCGTCCACACCGTCCGGTAGCCCTCGGTGGGCATGAGCAGCCCCGCGAGCGTCCGTCGCAGCGTCGAACTACCGGAACGCCTCAGGTGGTTCGACGTGATACGGCTCCGCAGCCGAGTGGCCTTGCCGAGGTACAGCAGCCGACGCTCGGGGTCCGCGGAGTTCACCGGCCCGGAGAACGACGGGAGGACACTCGGCGGCGCCCACCAGGCGTACAGCCCCGTGCTCCTCGGCAGCGCGACCGCCGCCTCGGACAATGAGCGCGGTGAGGTGAACAGGGCTTCGATGGTCCGTCGCACGGCCGTCTGCTCCGACATGACCGCAGGATAGAGGCACAGGCCAAGGCGCCGCCCGAGTCCTCCGGGTCCGCTCCGCCGAGGTGATGCGTTCTCGTCCGCGTGGGTCGAGCGGTGCTCACGAGTTCGCGAGGGCCGGCCCGGGAGGGTCTCCTCCCGGGCCGGCGCTCGCCGGGTGCTTCGGGCAGTCTTCTCCGGCCGCCCGGAGCCCTCGGTCACGGGCTCACCCCGACAGGGGCGTCGCCGTGTTCACCCCTGGTCCCGCTCCACCGGGAGCCACAGCTCGGCGTCGGCTTCGGCGCCGTCCGGGGACAGGCGGGTGCGCAGGATCTCGGGGCCGGGGCGGCTGCGGTACGGGTTGGACGGGAACCACTGGGTGAACACGTCCCGCCACAGTTCCTGGATGGCCTGTGGCGCCGGCCCGGAGGTGGTGAAGACCGCCCAGGTGCCGGCCGGGACGGACAGCGCCGTGGTGCCCTCCGGGGCGGCCGCTGACGTGATCACCCCGTGGTAGTAGTCGAGTTCGGTGCCTTCGGCGCGGCTCGGGTCGAGGTCGTCGCAGGCCGCGACGATGCCCTGCGGCTCCTGGTCCGAGAGTTCCGCCAGGACTTCCAGCGTCTGCGGGCTGATCCCGCGGACGAAGTCGACGATCGCCCGGTTCGGTCCCGTGTGCACCAGTGGAACCCGGGCCTTGAGGCCGACGACGCTGAAGTCCGGCCTGTCCACTACGCGGTAGCGCATGCTGCTGTTCCCTTCGACGGTGAGGCGGAAGGCCAACCGGGGTTGGGAGACGAGCGCGGCGCCGGTGCGCCGGGCCTCGCCCGGGCCGATGCCGTGCATGGCACGGAACGCCCGGGCGAACGCCTCGCCCGAGCCGTATCCGTAGCGCACCGCGACCTCCAGCAGGGACTCACGCCCCGCGAGCACCTCGGCACCCGCGACGGTGAGCCGACGACGCCGTACGTACTCCGACAGCGGCATGCCCGCGAGCGCGGAGAACATCCGGCGCAGGTGGTATTCCGAGGTGGCCGCGATGCGCGCCGCCTCGGTCACGTCGACCTGCTGGTCGAGGCGGTGCTCGATGTACTCCAGGGTCTGGTTGAGGCGCTCCAGCACTCCCGGTCTCCTTCCTCTTCGTGCTCACCACGCTAGGGAGGAGTCCCTTCCCCCGACCCGACATCCTGTGCCCGATCCGATCGGCCGCGCCGGTCGCCTCTCCGTCCCGTGTCACGGGTGGCAACGCGGAGTGAGGCACACCGCTGAAAAGGCACAGTGCGCATTTCGCGTACGGGGAAGCACGGGGAAGCAGGGGAAGCACGGGGATTTACGGAACCAGCAGGGTCTGGACCGCATCATATCTGTACCCGTGAGGGGAGGGTTTGACGGAACGTGCGGACAGTTTCCTTGCAGCCTCGAACAGAGCGGAATTAGTCACCGCACACAGGCCGCCATGACGTGCTACTGTCGATACAAGTTGCAGTTGTGGTTCCCACATTCCATGTTCTTCCCAGACGGCCTCTGTGTCACTGGAAGTGCTTTTGGCGCCGGTCTTTCCGGGCGGGGTGATCATCGCGGCGACGCGGCGTCCGTGCAGTGCGGATGCCGATCACTGCCCCGAAGGAGACAAGACATGGCTACTGGCACCGTGAAGTGGTTCAACGCTGAAAAGGGATTCGGCTTCATCGAGCAGGACGGTGGCGGCGCCGACGTGTTCGCCCACTACTCGAACATCGCCGCCCAGGGCTTCCGTGAGCTGCTCGAAGGTCAGAAGGTGAGCTTCGACATCGCTCAGGGCCAGAAGGGTCCGACGGCCGAGAACATCGTCCTCGCCTGACTCAGACCCGCACTTCGCAGCTGGGGCCCGCATCCTTCGGGGTGCGGGCCCCAGCTGCATCCGGTTTCCCGCGGTGTTCGCACCTGCGGGAGACTGCGGGACGACTGCGTAATGACGACGGGACGACTGCGGGTAATTCTCACGACTGATGGGAATTTTCAGGAGTGCGGCACGGATTCCCGTTCGGCGGCACGGATTCCGTTCGGAGATTCCCCGCCGATGCATTCCGTCGCGACCTGAGCCGCAGCGCACGGTCGCTTCGCATTCCGTTCGGCCTGTTCCCTGCAATTCCCCGTTCTCGTTCTCCATGCCGCTCCTGCCGCGGAATTCCTTGCTACGTGCCGTATCGAGGAATGTTCCGCGAACGGCCGTTCCGCCCGCGCCTCGAACGACGGCGCCGGCAGCGTCGCACCAGGAGGAACGGCAACCGGTAACCGTCCTGATCAGGAAGCTCACCCATCTCCGCAGGAGGCACCTCTTGACGCTGGTCCAGACGCATCCCCGCTCAGCGAGCACCCGCCCCGCGCACAGGACGGTCGCCGATGCCATGGACGCCGCCGGGCCCCAGGTCTGGGACGACATGACCGTCGAGGTGGCGCTGTCCGTCATGGCCGCCGCCCGCACGGGTCACCTCGTCGTCTGCGACGAGGACGGCCGGTACTCCGGTCTGGTCACCCGGGCCCGGCTCGCCGCCGTGCGGGACGGCGCCGGATACACGGACCGGGTCCGTCTGCGCGACATCGCCGACGGCGGCGGGCCCTTCGCCTCGCCGCTGACCACGCTGGCCGAGGCCGAGCACGCGATGCGGCACCGCCGGCTCGGGGCGCTGCCCGTGGTCGACGAACACGGCAACGCCCTGGGCGTCCTCGCGCTCTCCCGCTGAGCCGCCTCACCGCCGTCGGCCCCGGCCCCCTTCGCACGAGCCGGACAGCGGCGGGTCAGTGGTCGGAGTAGCTGAAGTCACCCACGGTCCAGGCGCTGACGTCCTCGATCGCGACGCGGTACATCCCGCCCGTCTCCGGGATTCCCACCGTGCCCTGCAGGATCCGGGCGACGTGGAAGTGCAGGTGCGTGGGTGGTCCGGCCCTCTTCACGGAGGTGTCGAAGACGGCGGCGAACTCGCCCAGGCTGGCGGAGTCCGTCAGCACTTCCGCCACCCGCTGCCTCCACACGGCTTCGGGAGCCAGGCGACCGGTGATGACAGCACCACCGGTGACCACGGTCAGGGACATCTGACTGCTCTGCCCGGACTCCACAAGGGCGACAATGTCAACGATCAGCTCGTCAGGCTTCGGCATGAGACCGGATTCTATGCGCCCGCCCGTCCGGCCGGCGCTCCCCCAGGGGGATCCCCCCGGGACCGTCCCGGTCTGCGGTCACCGCCGGCACCCGTCTCCCCGGCCTGGCGTCCACGTACAAGTCAGGCACCCGCCTGGTGACCGGACCCGACGCCACCGCGTCGCAGTTCGTCGTTGATGCGCTTGGCCTCTTCGAGCTGGTCCTCCAGGATGATGATGCGGCACGCGGCCTCGATGGAGGTGCCCTGGTCGACCATCTCGCGGGCCCGGGCGGCGATACGCAGCTGGTAGCGGGAGTAGCGGCGGTGGCCGCCCTCGGAGCGCAGGGGCGTGATCAGCCGGGCTTCACCGAGCGCCCGCAGGAAGGCGGGCGTGGTGCCGAGCATCTCCGCCGCCCGCCCCATGGTGTACGCGGGGTAGTCGTCGTCGTCGATTCGGTCGAGCGGTGTGTCTGCGGTCATCTGCACCTCTGATTACGGAACGCGTCGAGGGGCCTTGGTGCCGTACGGCACCAAGGCCCCGAGGGATTTGTAACACCACCGACCGGCTAATGCGATGCCGGCCTTCTGTTTCCGCACCGGCCCCCGACGGGGGGCGGAGAGTGCGGGGATCGCGGATGCGTGACCGTGTGACCACCTTCCGTTCCGGGGCCTGCGGTACCCGGGCGGACCGTTCTCGCCCGGGCGATCCTGATGGCGTACGCCTCCTTCTCTCTTCCTGCTGCTGAACCTCTTGGTACTGCTGGTACTGCTGGTACTGCGGAACTGCGTACTGCCGGCGGCCCTGACAAGGCCACCCGCCCGGCGGTCAGCGAGGGGACCCCGGTACCTGCTCCGGCCCCGCCACTCCACCGCCGTGCACAACCTCTGTCCTGCATGCGGGCAGTTCGTGTCTGCCACGCCTCACTGACTTCCTGGCTACAACAGACACGTTAAACCCATCCCTGCCGCATGTCTACAGCAGCCATGACAGATTTCGGTCCGTACGAGTGACAGCTTGTACGCCGGTACCGTCCCCGGACCCGCCTGGGTCAGGGCTGTCGCCGGATCGCGCTGAGGTCGAACTCCAGCACCACCTTGGGGCTGACCAGGGCACCGGTCGCGGCGTTCCAGTTCACGCCCCAGTCGTTGCGGTCGATGGTGGCGCCGCCCTTGAGGGCGACCCGGAGGTTGCCCTGGGGATCGCTGCCGTCGCCGGTCACCTCGACGTCCACGGTGACCGGGGCGGTCACGCCGCGGATGTCCAGGTCGCCGGTGACCTTGTAGTGGGTCTGGCCGACCTGTTCCACCTCGGTCGAGGCGAAGGTGATGGCCGGGTGGTGTTCGGCGGCGAGGAACTTGCCGCGCAGCATGTCGTCGCGCTGCGGGTTGCCGGTCCGGATGCTCTCCGCCCGGATCACGAGCCGTGCGCCGGACCTCGACGGGTGATCGCCGTCCAGTCGCGCACCGCCCTCGAACTCGTCGAACCGTCCGCGCACCCTGGTGGCCAGCGTGTGCCGGGCGACGAACCCGATGCGGGTGCGGGCGGTGTCGAGGACGTAGTCGCCGGTCAGGTCACTGAGGCTGGTGGTGGCTGTCACGCTCGGTCCCTCCTGGCTTCGCGCGCCGGTTCGGGGCGTAGGGGGTACGGGTCCGCCGGTCACGCGAACTGGCCGGGCCGGTAGTCGCCCGCGGGCCGCTGGGCGATGACGTTCAGGCGGTTGAGGGCGTTGATCAGGGCGATGACCGACACCAGGGCGGCGAGCTGGTCCTCGTCGTAGTGCTTGGCCGCGTTCGCCCAGACCTCGTCGGGGACGCCGCCGGCGGCGTCGGCGACGCGGGTGCCCTGCTCGGCCAGCTCCAGGGCGGCGCGCTCGGCGTCGGTGTACACCGTGGCCTCCCGCCATACGGCCACCAGGTTGACGCGCTGCGGGGTCTCCCCGGCGTGCACGGCGTCCTTGGTGTGCATGTCGACGCAGAAGCCGCAGCCGTTGATCTGGCTGACGCGGAGCAGCACCAGTTCCCGTGTCGCCGGCGGCAGCGCCGAGTCCGCGAGCGCCCTGCCCGCCGAGACGATGTGCTTCAGGAACGTGGCCGAGCCCGGGTGGGCGAAGAAGTCGAGACGGGCGGTCATGGTGATCTCCCTTTTTGCCGCGTAGCCGTTTCACCCCGTGGCGACGGGGTGTGCGGGACCGTGCCGGTCCTGGCAGTACGACGAGGCAGCCCCGCGGAATGTGAGGTGACGCCCCCGCCTCACATTCCGGAGGGCTGTCTCGTCGTACTGGTGACGGCGGACGCGGCCAAAGGAGCGGCAACACCATGAAGACCCAGTCGGAGCCAGGAGACGGACCGCTCGATCCGGGCCTGGGCGCGGTCATGAGCGAGCGGCGCCGGCTGATGAATCTCGCGTACCGGCTGCTCGGCTCGCTGACCGACGCCGAGGACGTCGTGCAGGAGACGTACACCCGCTGGTACGCCATGTCCCCGGAGCAGCAGAAGGCCGTCGAAGCCCCCGGCGGCTGGCTGACGAAGGTCGCGAGCCGCATCTGCCTCGACCAGCTCGGCTCGGCCCGGGCCCGGCGCGAGCGCTACGTGGGCGAGTGGGTCCCGGAGCCGCTGCCGGACGCCGCGGAGTGGGCCGACGGTCGGCCCGGCGGCAGGGCCGCCGACCCCGCCGACCACGTCACGCTCGACGAGTCGATCACCATGGCCTTCCTCGTCGTGCTCGACTCGATGACCCCCGCCGAACGTGTCGCGTTCGTCCTGCACGACGTGTTCCGCTACCCCTTCACCGAAGTGGCGGAGATCGTCGGCCGTACGCCGGCGGCCTGCCGACAGCTGGCCACCTCGGCCCGCCGCCGCCTGCGCGCGTCGCGGGCTCCGGCGACTCCGGCGACTCCGGCCGCCCAGCGCGCCCGTGTCGTCCGGGACTTCCGGCAGGCCTGGGACGCCAAGGACATCGACGCCCTCATCGGCCTCCTCGACCCCGGGGTGTCGGCGATCAGCGACGGCGGCGGCCGCGTCAGGGCGGCGCTCGCCCCGGTCGAAGGCGGTGAACGGGTCGCGCACTACCTCGTCGAGCTCGCCGAGCGGGCGCCCGGCCTGGTGCTTCTGGAGCGTACGGTCAACGGCCGGCCCGGTCTGGTGCTGCGGCTGGAGGATGCCACCGTGGCGGTGATGTCGTTCGACGTCAGCGGTGACCGGATCACCCGCATCTGGGGGGTGCGGAACCCCGAGAAGCTCCGGCCCTGGACCGGGTTCTAGCCGGCTAGGACCGCCCGTAGTCCGCGAGGGCCGGTGTCAGCAGGTCGAAGGCGCGCGGTGCCTCCCGTGCCAGGACCTCCGCGATCTCCGGATTGGTGTGCCCGGCCAGCGTCAGTTCCTGGATGCGGGTGAACAGGACGCGGTGGACTCCGCCCAGCAGGGCCGCGGCCGTGCGGGGCGTGATGTCGTCGGGCGGGGTGGCCGTCGATTCGGCCAGGACCGCGGCCAGCGCGTCCTCCCGCCGGTCGTGGAGGCCGCGCAGGCAGGCGGTGAGGGTGGGGCTGTCGGCGATCATGCGGGTGAAGGCCGGGCCGGCGAAGCCCGCGACGGGGTCCTGGGCCTCCACGGCCGCCAGGAAGGCGCCGCGCAGGGCCGTCAGCGGGGTCTCGCCCGGCTCGCGCGCGGCGACCGTGCCGGCCAGGGCGGCGACGAACTCGTCCTGGTGGTCGAGGGCCAGGTCCTCCTTGTGCGGGAAGTAGTTCGTCACCGTCTTCTTGGCGACCCGGGCGGCGTCGGCGATCTCGGCGATGGTCGTGCGCTCGAAGCCCCGCTCGATGAAGAGCCTGGTCGCCCGGTCGGAGATCAGCTGCCGTGTCTCGCGCTTCTTGGTCTCACGGAGGCCCAGCGCCGCCGGTGTGTTCGGATCCATGAGGGAATCTTACCTCCGTTGTATTTTTATGTTGACAGTCAGAGTAGCTCGTGCGTAAAGTTACTCCCGATGAATGAATTAATCGAGGGGAACGGCACCGGCGACGGCGCCGTCATCTACGTACACGGGGGCGGGTTCGCCCACACCGCGCCGGAGGCCGAGCGAGTCCTCGCCCGCCGGCTGTCGCGGGCCACCGGCCGTCCCGTACTGCGGGTGGACTACCGGCTGGCGCCCGCCCATCCGTACCCGGCGGCCCTGGAGGACGTCCTCGCCGGCTGGCGGAGTGTGCTGGCGCGGGGGGTTCCGGCCGAGCGCGTGGCGTTCTTCGGCGAGTCGGCCGGGGGGACGCTCGTCCTGTCCGCCCTGCTGGAGATCGAGCGGACCGGCGGGCCCCGGCCCGGCGCCGCGGTCGTCGTCTCGCCCGTCACCGACCTGGCACTCACCAGCGCCTCCCTGACGGCCAACGACGGCAAGGACGTCATCGACCGGACCGTCCTCACGTCCGTCTGCGCCCAGTACCTCGCGGGCGCGGACCCCCAGGAGGCGCCGCAGTCACCGCTGTACGGCGATCTGCGCGGACTGCCGCCGCTGCTCGTCGCGGCCGGCGGGGACGAGGTGCTGCTGGACGACGCCCGCCGGTTCGCGCGGGCCGCGGAGGCCGCCGGGGTGAGCGTGCGCCTGCGCGTCCACGAGGGCATGAAGCACGCCTTCCACCTCTCCGAGGAGGACGGGGCCGCGCTGTTCGAGGAGGCCGGACAGCTGCTCGCCGACCTCGCCGACCTCGGCGACGGAGCCGACACCAGCACCAGCACCACGGGTACCGGCACCGGGGCCGGTCCCGTACGGGAGTTCAGCGTCGGCGACCCGGACGCCGGCCCCTACGCCCTCGCCGAAGGGCCGGACGGCGCCCTCTGGTTCACGCTCGTCCACCGGGGCGCCGTGGCCCGCCGGGATCCGGGCGACGGGAGCGTCACCGTCCACCCGGTCGGTGCCGGGCCGACGGTGATCGCGCCGGGCCCGGACGGGGCGATGTGGTTCACCGAGTACCAGGCGCACCGCATCGGCCGGATCGCCCCCGACGGCTCCTACTCCTCCTTCGCGCCCCTGACCGCCGAGGGCGGGCCGTTCGGGATCACCGCCGGCCCGGACGGTGCCATGTGGTTCACGCTCTCGGCGGCCGACCGCGTCGGCCGCGTCACCATGGACGGCGTCGTCACCGAGTTCCCGGCGCCGGGTGCCTTCCCGTCCGCGATCACCGTCGGCCCGGACGGGGCCCTGTGGTGCACCCTCAACCAGCAGAACGCCGTCGGCCGGATCGCCACGGACGGCCACGGCACCGTCCACCCCCTGCCGACCGGGGGCGCGGCTCCGGTGGGTATCGCCGCGGGGCCCGACGGGGCGATACCGACCGGGGGCGCGGCTCCGGTGGGTATCGCCGCGGGGCCCGACGGGGCGCTGTGGTTCACCGAGATCGGGGCCGGGCGGATCGGCCGGATCACCGTGGACGGCGAGATCACCGAGTACCCGCTGCCCGACCCCGCGGCCCGGCCGCACGCGGTCACGGCCGGCCCCGACGGCGCGCTGTGGTTCACCGAGTGGGGCAGCGGGCGGGTCGGCCGGATCACCGTCGACGGCCGCGTCACCTCGTACGCGCTCTCCCGCCCCGACAGCGAACCGCACGGCATCTCCCAGCACGGCGGCGCCCTGTGGTGCGCCCTGGAAACCGGCTCCCTGGCCAGAATCGAGGTCCCCGCATGACCGGCCCCGGTGCGATTCCCGACCCCGGCGTCCTCCACCCGCTCGCCCAGCATCCGCGGGTCGTCCTCCTCAAGCCGCTCGTCACCGACGAACGCATCCAGGTCGGCGACTTCACCTACTACGACGATCCCGACGACGCCACCGCCTTCGAGACCCGCAACGTGCTCTACGCCTACGGTCCGGAGAAGCTGGTCATCGGCAAGTACTGCGCGATCGCCTCCGGCACCCGCTTCCTGATGGCCGGCGCGGAGCACCCGACCATGGGCGTGTCGACGTTCCCGTTCACCATGTTCGGCGGCGCCTGGGCCGAGGCCACCCTCGACCTCGTCACCGGCATGCCCAGCCGTGGCGACACGGTCGTCGGCAACGACGTGTGGTTCGGCTACGGCGCCACCGTCATGCCCGGCGTGCGCATCGGGGACGGGGCGATCGTCGCCGCGGGCTCGGTGGTCACCGGGGACGTTCCGCCGTACACGATCGTCGGCGGCAATCCGGCCCGGCCCATCCGCGCCCGGTACGACGCCGAGGACATCGCGCGGCTCCAGCGGGCCGCGTGGTGGGACTGGCCGGTCGAGCTGGTCACCCGCCACGCCCGGACGATCATGTCGGGCAGCCCGGCCGACATCGAGACCATCGCCACGAAGGAGAACCTCGCTTGACCGACCGGACGCACCTCCCCGCCTCCAGCACGCCCGCCTCCAACACCCCCGCCCCCAGCGCCCCCTCCTCCAGCACCCCCGCCTTCGACGCCGCCGCCGAGTTCGACCGGCAGGTCCGCACGCTCACCGCGCTCGGCTACCCGGCGTTCTCCGGGCGCACTCCGGAGCAGTTCGCCGAGCTGGTGGCGCCGCTGCGCGCCGAGGCCGTGGCCCACACCGGTGACCCGGGCCAGGAGCACGACCCCGCCGGCACGGGCCGGGTGCCCTTCGTCCTGGTCGTCACCCGCGCACTCGCCCCCATCGAGCAGGCCATGCCGCTGACCACCCTGCACGGCGGCCGGCTGCCCGGGTTCGTCGACCGGACCTTCGAGCCCGGCTCCCTGGAGCGGTTCGTCGCCACCGAGGAGGCCGCGCCGCCCGGCCGGGACGGTGTCCACCTGCTGTTCGACGTCGAGCGCGGGGAGGAGTTCTGCGGAGTCGTCCCCCACGACGCGATGGCCGCCGTCGCCGGGCGGGGCCGAAGCCTGCTCACCATCGAGGAGGGCATCGCGCTGATGACGCACACGCCGCAGATCCTGGTCAAGAACAAGTGCTTCTCGCTGGGCGGTTCACGCTGCGGTGACCGCCGGGTCCCGGCGATCTGGATCAGCCAGAAGGCCCCGAAACTCGGCTGGTGCTGGGAGGGCAACCCGCACACCTGGCTCGGGATGGCGTCCGCCGGGGCGCGCCGCGCCTGAGCCGGGCCGGGGGCCGTCCTTTCGGGCCGTCACGGGCGGGCCGCTCCTGCTCCGTCGTGGTCCTGGTACCGCAGCAGCAGCATCGCCGCGTCGTCGTGGTGCGGCCCCGCCGCGTGCCGTACCAGGTCCTCGCGGAGGGCGTCCAGGGCGCGGTGGACGTCGGGGTCCTTCAGGAGGTGGGCGCGTTCGGCGAGCGGGTAGAAGCCGCCCTCCTCGTCCCGGGCCTCCGTGACGCCGTCGGTGTAGAGGAGCAGCTGGTCGCCGGGGGTGAAGGGCACCGGGTACGGCTCCGGGCCGGGGCCGCCGTGTGCGGCCAGCCCCAGCGGGAGGGCGTAGGCCGGCGGCTCCGGGAAGTCGGCTGTGCCGTCGCGGTGGACGACCATCGGGGCCGGGTGGCCGTAGTTGAGGAGGACGACCCGGTGGTCGTGGCCGATCTCGGCGAGGATCGCGGTCACGAACTTCTCGTCCTCCAGCTCGCGGGCGACGCTGCGTTCGAGCCGCTCGCCGAGCCCGACCAGGTCCTTCTCGTCGTAGGCCGCCTCCCGGAAGGCGCCGAGGACCCTGGCCGCGGTCTCCACCGCGGCCAGGCCCTTGCCCTGCACGTCGCCCACGATCACCCGGACGCCGTGCGGGGAGGCCACCACCTCGTACAGGTCCCCGCCGATCCGTGCCTCGGCGAGCGCCGAGGTGTACGAGACGGCCGCGTGCAGCGGGCCCGCGGTCAGTGGCACCGGGCGCAGCAGAACCCGCTGGGCCGCTTCCGCGATCGACCGCACGCTGGCCAGCTCCGCCTCCCGGCGCGTACGCATCACGGCCGCCGCGATGCCGACGCCGGTCACCCCGGTCACGGAGGCCATGGCGGTGTAGCCGCGGGGGCGGTCGAAGAGCCCGTTGTACAGGCCGAGGCTGACGCAGAGCAGCAGCGCGACCAGTCCGATCACGGCCGTGCGCCGCCAGCCGCCGACCAGACCGGCGAACGCAGGGCCCAGCGACACCAGGGGCAGGAGCCCCACCCCCGGGCCGGCCGTGACGTCCACGACGGCGACCACGGCCATGGCCGCCACAGGCATCCAGGACAGCGCCCTGGAACTGGCCGGCGGCTTCTTCACGGTCATGACTACTCCGGTGTCGCAGCGCTCAGGAGTCGCCTTCTCCCTGTTCTCAGGCGCCCCTCCCAGTCTCTTAGACTATGCAAGGGTTTGCTCGCGCAGGTGTTCCGGAGCAGTCCTTAACCCAATCGAGGCCGAGAGTGCGGTGCGGTGCGGTCCGGTCCGCCGCAGTCCGGACCGGTCCGGCCCGGTCCGGCCCGGTCCGGTCCGCGGGATCACGCCGCTCCTGCCACCCGCCTCGGCAGCAGGCCTCCATCGGCCGCGTCCCGTCGGCTCGCCGCCGTCAGCGTGAGTGTCACCGCGAGCGATGCGGCCGCCATCACGGTCATCGCCGTCGCCGGGGAGCTGAACTGGGCCACCGTGCCCGCCAGGACGGCGGCGACCCCCTGCATCGTGAGCATCCCGGCGGAGTGCAGCCCGAGGGCGTGTCCGGACAGTTCGCCGGGGGTCAGGGCGACCAGGCGCTCCTGCTGCACCAGGCTCGCGCCGAAGCCGACGGAGGCCAGGCCGACCAGTACGGCCGTCAGCGGCAGCGGCGGGCGCAGGAAGAGGACGAGGTAGGGGGCGGCCAGCAGCACCAGCAGCGGCACGCCGAGGCGCGGGCGCAGCCCGGCCGGCAGCAGGCGGCCGATCGCCACGTCCCCGGCCAGCATGCCCAGCGCGGCGCAGGCGAACAGCGTGCCCGCGGCGCGGGGGTCGTAGGAGACGTACAGCGATTCGCAGCCGACGACGAGGCCGTTGGGGATCCACAGCGCGAGGTAGACGTGCCGTCGCGGTGCGGAGGACCACAGCCGGGCGTTGGTGCGCCAGGTGGCGGCCACGGAGGGGCGGCCGGTGACGCGTGGCGGGCGGCGGGTCAGCCGGAGGGCGAGGCCGGCCGCGGTGCCGTACAGGACGGCCGCGAGCAGCAGGCACAGCCGCGGTGACAGCAGGGTCACCAGGACGCCGCCGGCCGCGTATCCGGCGATCTGCATGACGCCGCTCATCATGTTGAAGAGCGAACGCCCCGTCAGGTACCCGTTCTCGCCGCCCTTGGAGAGGATCTCGTTCAGCAGGCCCCAGCGGACTCCGCCGCCGAGCGAGGCGATCAGTCCCTCGGCGAGGACGATGGCGAACATCGCCCAGACCGGCAGGCCGGGCAGCGCGAGGGCCGCGGTGGCGGCGGCGAAGGCGAGCGAGAGGCCCGCCAGCGTCGCGCGCGGGGCCAGCCGGTCGGCGCCGGAGAGGAAGAACGTGGCGCCCAGCACCTGTGCCAGCGAGGGGCCGAACATGCTCACCGCGGACAGCAGCGGCGAGTCGGTCGCCCGGAACACCAGTGTGCCGAGCGCCAGTCCGCTCACCGTCTGGGCGGCGATGCCGGCCGAGGAGGAGAGGAAGAGAGGGCTGAACTCCGGGGTGCGGAAGAGGTCCGCGTAGCTTTTGCGGCTCGTGTCTGGCATGCGGGGAGTCTGCGGCGGCACGGAGAGCCGCCGTTATCGTTTCGCGCGGACGCGAAAGGTGGCGGGGAAGAGCCGAGGGGGTGGGGCGGTATGGGGTGGTGGCAGCTCAGCGCCGACACGCTCGCCCGCAGCCGTTTCGTCCTCTCGCCGCTCGCCGAGACCTTCGCCTGTCTGAAGCTGCTGCACGCCGACGTGGCCGGGCATCCGGGCGAGCGGGCCTGGCTGGACGCCCACCTGCCCGCCTACCGGCGTCGGCTGGCGGGCGATCCGGTGACCGCGCTGCTCGTCCGCTCGGGGATCGGCCGGGAGTGGATCGCCGACTTCCTCACCCCCGCCCCGCGCGAGGGCGAGACCTTCGAGGAGGGCGTCGCCAGGGTACGGGCGGCCCGGCCCGGCGAGGCCAGGGCGGATCTCCGCGTCTCCCTCGCCGGGACGCTCCCCGCCGCACTGGACCGCGACGACCTGCCCGAACGCGCCGCCGCGCTGCTGGAGTACGTCTGGGACGAGGCCGTACGGCCGGACTGGGACCGGCGTCGCCGTGTCCTGGAGGCCGATGTCGTCGCGCGGATCGCGCAGGTGAGCCGGGGAGGCTGGGCGGCCGCGCTGGACACCCTGCGGCCGGGCACGCGCTGGCTCGGTGACAGCCGGCTCCAGATCAACCTGAACGCGTATCCGCCGCGCGAGCTCTCCGGGGCGGAGCTGGTCCTCGTACCGATCACCCCGCAGCGGCACGGCTGGGTGTCGTGGGAGGAGGCGGAGCGGTACGCGGTGGTCTATCCGTGCGCCGGTGTCCTCGCGGACGGCGGCGCACGGGCCGTGCCCGCCGCCCTGGGCGCGCTGCTCGGGCCGGCCCGGGCGGGCGTGCTGGTGCTGCTCGGCTCCCCGATGAGCACCAGTCAGCTGGTCGGGGTGACCGGGCAGGGCCTCGGTTCGGTCGGACGGCATCTGCGGGTGCTGCTGGACGCGGGGCTGGTGGAGCGGCGGCGGGCGGGCCGGTCGGTGCTGTACTCGCGGACGGCGGCCGGGGAGGTGCTCGTCGAGGCGGGCGAACGAGGGGGATGACACGGCCGGGAGAGGACGCGGCCGGGAGGGAATGCTGCCGGAGCAGGTAGGCAGGACGCGGCCGGAGCGGGTGGGCGGGACGCGGGCCGGAGCGGGCAGCCGGGACGCGGGCAGGCGGGACGCGGGCCGGAGCGGGCAGCCGGGACGCGGGCAGGCGGGACGCGGGCCGGAGCGGGCAGCCGGGCCGCGGGCAGGCGGGACGCGGGCCGGAGCGGGCAGCCGGGCCGGAGCGGGTAGGCGCGGGGCTAGCATCCGTTCATGACGACCTCCGAAAAGAACGCGCAGCACCACGACGGCCTCCCCCTCGACGTCGAGATCGGCGCCCTTCAGGGCGGGTCCGCCGACCTCGCCCAGTACGCGGGCCGGGTCGTACTGGTGGTCAACGTGGCTTCCAAGTGCGGGCTCACCCCGCAGTACGCCGGTCTGGAGCGGCTGCACGAGCGGTACGCGGAGCGGGGCTTCACCGTGCTCGGCGTGCCCTGCAACCAGTTCATGGGCCAGGAGCCGGGCAGCGCCGACGAGATCGCCGAGTTCTGCTCGGCGACGTACGGCGTCACCTTCCCGATGACCGAGAAGGCGGAGGTCAACGGGGAGGGCCGGCATCCGCTGTACGACCGGCTGACCGGCTTCGCCGATGCCGGCGGGCACAGCGGGGACATCCGCTGGAACTTCGAGAAGTTCCTGATCGGGCGGGACGGCAAGGTCGCCGCGAGGTTCTCGCCGCAGACCGAGCCGGAGTCGGCCGAGGTCGTGGCGGCCGTGGAGGAACGGCTGGCGGGCTGATCGGACGGGTCCGGGCCGGCTGGTTGACCTTGCCCCTGGGGCAGGCACGAGCGTCGTCGTCGCCGGGCGGAAGGGCCGCCCGGTGACGGAGGATGACGACGTGGACGATGCACGCGACGACGAGTTGCTGGCCATCGGGGCGTTCGCCGCGCGGGCCCGGCTGTCGGCCAAGGCACTCAGGCTGTACGACCGTATGGGCCTGCTGGTGCCCGACCATGTGGACGAGGCCACCGGTTACCGCTACTACCGCACCCGCCAGACCGAACGCGCCCGGCTCGTGGCCCTGCTGCGCCAGCTGGACATGCCGCTCGCGAAGGTCGCGGAGGTGGTACGGGCGGACGGGCCCGGCGCCGCCGGTCTGCTCGACGCCTACTGGGCGGGAGTGGAGGCCCGGGTGGCCGGGCAGCGGACGCTCGCCGAGTACCTCCGTGGACGTCTTTCGGGGAGGAGCTCCGAGGTGTACGGAAAGTTCGTGGTCGAGACGGTGGACGTGCCCGGGCAGGTGGTGGTCAGCGAGACCCGGCACACGCTGGCGGACGAGCTGCCGGCGTGGATCGGTGCCTCGCTGACCCGGCTGGAGGAGGCGGCCCGGGGCTGCGGGGGTGTGACGGCGGCGCCGTTCGTCGTGTACCACGCCGAGGTGTCGATGGAGAGTGACGGCCCGGCGGAGTCGTGCGTGCCGGTCACCGACGAGGCGGCGGCCCGGACGTGGTGCGAGGAGCGGGGGCGGGCCTGGCAGACGCGGGTGCGGGTGGAGCCGGCCCGGCGGCTGGCCCGCACCCGGATCACCAAGGCGCAGGTGGCCCATCCGCAGATCCTGGCCGCCTTCGAGGCGGTGGAGGAGTGGATCGCCGCTCAGGGCCTGACGGTGGCGGGGCCGTGCCGTGAGGTGTACTTCGCCGACTGGGACGCGGCGGGCCCCGAGGACCCGGTGTGTGACATCGCCTTCCCCGTGCGCTGAGGCGGGGGCGAGGCCGGGTGACGGAAGGTCAGGACTGAACAGAGCCCTCTCGGCAAGGTCGGCGAGCTGGTCGAGAGGGCTCCGTCGGCGGTGCCGGCGGACGGCGCGCGGAGTCGTTACTTCTTGACCGAGGTCACGAAGGCGTTCCACGCGTCGGCGGGGAACGCCAGGACCGGGCCCTCGGTGACCTTCGAGTCGCGGACGGCGAGTGCCGCCACGAGCGGTGACCGGACCTCGACGCACGCACCGTTTCCTCCGGAGTAGGAGGACTTGGTCCATGATTCCGTGGCGCCCTGAAGAATTGCCATGTCTGCTCCGATGGCGAGTTGCTGAGTACTGTCGCCGCGCCGCGCGCCCACTGGGCCGCGGCGCGGTTTACGCCAATGACACGTGATCTTTGGCGTGATCGACGCTACTCGCTGACCTCGCCGATCGGAGCAGCCATTCACCCGACCGGATGGCATATCCGGACGACACTTCCAGTACCGCCCACCGGGGTGTAGCATCCCGCCGCCATGTCAGCGGGCGTACTCCTTGGCCACGTCCTCGATGAGTTGCCGCGACTGTTCCACGTTCAGTGCCTGGGCCCGCAGGTGCTCGTACATGACCGTGTACTTCTGCACGTCCTGCGCCTTCTCCAGGTACAGGTCGCTGGTCACGCCCTCGATGTACACGACGCTGGAGTCGGCCGCGTCGGCGAACTCCAGGATCGAGTACTGACCGTTGATACCGGGGTGCGCCCCGACGTCGAACGGCAGCACCTGCACGGTGATGTGCGGCAGCTGCGACATCTCGGCGACGTGCTCCAACTGCTCGCGCATCACCTGCTTGCCGCCCACCACCCGGCGCAGGCTGGCCTCGTCGAGGACAACCCACAGCCGCAGCGGGTTGTTGTCGGCGCAGATGCGTTCCTGGCGCCGTATGCGGACCTGGACCCGTTTCTCGATGTCCGCGACCGACGTCTCGGGCAGGGCGCCCTGGATGAGCGCCTCGGCGTACGGCCGGGTCTGCAACAGGCCGGTGATGATCTGGGGTTCGTACGTCCGCAGCGACTCCGCGTCGGTCTCCAGACCGATGTAGACGCTGTACGGGATGTCCCCGAACGCGTGCCACCAGCCCTGCTGGCGCGAGTCCTTCGCCATCTGCATCAGCGAATCGACGACCCGCTGGTCCTCGACCTCGTACACCCCGCACAGGTCGCGGACGTCGCGCTGGCTGATACTGCGCCGGCCGTTCTCCAGGCGGCTGATCTTCGACTGCGAGACCAGCAGCCGCTCCGCCACCTCCTCGGCCGTCATGCCCTTGAGCTCACGGAGCCGGCGCAGCTCCTGGCCCAGCCGGCGCCGCCTGACGGTGGGATTGACATTGGACGCCACGGGACGTGCACCTCCGGCTGCGTGACTCATGACTGCCACTTTGCGTATCTGCTGCTGAGCAGACTGCCACCAAGGTGCTTTCTACCGCTGGGAAACGGTCTATATGCGCCGCGTACACGCCAGTTCGGGGTGCCACCCGCACACATGGCCGCGCGGGGCGGCGGGAGCCTTCCGTCGTCCGGGCTCGCCGGACGTACGGTCGGCCCCGCCACCCCGCGCGAACCCGCGGCTCCCGTGACCGGGTCCAGGGGACTGGTGGTGCGGCGGTGCGTTACTGCGGTGCGTTGCGGCTCAGTGGGCGACCGCACGCGCCATGGATCCGTGGCGCGGTTGCGCCGGAACACCGCGGGCGGGTTCCGGGGCGGGCCTGGCCCCCGGTCCCGCGGCCTGGCGGCCGGCCGGGGCCGGGCTGCGGCGTGGCTGGGCCGCAACGCCGTTCTGGACGTCCATCACCGCGTGCGCCACCAGTCCGCCCATGGGGTCGTGCCTGATGAGGTCCCGCAGGCGGGACCGTGACGAGCGTCCTTCGTTGCCCGGGTAGAGGTGCTTGCCGAGACCGACCGCGTGGGCCAGCGCGGCGAGCGCCGCGGTCCGCGGGTCCGGCGGTACGCCGGTGCGGATCGCCGAGTCCAGCCGGGCCTTGATCTCCCTGCTGATCGCCGTGTCCGTCGCCTGATAGCGAGTCGTCGGCAGCACCCCGCACATCTGGCCCTCCACGGCATGCACCATGCCGCATCGCTCCAGATGCGAGAGGTAGGTCTGGCGCAGCCCCAGGCGGGGCCCGCCGATCCAGTTGACCGCCCGTACCGGAGCGCCACGCCTTCGCAGCAACTCCAACGCGCAGTCCAGTGTTGGATCTCCTGTCGGCCGTGGTGCCACCACGGCGATACGATCCCCGTCTGGGGCTATCCGTCCGGCCAGCGCCAGCTCCACCAGCTGTGCTCCGGCCAGACCGAGGTCGAGCGACTGCGGCTGTGCGGTGGTACCCGTGGTCGGGTCCAACGCCAGCAGCAGAAGCTCCTCCGGAAGTGTTCTGCGGCTCCTGCCCATCCATGCCTCCCCGCGTGGATGACAGACAGGGTGACCCCTCTCACATTGGTCTGTCGAGGGTGCGTGACCGCTTCGTAGTGGAACCAGTAGGTATGTCGTTCTCGTCTACCGCGTGGGTTCTACCCGTACACAGGACACTGGTACATGGTTCGGTAGCGCACACAGAACGTGCGCGGCGCGTGGAGGAGGCATCGGTGGCGGGCGAGTCCCCCGACAGGTCGAAGCAGTGCGAGTCGTCGGAAGAACCGACGTCGGGGAGCGTGGGCCCGGTTCCCGAAGCCAGGACCGAGGCGAGCGAGACGCGTGATCCGCGGCTGGCGGTGGCACGGGAGGACGCGAAGTCCTCGGCGTCCTCGGCGTCCACGGGGTCCGCCGGGTCCCGTGGGAGCGTCGATACGGCGACCCGGGTGCTCTCGGTCCGCGAGACGGAGGCGGAGGCGGCCGCCGGCCCGGAGAGCCCCGCCGAGGACGAGGCAGAGACCGAGGCCGAGGACGAGGCCGCCGGCCGGGTGAACTCCGCCGAGGACGCTGCCGCCGAGCCCGCCGCTCCGACCGACGGCCGGCTGCGGGACGCGGTAGCCGCCTGGGTGTCGACCGCGGACGAGCGGGCCGCCGTGAACGAGCGGCTCGGGGACGCGAGGGACGCGGAGGACTCGGAGGACGCGGAGGACTCGGTGGAGGCCGAGGCGAGCGCCGAGGACGCGGGGGCCGCGGAGGAGAGCCGGCGGGACTCGGAAGCGCCCAAGGACGGGCGCGGCGCCACGGCCACGGACGCCGGCACGGCTTCCGGGGCGGACACGGGCGCGCCCGACGCGCCCGCGGACGCCGAGCAGCCCGCCGACGGCGGGACCGACGGCCGCGCCGACAGGCCGCAGGACACGGAGAAGCGCGCGGACGGTGCTGCCCCCGCCGAGGGCGGGCCGGGCCGCTCCGAGGACGACGGCGACGACGACTCCGACAGCGACGCCGACGAGCAGCCCGTCGATCAGCCCACCGCCGTCTTCAAGGCCCCGCGGCCCTCCGCGCCCGCCGTCGACCAGCCGACGACCATGCTGAAGCTGGGCGACGCCGCACCCGCGCCCAAGAAGACCGCACCCGCGAAGACCGGTGGGAGCGCCGAGACCGACTCCGAGCGCACCAGCAAGTTCGTCGCCCTCCGGAACCCGGACGACCCGGCGACGCGCAAGCCCCCGCAGCCCCCGTCCAAGGCGTCGAAGGCATCCGAGGCGTCCGAGGCCTCCAAGGCCGCCCCCAAGGCGCCGCAGGCGCCCCGTACCGGCGCCACCGCCGCCGTACCGCAGGTCGGGCCCGAGCTGACCAGGCAGCAGCCGATGCCGCCGAAGCCGCCGCTGGATCTGCTGGCGGAGCTGACGAACACCCCGCCGCCCCCGGAGACCCCGCTGCGGACGACGGTGCGCCGGGTCAAGATCTGGACTCCGCTGGTCGTCCTGCTGGTGATCGTCCTCGGTGTCGTGCAGTCCATGCGTGCGCTGCCGACGCCGACCCTCGACCTCACGGCGCAGGACAGCTTCACCTTCGAGGGCGGCAAGCCCGAGATCCCGTGGCCGTCCAGCGGGCAGGCCGCGCTCGACGTGCAGGGCATCGGCACGTTCGGTTCGTCCGGCGAGCAGAAGCCGGTGCCGATCGCGAGTGTCGCCAAGGTCATGACCGCGTACGTCGTGCTGCGCGACCACCCGCTGGGCAGCGGCGCCGAGGGGCCGAAGATCCCGATCGACCAGGCCGCCGAGGACCAGTCGGACGCGGGAGACGAGTCGACCGTCCAGGTCTACGCGGGCGACTCGATCTCCGAGCGCGAGGCGCTGGAGGCCATCCTGATCGCGTCCGCGAACAACGTGGCGCGGCTGCTCGCCCGCTGGGACGCGGGGTCCGAGGAGGCGTTCGTGGCGAAGATGAACGCCGCCGCGAAGGACCTCGGCATGACGAACACGACGTACACCGACCCGTCGGGGCTGAACGACACGACGGTGAGCACGGCCGTGGACCAGGTGAAGCTGGCCAAGGAGGCGATGAAGTCGCCCGCGTTCCGCGAGGTCGCCGCGAAGATGTCGTACGACGACTACAAGGGCGAGAACCACCCCAACTGGAACCAGCTGGTGGGCTCCAACAACGTCGTCGGCATCAAGACCGGCACCACCACCTCCGCGCTCGGCAACCTCGTCTTCGCGGCGAAGAAGGAGATCGGCGGCGAGACCCGGACCATCGTCGGTGCCGTGGTGCGCCAGCCGGCCGGCGGCAAGGACAACACCATCCTCGGTGCCGCGCTGGCCTCCAGCGACAAGCTGATCCGGGCCGCGCAGGACACGCTGGAGTCGTCGACGATCCTGAAGAAGGGGTCCGTCGTCGGGTACGTCGACGACGGTCTCGGCGGCCGGACGCCGGTCGTCGCCACGAACGACGTCAAGGCGGTCGGCTGGTCCGGGCTGACCGTGAAGCTGACGTTCACGGCGGACGAGGTGCCGCACACGGCCGCGGCCGGCACGAAGGTCGGCACGCTCACGGTGGGCGACGGCGGAGCCGCCGGCGCGGTGCAGGTGCCGGTCGCCCTGCAGGAGGACCTCGTAGAGCCCGCCCTCATGGACAAGCTGACCCGCCTGGGCTGACGCCCGGCCCACCCGGCCCTTCCGGGCCGGACCGGCCCTCCCGTCCCCGCGGCCCCCCGGCCGCGGGGACGTTCGCGTCCCGGAGGGTCGTGGAAGGTCCGGAAGGGGCCCGGAGGGCCGCCGAGGGGAGGAAGCCACGGTGCGGGGGTGCGTGCTAGCGTCACGAAACGGGGCAGGTCGCCGGTCGCGGGAACGGGACTCGGCCGTAAGCAGAAGACGGGACACGGGGAGTGCCTTCAGGTGGCCACTACGGAGCCGACACGCGCCGACGACGCCGATCCGGGCTCGGGAGCCGGCCCGCGACCACACGTACCCGCTCCCCGCAAGGACGACGGGAAGAGCGGCAGCGCCGCTCACGGCCCGGTGGACGGCGGCCGTGAGCCGGACCGTACCGGCCCGGAGCGCGCCGAATCCGCCAGTGCGGGACCGGAGGAGCCGTCCGCGATGAAGGCCGCCTTCCTGGCCCTGCGCGAGCGCATGCTGCGCCATCCCGTGCTGTCCGTGACCGCCCTGGCCGGGGTGCTCCACATCGCCTGGTTCTTCACGTTCGCGAACAGCGGTGGCGATCTCGCGGCGCAGGACGCGTGGGCGGAGTTCGTCGGCCGGCATCCGGACTCGGCGTACAACCTCGCCTGGTACGGCGGCATGCACCCGGTGTCGTACAGCGTGGTCTCGCCGTATCTGATGTCGGCGCTCGGCGTGCGGACGACGATGATGATCGCGGGGACGCTGTCGGCCGGGCTGCTGACGATGATCCTGATCCGCAGCCGGGTGGTCCGCAACCCGCTGTGGGCGTCGCTGGCGGGCCTGTTCGGGCTGCTGGGCAACGCGGCGTCGGGGCGGGTGACGTTCGGGCTGGGCATGATGTTCGGGCTGGGCGCGGTCGCCGCGGTGTTCTGCTGGCCGTACCGCTGGCGGTACGAGCGCTGGGCCAAGGGGCTGTGCGCGGCGCCGCTGGCCGCGTTGGCCACCATGTCCTCGCCGGTCGCGGGCCTGTTCGTGGGCCTGGTGGCGGTGGCCCTGTTCCTGCAGAAGCGCCGCCCGGGCGCCTGGTCGCTGGGTCTCGCCCCGGCGGCGGTGGTCGCGCTGTCGGCGGTGCTGTTCCCCTTCTCCGGCACGCAGCCGATGGGCTTCGGCTCGGCGGTCCTGCCGATCGTGTACGCGGGCCTGGTGTACGCGTTCGTGCCGCGCACCTGGACGACCGTACGGATCACGTCGGCGGTCTACGGCCTGTCCGTGCTGCTGGTGTGGCTGATCAGCTCGCAGATCGGGTCCAACATCACGCGCCTCGCGATGCTCTTCGCCGGGGTGGCGCTGGTGGCGGCGCTGCCGTTCACGGTGCCGAGGACGCGCAAGTGGTACGCGCTCGTCGTCTCCTTCGTCGGCTTCGTCGGCTGGATCGGTTTCAAGTCGGCCGACGACATCGTCCACACCCAGCCGACCGCCTCCTGGGCGCGGGAGCTGGCGCCGCTCGTCAACGAGTTGCAGGAGGTCGGCGCGGAGAAGGGCCGGGTGGAGGCGGTACCCGCGCGCTCCCACCGGGAGGCTTCGGCGCTCGCGCCCTACGTGAACCTGGCCCGCGGCTGGACCCGCCAGGCCGACATGGAGCGCAACCCGCTCTTCTACGACGACACGCTCAACTCGGCGAACTACCACGAGTGGCTGAAGCGCTGGGCCGTGCACTACGTGGTGCTGCCCAAGGGTGAACCGGACGGCGACGGCGGCAAACGCGAGCGGGAGCTGCTGCAGCGGGGGCTGCCGTATCTGAAGCAGGTGTGGGGGGACGCCAACTGGCAGCTGTTCGAGGTGATCGACCCGACGCCGCTGGCGGAGCCCCACGCGGTCGTCCAGCGGGCCGAGCAGGACGAGTGGACGATCGACGTGAAGCAGCCCGGCCGCATCCTGGTCCGGATGCCGTACTCGCCGTGGCTGAGCCTCGTCGACGCCGAGGGCAAGAAGCTGGAACCGCCGCAGGAGACGGAGGCCTCCGAGAACAGGCCGGAGGGCACGCCGAAGACGTACGACAACGTCAACGGCTGCCTGACGGAGACCGAGGAGACCGCCGAGGGCGACACGTGGACGACGCTGATCGCCCCCGAGGCGGGCACGTACCGGCTGGCGTCGCCGTACGGGCTGAAGCGCGGCACACCCTGCCCGGACGAGCTGAAGTAGACGGCCTCGGGACACCTGCCGAGATGTTCATGTAGGTGAACCAAGGTCAGTAAGTCGAACATTTTTACTTCCTCTTGACCTTCCCCTTCCTTGTCGTGCCCTCGTCGACGCAACCACGATGAGCGGGCACTTCGCGGCCTGCCTCGCCCCTACCCCGCTCGTGCGAAGTGCCAGCCAGCTGAGCGGAGTTCACAAGGCGGACCCCGGAAGGGGGCACATGAACGGTCTCGACTGGTCCGTGCTCATCGGCTACTTCGCCGTCATGGTGGCGATCGGCGTCTGGTCGCACAAACGCGTCGACGACGTCAGCGACTTCTTCACGGCCGGCGGCAAGATGCCCTGGTGGCTCTCCGGCATCTCGCACCACATGTCGGGCTACAGCGCGGTGATGTTCACCGGGTACGCGGGCATCGCCTACACCTACGGCGTCACGTCCTTCGTGACCTGGTCCTTCCCCATCGCGCTCGGCATCGCCATCGGCTCCAAGCTGTTCGCGCCGCGCATCAACCGGCTGCGCTCACGGCTGCACGTGGCCTCTCCCCTGGAGTACCTGAAGAACCGGTACAACCTGCCCACCCAGCAGGCCCTGGCCTGGTCCGGCATGCTGCTGAAGATCGTGGACGTGGCCGCGAAGTGGGCCGCCATCGCCACGCTGCTGTCGGTGTTCACCGGTATCTCGCTGAACCAGGGCATTCTGATCACGGGTGTCGTCACGGGCATCTACTGCACGATCGGCGGTCTGTGGGCGGACGCGCTGACCGAGCTGGGGCAGTTCATCATCCAGCTGCTGGCCGGTATCGCCATGTTCGTCACGGTGGTCGTGGAACTCGGCGACCACGGCGGTTTCTTCGGCGTCTGGGACGAGCCCGAGCTGCAGGGCCACGGCGATCCCCTGGTCGGCCCGTACGGCACGGTGTTCCTGCTCGCCTATCTGTTCATCAAGCTCTTCGAGTACAACGGCGGCATGCTCAACCAGGCCCAGCGTTACATGGCCACGCCCAACGCCCGCGAGGCCGAGCGGTCGGCGCGGCTGTCGGCGGTGCTGTGGCTGGTCTGGCCGCTGGTGCTGTTCTTCCCGATGTGGATGTCGCCGCTGCTGGTGGAGTCGCAGAAGCCGGACGGTTCCGACTCCTACGCCCTGATGACCGAGCAGCTGCTGCCGCACGGCCTGCTGGGGCTGGTCGTGGTCGGTTTCTTCTCGCACACCATGGCCATGTGTTCCTCGGACGCCAACGCCATCGCGGCCGTGTTCACCCGTGACGTGGCGCCGGTGCTCTCGGTGCGGGCGCGCTCGTGGGGCCGGCGGTCCGGGCTGCTGGCGGCGCGGCTGACGACGGTGGTCTTCCTCGCCCTGTCGATGGCGGTGGCGACGCAGGTCGACTCGCCGACGTTCAAGGACATCATCACCGTCGTCATCAAGTGGGTGGCCGGACTGATGGGTCCGATCGCGATCCCGATGATGCTCGGCCTGCTCCGGCCCTTCCGCCGCTCGGGCCCGACGGCGGCGCTCACCAGCTGGGCGATGGGCCTGCTCGCGTTCTGGCTGGTCAACTACCCGATCAACTGGAACGTGGAGGGCGGGGTGCCGCTGGAGTACCAGGTGTCGATCCCGCTGGCCGTGTCGCTGGTCCTGTACGTCGTGATCGGCTTCCTGAAGCCGGAGGACACCCCGGAACGGCTCGCGATCATCGAGCGGGTCAACACGGACGGCGACGACGACGCCTACGGCGCGGCGGCCGCGGTTCCGGCGCCTGCGGGCGGCGCGGACGACGCGGTGGGGCGGAGCCGGGTGGGTGACTAGTCGGTGACCGGTCGGTGACCAGGGCCGGGGCCTGTCCTGGCCGGGTGTGAGCGGCCGGTGCCCCGGCGGTCGGGCGCCGGCCGTCGGGGCACCGGTCGTCGGGGCACCGGTCGTCGGGGCACCGGTCGGGATCAGCGCAGTTCCTGGATGCGGATCTGGTTGCCGGCGGGGTCGCGGAAGGCGCAGTCGCGGACTCCGTACGGTTGCTCGGTCGGTTCCTGGACGATCTCGGCGTTCTGGGCGCTCACCCTTTCGAAGACGCCGTCGAGGTCCTTGGTGGCCAGGAGGAGCCAGCCGTAGGTGCCCTTGGCCATCATCTCGCTGATGGTGCGGCGCTCGGTGTCGGTGATGCCGGGGTCGACGGCGGGCGGCGCGAGGAGGAGGGAGGTGCCGGGCTGGTCGGCGGGGCCGACCGTGATCCAGCGCATCTTGCCGTTCCCGACGTCCTTGCGCACCTCGAAACCGAGGGCGTCGCGGTAGAAGGCCACGGCCGCGTCCGGGTCGTCGTGCGGGAGGACGCTCGTGTGAATGGTGATGTCCATGGCCGTCAGGCTAGCGGCGGCCCGGTGACCGGGGCTTCTCGGAATCCGACCGGTTTCCGGCGGTCTTCCGACCGGGTTTCCGACCCGTCCCCTCGACCCGCTCCCCCAGCCCGCTCCACCGACCCGCCCCCTCGACCCGTCCCCCCCGGCCTGCTCCACCGGCCCGCTCCTCCGACCCGCTCCCCCGACCCGCTCCCCCGACCTGCTCCATCGACCCGCTCCCCCAGCCCGCTCCTCCGACCCGCCCCCTCGACCCGCTCCATCGACCCGCTCCCCCAGCCCGCTCCACCGGCCCGTCCCCCCGGCCTGCTCCACCGACCCGCCCTCTCGACCCGCCCCCTCGACCCGCTCCACCGGCCCGCTCCTCCGACCCGCTCCCCCGACCCGCTCCCCCAGCCCGCTCCCCCGACCTGCTCCATCGACCCGCTCCCCCAGCCCGCTCCACCGGCCCGTCCCCCGGCCTGCTCCACCGACCCGCCCTCTCGACCCGCCCCCTCGACCCGCTCCACCGACCCGCCCTCTCGACCCGCCCCCCGACCCACTCCCCCAGCCCGCTCCCCCAGCCCGCCCCCTCGTCCCACTCCCCCGATCCGTCCCCCCGGCCTGTTGCCGGGCGTGTCGCCGGGCCTGTTGCCGGGCGTGGGCGGCTACGCCCGCGGGTATCGGGCCAGCCAGCCCGGGGACGAGCCCGCTGGGCCGTGCAGGGCGGGGCCCTGGGTCATTTCCATGGCGAAGTCGTCGGCCAGTTCCAGGATGGTCGGGCGGCCCTCCAGTTCGGCCAGCCAGGCCGGGGGGAGCGCGGTCTCGCCGTGCAGGGCGCCGAGCAGTCCGCCGGTCAGTGCCCCGGTCGCGGCGGAGGGCCCGCCGTGGTTGACGGCGAGTCGCAGCCCGTGCCGTACGTCCTCGCCGACGAGGGCGCAGTACACGGCGGCGGCCACCAGGCCCTCCGCCGTCCCCTCGCCGATCAGCTCGGTCACGCGCCCCGGCGTGGGCAGCCCTTGCCGTACCGCGCCCAGCGCGTGCTGCAGGGCGTCCGCCACGACCTGGTGCCCCGGGCGGACGGCGAGCAGACCGAGGCCTCGTTGCACCGCACCGTCCAGGCTCTCCCCTCGCGCCAGCCCGTGCACGATCACGGCGTACGCGCCCGCCGACAGGTAGCCGGTGGGGTGGCCGTGGGTCTGCGCCGCGCACTCCACGGCGAGCTGGGCGACCAGTTGCGGCTCCCAGCCGACCAGGAGCCCGAACGGCGCCGACCTGGCCGCGGCCTCGGGCCCGCGTTCGCCGGGGTTCTTCGGGGCGTCCGGCGTTCCCATCGTGTCGTCGCCGAGCCCGAGCAGCAGCGCGCGGGTCGCGCTCCGGCGGGCGTACAGCCACTCCTCGCGGGCCAGCCAGCCGTCCTCCTCGCGCCGCAGGTCGGGCCCCCAGTCGCGCTGGGTGGCGGCCCAGCGCCGGTACGCCCGGTGCAGGTCGGTCGGCGGGTGCCAGGCGCCGGTGTCCCGCCGTACCTGCGCGCGGATCAGCCCGTCCACGGAGAACAGCGTGAGTTGCGTGAGGTGGGTGACGGCACCGCGCCGGCCGTAGGCGGAGGCGAGGTCGGCCAGGCCCTCCGGGCCGTGTGCCGCGCGGATGCCGTCGAGATCCAGCCCGGCGACGGGCGCGCCGAGGGCGTCCCCGAGGGCCGCTCCGAGCAGCGTCCCGCGTACCCGGCTGCGGAAGTCCTGCTGCTCGGCACGCCCCCAGACGGCACCGGCTGTCGCGCCCATCTGGACCTCCGTTCGGCACTGTCCGTACGTACGACGTGCAGCACTGTATTCGAACGGGGCGGCCGGTTCAGGGGTGGAACGGTGTGGATACGTTCACGTGGCGGTGTGCGTCTCCCGGCAGCAGCGGACGAAGTCCTGGACGACGGGGTTGGCGTCGTCCACGGGGGCCCACGCGACACCGACCCGGCTGGGGCTCACGCCGGTGACGGGACGGTAGACGACTCCGGGGCGGGTGTAGAAGCGGGCCGCGGACCGGGGGGCGAGGGCGACGCCGTATCCGTTGGCGATCGCGCTGAGCCAGTCGTCCGGCTGCTCGGTGACCGCGCCGACGTGTACCGGGTGGCCGTCGCGCTCGTCCGCGGCCAGCCAGTACTCGCGCCACCGGCCCGTCTCGGCCGGGGCGGCGACGAAGGGCTCGTCCCACAGGTCGTGGAAGGGGATCGTGTCCCGGGCGGCCAAGGGGTGGGCTTCGGGCAGCGCGACCCAGCGGGGTTCGCCGAACAGGTCCGTCACCCGCAGCGCGTCCTGGCCGGGGAACGGCAGTCGTACCAGGGCGACGTCGACGTCCGAGTCCGCCAGTCCGGCGGTCGGGTCCGACCAGGCGGCCTGCCGCATCTCGGCCCTCCAGCCGGGCCGGCGCCGGGCGAACTCCGCGACGATCGGCTGGGTCGCCTCGTTGGCGGCACTGGCGATGAATCCGACCCGCAGGACGCGGGCCGCACGATTCGCCGCGGTTCTCGTCTCGCGCCGTGCAGCCTCCCACCCGTCCAGCAGGGCCGGGACCCGTTGCGCCAGCGCCCGCCCCGGCTCGGTGAGGGTCATGCCGGTCCTCGACCGCGTGAACAGCTCCGCCCCGAGCCCGGCCTCCAGCTGCCGGATCTGCTTGGTCAGCGCGGGCTGGGAGACGAACAGCCGCTCGGCGGCCCGGGTCAGGCTCCCTTCCTCCGCCACGGCGGCGAAGTACCGCAGCAACCGCGTGTCGACATCCATGCCGCCAGGTTATGGGCGCGGGCATTGGACGTCGCGGCGGGCCACGGCGAGGCTTGACGGCAGGGAAGCGGCCCGGGTCGTACCGGGCTCACGAGGGAGCCGGCCGGAAGGAGAGGCACGTGTTCACGGCCTACGTGATCGTCACCGTCGTCGCCGTCGCGGCGAACGCCGGGATCGCCGTCGCGGACCTGGCGCGGGCCCGGTTCGTCCTCGCCAACTCCGCCGAGGTGGGCGTCCCCCCGTCGTGGATTCCGGGGCTCGCCGTGCTCAAGGCCGCCGGAGCCGCCGGGCTTCTCATCGGCCTCCTGGGCGTCCGGCCGCTCGGCGTCGCCGCCGCGGTCGGTCTCGTCCTCTTCTTCGTCGGCGCCGTGGCCGCGCACGTTCGCACGCGGGTCTGGCACAACATCGCGTTCCCCATCGGCTACCTGGGCGTGAACGCAGCCGCGCTCCTCCTGGCCGCGGGGGCACTGTCTTGCCGGAAAGCGTGAACTTTTTGGGCCTTGCGTACTCGGGGAGCTCATTTGAGCGACTGAAGGACGATTCGGTTCGAAAGTTCACGTGATGGGGGGGGAGGGGTGGGCCTACGCGGCCCTGTGCCTCGCCGCCCGGACCTCACGGCAGTCGCGGCAGTGGCCCGGTCGCGGGGCGCGGAAGGCTCGGTCGCAGTCGTCGCAGGTCTGGAGGGGGTCGGGGCGGGCGGCGGGGGCCGAAGGCCTCGGCACGGGCAGGACCGGGGGAAGACCGTCGGTGAGTCGGCGCTCCAGAAAGGCCGCCGGGTGGCGGATCGGTTCCTGGGGCAGGCAGGTCGTCAGGGCCCGTTCCACGGCGTCCGCGGGGACGCCGCGCTCCAGCCAGACGGTGCCACGGACGGCGCGAGACGACGAACGTCCCGTTCGGTGGAATGATCCGGGCACAGGCGCTCTCACCTCGCGAGTCGCGGGACTTCATCGAGAAGGTACGGGGAGAACAGGCATGACCTCTGCGCTGGAATGGTTCAAGAGCAGCTACAGCGGCAGCGACGAGCCCGACTGCGTCGAGATCGCCACAGCCTCCTCCGACGCCACTGTCCACGTCCGCGACTCCAAGAACAGGTCGGGCGCCCGACTGGCGTTCACGGACGCCTCGTGGGCCGAGTTCGTGGCGTTCACGGGACAGTCGGCCCAGCGGGTCAGCCACTCGCCTGGGCCTGCCACGCGCGGTCGGTGACGATCCGCATCAACTCCTCGACGTACGCCGGGTAGTTCTCCTGCTCCTCGACCGGCCCGTACTCCATCTCGATGACGACGTTCCCGACGCGCGCCCAGGAGACGACGTGGTCCCCAGCGTCGCCGGGAGCCAGCATGTAGTCGTCCTCGACGGTGTGGACGGTCGTGCGGCTCTCGTCACCGAACCTCGGCATCGAGATGGCCCGCCTCGCGGGCTTCTGCGAGGCGGCCTCGGCGAGGGCGGCCTTGTAACCCTCGGACGCCATCCAGGTCTCCCGGCAGGCGTGTACCTCGAACTCGACGTCCAGGAACCGGGGAACGGCCTGCTGGTAGCTGTACTTGGCTCTGCCCTCATGGCAGTTGCCCCCGTCCGCGGCCTGCCGCCCACCGATCTCCGACCAGTCCGGAGGCATGTCCTCCAGGGCCGGCAGGACCTGCCCGGTCTCCGCCGGGGTCAACGCGCGCGCGGGCGGCGCCTTCCCGACCGCCGCGTCCACCGCGTCCACCCCGTCCGCCGTGCCGGGGGAGTCCTCGGTGGTGACCACCTGCACCCCGCCGTACACGATCAGCGTGACCGCCACGACGAGCGCCACCGCCAGCGCCACCAACCCGCCCGTCGTGGACGGTTTGTTGATCGTCACCGGTCCCAGTGAGATCTGGGACCGCGAGACCCGCCCACCCGTGATCACCACGCTGCCCGCCGTCTCCGTCGCCGGCGGGTACAGATGCATGGTCAGCGCGTACCTCAGCCCGGCATCCGCCTCGACCGCGTCCCGGAGGACCGCCTCCGCGTCACCGCGCGCCTCCGCGGCATCGGGATCGGCCTCCAGCCCCGCCAACGCCCGCCGGCCGCGTTCGGAGGCACCCAAACGCTCCCGGACGACCTGTACGACCTCCGCGCCCGTCCGCTCGCCGACCCCGGTCGCCACACCCGTCACCGTCGCCGCCAGCAGCCCGATGGCGGCAGCGGCAAGCTCAGCAGTCTCCACCCCAACCCCCGTGTCCCCATGGCATCAGGAACCATGGTGTTCCCGCTGCGGCGCAGGAGGACACCCTTCCGCAAGCCCGATCGCCGGCGGACCGCTTCAGCATGATCACGATCTCCGAACCCGGCACTCGGGGCCCGCCGCGCCTGGAAACATCCCTCCCATGTCCAACACCCCACGCACTCTTCCCCTCGCGGCCACCGTGCTGACCGCGATCCTCGCCCTCTACATCACCCTCGTCGCCTTCGGGAACATCACCGATTTCGGCACCAACCGGGACTTCGTACGTCATGTCCTCGCGATGGACACGACCTTCAAGGACGACGACCTGATGTGGCGGGCGATCACCAGCAAGGGCGTTCAGGACGCCGCCTACGTCGCGATCATCGTGTGGGAGACGGTGGCCGCACTGGTGCTGATCTACGCGACCTGGCTGTGGATACGCCGCGACCACGCGCCCGCACGGCGCATGACCACCTACGGCACGCTCATGCTGATGCTGCTCTTCGGGGCGGGGTTCATCGGCATCGGCGGGGAGTGGTTCGCGATGTGGCAGTCGGCTGACTGGAACGGGCTGGAAGCGGCGACCCGGGTCTTCCTGCTCAGCGGGGTCGTGCTGATCGTCGCGCACCTGCCGTTCGGACAGGAGGACGCTAGCCGACGACCGTGACCTTCGTGCCGGTCGTCGCGAACGCCCAGACCGCCGAGCCGTCGGCCTTCTGCAACCGTATGCCGCCCGTCTTCGCACCGGAGGCGGGCGGAGGCGGCGAGGAGCCGTCGACGGCGTTGGAGAAGGCGACCGAGACGCCGTCCTCCTGGGCGAAGTAGACGATCTGCTCGATCCGCACACCGTCCGAGCCGGTCGTGGCCCCCTTGCTGCGGGTGCCGACCGTGTAGGTGCCCGGGTCGGGGCTGACCGTGCCCGGCCACACCGTGAACGTCCGCCGCGCGGCGTCGCTCGCGTCGACCAGCCAGACCCGCTTCTGGTCGAGCGAGTACACGATGCGGCGTCCGGTGCCGGAGCCGTCCGGTACCCGGGCCGGCGCGGTCTGCTTCGGCGTCGGCCGCGCGTCCGCCGACACCGAAGGGCTCGGCTTGGCGACCGAGGCGGTGGGGTGGGGGCCCTGGTCCGCCTGTACGGCCAGGACGGTCACCGCCGCGATCGCCCCCACGGTCAGGCCGGAGATCCAGGCCCACGAGGGAAGTCGGGCTGGCACGGGCACGCATCTCCTCAGCTACGAGAACCCCGACACACCGGGGGCCCGATCATCGTACTGCGGGCGGCCCGTGCCCCTGCCGCTGCCCGGGATTCAGTCCAGCACCGGCAGCAGCTCCGGCAGGTGGCCGTCCGACGCCGTCGCCGCCAGCTGCCGCTCCCGCGGCACCTCGCCGTACAGCGTCGTCCGGGGCTTCGCCGGGCGGCCCGCCGCGTCCGCGACCGCGATCAGGTCCTTGACCGACTTGTACGAGCCGTACGACGAGCCCGCCATGCGGGAGATCGTCTCCTCCATCAGCGTGCCGCCGAGGTCGTTGGCGCCGGAGCGGAGCATCTCCGCCGCACCCTCCGTGCCCAGTTTCACCCAGCTCGTCTGGATGTTGGGGATGTGCGGGTGGAGGAGGAGGCGGGCCATCGCCGTGACCGCGCGGTTGTCGCGCATGGAGGGACCCGGCCGCGCGATGCCCGCCAGGTACACCGGCGCGTTGGTGTGGATGAAGGGGAGCGTCACGAACTCCGTGAAACCGCCCGTGCGCTGCTGGATGCCGGCGAGGGTGCGCAGGTGGCCCAGCCAGTGGCGGGGCTGGTCGACGTGGCCGTACATCATGGTGGAGGAGGAGCGGATGCCCAGCTCGTGCGCGGTCTCGACGACCTCGATCCACGTCGCCGTCGGCAGCTTGCCCTTGGTCAGGATCCAGCGGACCTCGTCGTCGAGGATCTCCGCCGCCGTGCCCGGGATCGAGTCCAGGCCCGCCTCCTTCGCCGCGCTCAGCCACTCGCGGACGGACATCCCGGTGCGGGTCGCGCCGTTGACCACCTCCATGGGCGAGAAGGCGTGCACGTGCATGCCGGGGACGCGTTCCTTGACGGCCTTCGCGATGTCGAAGTACGCCGTGCCCGGCAGGTCCGGGTGGATGCCGCCCTGCATGCAGACCTCGACCGCGCCCACGTCCCAGGCCTGCTGCGCGCGGTCGGCGACCTGCTCCAGGGACAGCGTGTACGCGTCGGCGTCCGTGCGGCGCTGGGCGAAGGCGCAGAAGCGGCAGCCGGTGTAGCAGACGTTGGTGAAGTTGATGTTCCGGGTGACGATGTACGTGACGTCGTCGCCCGAGACGGACTTCCGCACGTCGTCGGCCACCTCGCACAGGGCGTCCAGCGCCGGGCCGTCGGCGTGCAGCAGGGCGAGGGCCTCGTCGTCCGTGAGCTTCGTCGGGTCGTCGGCCGCCGTGGCCAGGGCGGCGCGTACGTCGGTGTCGATGCGCTCCGGGGCCATGCCGGGGGCGGCGGCCTCGCGCAGGGCGCCCCAGTCGCCGTACACCTCGTCGAAGTCGTCGCGGCGGTCCGACGTACGGCCCTCGGTGTCGATGGTCGCGTGCAGGTCGGTACGGCCGGTCGCGGTGAACGCCTCGTCCGGCTCCTGCCACGGGTGGCCCTCGACCGTCGCGTCCTCGCGGGCCAGCCCCGTCGCCGGGTCGGCGAGGGCCGCGACGTGCGGGCGCAGGCGCGGGTCCAGCCAGGGTTCGCCGCGCCGCACGAACTCCGGGTACACGCAGAGACGTTCACGCAGTTCGAAGCCGGCCGTGCGGGACTTGGCGGCGAGTTCGTCGATCTGCGGCCAGGGGCGCTCGGGGTTGACGTGGTCGATGGTGAGCGGGGAGACCCCGCCCCAGTCGTCGATGCCGGCGCCGATCAGGCGCTCGTACTCCGAGTCCACCAGGTTGGGCGGGGCCTGGAGGCAGGCGGACGGGCCCATGATGAGGCGGGCGACGGCCACCGTGGCGACCAGCTCGTCCAGTTCCGCGTCCGGCATGCCGCGCATCGCGGTGTCCGGCTTGGCGCGGAAGTTCTGGATGATCAGTTCCTGGATGCCGTGGTAGGCGCGGGAGACCTTGCGGAGGGCGAACAGCGACTCGGCGCGCTCCTCGTAGGTCTCGCCGATGCCGATGAGGACACCGGAGGTGAAGGGGACCGAGGAGCGGCCGGCGTCCTCCAGGACGCGCAGGCGTACGGCCGGTTCCTTGTCCGGGGAGCCGTGGTGGGGGCCGCCGGGCTCGGACCACAGGCGGGTCGCGGTGGTCTCCAGCATCATGCCCATGGAAGGGGCGACGGGCTTGAGCCGCTGGAAGTCCGTCCAGGTCATGACGCCGGGGTTGAGGTGCGGGAGGAGGCCCGTCTCCTCCAGGATGCGGATCGAGACGGCGCGGACGTAGGCGATCGTGTCGTCGTAGCCGTGCGCGTCGAGCCACTCGCGCGCCTCCGGCCAGCGGTCCTCGGGCTTGTCGCCGAGGGTGATCAGCGCTTCCTTGCAGCCGAGGGCGGCGCCGCGCCGGGCGATGTCGAGGACCTCGTCGGGGGACATGAACATCCCGTGGCCCTCGCGGCGCAGCTTGCCGGGGACGGTGACGAAGGTGCAGTAGTGGCACTTGTCCCGGCACAGCCGGGTCAGCGGGATGAAGACGCTCTTCGAGTAGGTGATGACGCCGGGGCGCCCGGCGGCCTCCAGGCCCGCGTCCCGGACCCGGGCGGCGGACGCGGTGAGCGCGTCGAGGTGCTCGCCGCGGGCCTGGAGCAGCACCGCGGCCTCGGACACGTCGAGGGCGACGCCGTCCCGCGCGCGTTTGAGGGCGCGGCGCAGGGAGTTCTCGGTCGGGCCGGCCGGGCCGGTGCGGCCGGTGTGGCCGGTGTGGCCGGTGTGGCCGGTCGGGCCGGAGGAGCCGGTTCCGGGGGTCTCGGAAGTCGTCATCCTTCGAGCATACGAGCGGGGTGATCAATAGGGTGGGGCCCGTCGCACCGGCCCGCCTCGCGGCCCCGGTCGCCACCGCGCGGTCTGCCGCTCCCCCACCGCGCGGTTTCTCGCTCTCAATCCGCCGACCCCCTTTTCTTGCACGGGAGTTCACGGCTCAATACGAGGGTTGCACGTACCACCCCTGCACCACCGATGTCATGTCACTGACGACGCAGACGACACATGGGAGCAGCAGCATGTGCGAGGACGACCACGCCGGGATCGGCAGACGCGCGGTGTTCGTGACGGGAGCCGCCGCGGCGCTTACGTTGGGAAGCGTGAGCTTCGCCTCGGCGGCACCCCGGGAGCAGCGCAAGAGGACGGTGCGCGGCACCCTGCCCGTCGGCTCGCCCGATTTCGTGTACATCCCCGTCGAGGTCCCGGCGGGTGTCCGGGAGATCCACGTCGCCTACACCTACGAGCGCCCCGCCGTCCCGGCCGGCACCGCGGGCAACGCCCTCGACATCGGCCTCTTCGACGACCGCGGCACCGACCTCGGGGGCCGGGGTTTCAGGGGCTGGTCGGGCGGGGCGCGCACGGAGTTCTTCGTACGCGCGGACGACGCGACCCCCGGCTACATCCCCGGGCCGGTGCGGGCGGGCGTGTGGCACATCGCGCTCGGCCCGTACACGGTGGCTCCGCAGGGACTGCCGTACGAGATCACGGTCACGCTGACGTACGGGGAGCAGGGCGAGACCGTACGGCCGGTGTATCCGCCCGAGCGCGCCAAGGGGCGGGGCCGTGCCTGGTACCGGGGCGACTGCCACCTGCACTCCGTGTACTCCGACGGCCGCTACACCCTCGCCGAGATCGCGGCGCTCGCGCGCGCGGCCGGCCTGGACTTCATCAACTCCTCCGAGCACAACACGCACGCGGCGCACGCGCACTGGGCGCCGGAGGCCGGGGACGACCTGCTGATCATGCTCGGCGAGGAGGTGACGACCCGCAACGGCCACGTCGTCGCCCTCGGCACCGACCCCGGCACCTTCGTCGACTGGCGCTACCGGGCCCGCGACAACCGCTTCGGCCGTTTCGCCCGGCAGATCCGCCGCGCCGGCGGCCTGGTCGTCCCGGCCCACCCGCACGCCACCTGCATCGGCTGCAACTGGAAGTTCGGGTTCGGGGAGGCGGACGCGGTCGAGGTGTGGAACGGGGCCTACACGCCCGACGACGAGGTGGCGCTGGCCGACTGGGACGGCATGCTGGTCGCCGCCGTGCGGGACGGGCGCGGCGGACGGGGCGGCGGGGACTGGATCCCGGCGATGGGCAGCAGCGACTCCCACCGCTCCCCGGACCCGATCGGGCGCCCGCAGACCGTCGTCCTCGCCGACGACCTGACGCGGGAGGCGATCCAGGAGGGCATCCGGGCCGGGCGGTCGTACGTCGCCGAGTCGGCGAAGGTGTCGCTGGCCTTCACCGCGTCCGGCGGCCGGGGCGAGCACGCCGGCATCGGCGAGCGGCTGCGCGTGGACGACGACACCCCGGTCACCGTCCGCCTGGAGGTGACGGGCGCCCCGCGCTGCACGGTCCGGTTCGTCACGGACCAGGGCGTGCTGTTCACCAGCGCCCCGCTGCCCGTGTCCGGTTCGGACGTCGTGGAGTGGAGGACGACCGCTTCGTACGCGGCGTACGTGCGGGCGGAACTGCGCCACGAGGCGGCGGCGGGACCGCTGCCGGGGGCACTGGCGGCGTTCACCAACCCGATTTTCCTGGGGCGTTAGCCTCCCCGCCGTGCGCGACCAGGTCCGCGACGACCGCCGCGTGGTCGGAGGGCCACACGCCGTCCACGGGGCCGTCGCCCGCCCGCCTCGCGGCACGTACGCGGCCGAGGCCGCCCGGACCGGGAGGGCCCACGTGGACGTAGTCGATCCGGGCGCCCGGCACCGGCCCGTCGGGGATGTACGGGTTGGCCCCGTCCCAGGTGGCGGACGGGGCCGCCGGGTCGGCGTACTCCCAGGCGTCCTGGAGCCGTCCCGCACGCAGGAGGCGTACCTCCGGCGACTGGGGAATGGCGTTGAAGTCCCCGGTGACGACGGGCGGGAAGGCGGTGCCGCGGCGGTGTCCGGCGACGAAGTCCGCCAGGGCGGCGGCCTGTTCGCGGCGCACCGCCGAGGCGTGGCCGCCCGAGTTCAGGTGGGCGGTGAAGAACGGGACCTGGTGGCCGGGCGCGTCCAGGCGGGCGTAGAGCGCGAGGCGTCCGTCGTCGATCTCCTCGGGGGCGGGCAGTCGTAGCGCGGCCCGCTCCACGACGGGCCAGCGGCTGAGTACCGCGGTGCCGATACCGACCGTGTCGTCCCCGATCCGCCGCTGCCACCGCTCGGGGGCCTCGGAGGCGGACCAGGCGCAGTGCAGGCCGAGTTCGCCGGCCAGCCACTCGGCGAGGTTCGCGCCGTCGTCGGCGGCCCACACCTCCTGGAGGCCGACGACGTCCGGCCGCAGCTCCCGCAGTACGGAGAGGATCGCCTTCTGACGGTCGGCCCACGGCCCGAACCGCCACCACAGATTCCAGGTCACGACCCGCACACCGCACCACCCGTCTCTTGACCCTGTCCTCACTTTCCCCCTGAGGTTTTCCGTGGAACATGGAGGCACACGAGACGGGAGCGTGAACGAACGATGTCGATGTCGTCCAACGCCGGAAGACCGCCGTTCGCCGAGCGGAAGTACCGGGCGGTCACAGCCGTCCAGCGCCGCCTCAACGCCGTCCTGCGCCGCCTGCCCACCCAGACCCTGCTGGAGACCACCGGCCGCGTCTCCGGCCTGCCCCGCCGCACGCCGGTGGGCGGCCGCCTGGTGGGAGACTCCTTCTGGCTGGTGTCGGAGTTCGGTGAGCGGTCCCAGTACGTCCGCAACATCCGGACCGATCCGCGGGTACGGGTACGGGTCCGGGGCCGCTGGCACACGGGAACGGCGCACCCCCTGCCCGACGACGACCCGGTCGCCCGCCTGCGGCGCCTCCCCCGGTTCAACAGCCTCGCGGTGCGGGCCATGGGGGTGGGCAAGGGGCTGCTGACGGTGCGGGTGGACCTGGAGAGGTGAGGAGCCAGGTGAGGGACCTGTGATCGGTGTCTCCCACGGCTGACGAGGTCGGCATGAACAAGGCAAACTGACGTAGTTGCTCAGGATGTCTAGGGGGACTGCATGGACGGTGTACCGCTCGTACCGGAGCAACGGCGTCCCGGATCCCCGGTGGAACCGGACGGGACGCCGGCGCTGCGCTTCGGCGTGCTCGGACCCGTACGCGCCTGGCGCGGCGACGAGCCGCTGGCCACCGGCTCCCCGCAGCAGCGCGCCCTGCTGGCCGCCCTGCTGCTCCGCGAGGGACGCACGGCCACGGCGGCCGAACTGATCGACGCCCTGTGGGGCGAGGAACCGCCGTCGCAGGCGCTCGCGGCGGTACGGACGTACGCGTCCCGGCTGCGGAAGGTCCTGGACCCCGGGGTCCTGGTGAGCGAGTCCGGCGGATACGCCGTGCGGGGCCTGGACGACGGGGCGCTGGACCTCGCGGCGGTCCAGGACCTGGCCGCCGATGCCGAGAAGGCACGCGGCGCCGGGGACCTGTGCCACGCCCGCGACCTGCTGCGCCGGGCGCTGGCACGGTGGGACGGCGAGGTACTGGCCGGCGTCCCCGGCCCCTACGCTCAGGCCCAGCGCGTCCGCCTGGAGGAGTGGCGGCTCCAACTCCTCGAAAGCCGCATCGACATGGACCTGGAGCAGGGCTGCCACGCGGAGACCGTCTCGGAACTGACGGCGCTCACCGCGGCGCACCCCCTCCGGGAACGCCTGCGGGAACTGCTGATGCTGGCCCTGTACCGCAGCGGACGCCAGGCGGAGGCCCTCGCCGTCTACGCGGACACCCGGCGCCTGCTCGCCGACGAACTCGGCGTCGACCCGCGCCCCGGCCTCCAGGAACTCCAGCAGCGCATCCTCCGGGCCGACCCGGGCCTGGCCGAGCCGTCGGCGCCGGCCGCGGAGACAGCGGCAGCCCCGGTGCGGCCTGCCCAACTGCCCGCCACCGTGCCGGACTTCACCGGGCGCGCGTCCTTCGTCCGCGAGCTGAGCGACGAACTGTCCGCCGCCTCCCGGGACGGCGCCACGGGCCGCGTGATGGCGGTCTCCGCACTCGCGGGCATCGGCGGCGTCGGCAAGACGACCCTCGCGGTGCACGTCGCCCACCAGGCGCGGGCCGCCTTCCCGGACGGGCAGCTGTACGTCGACCTCCAGGGCGCGGGCGCGCGGGCGGCGGAACCCGAGACGGTACTGGGCTCCTTCCTCCGCGCCCTGGGCACACCCGACTCGGCCATCCCCGACTCCCTGGAGGAGCGGGCCGCCCTGTACCGCTCGGTCCTGGACGGCCGCCGCGTTCTCGTCCTCCTCGACAACGCCCGGGACGCCGCCCAGGTACGCCCGCTGCTGCCCGGCACGGAGGGCAGCGCCGCACTGGTGACGGCACGGGTGCGGATGGTGGACCTCGCCGGGGCGCACCTGGTCGACCTGGACGTGATGTCCCCGGAGGAGGCGCTGGCGCTCTTCACGAAGATCGTGGGCGAGGAGCGGGTGGCCTCGGAGCGGGAAGCGGCGCTGGACGTGGTCGGGGCGTGCGGTTTCCTGCCCCTGGCGATCCGCATCGCGGCGTCCCGCCTCGCGGCCCGCCGCACGTGGACCGTGTCGGTCCTCGCCGCGAAACTGGCGGACGAACGGCGCCGGCTGGACGAGCTGCAGGCCGGGGACCTGGCCGTCAAGGCCACCTTCGAGCTGGGCTACGGCCAGCTGGAACGGGCTCAGGCCCGCGCCTTCCGCCTGCTCGGACTGGCCGACGGACCGGACATCTCCCTCGCGGCGGCAGCGGCGGTGCTGGACCTTCCCGCGCAGGACACGGAGGACCTGCTGGAGTCCCTGGTGGACACGTCGCTGCTCGAATCGGCGGCGCCGGGCCGGTACCGGTTCCACGACCTGGTGCGGCTCTACGCGCGTGCGTGCGCGGAGCGGGACGAGCATCCGCCGAGCGAGCGGGGGGCCGCGCTGTCGCGGCTGCTGGACTTCTACCTGGCCACGGCCGCGGGGGTCTACGCGATCGAACGGCCGGGCGACCGGCTGGTGGACGGCCTGGAGGCGACCGAGTACCCCGGGCTGACGTTCACCGAAGGCTCGGCGGCACTGGACTGGCTGTACACGGAGGCGGCGTCCCTGCTGGCGTGCGTGCGGCAGACGGCTGCCTCGGACCGGCTGCGGCGGGGCGTCGACCTCCTCTGGGCCGCCAAGGACCTCACCGAGTCCGGTGCCAACTCCCACCAGTACGAGACGACGGCCAGGAGCATGTGCGAAGCGACGCGCACGGCGGGCGACCCGCGGGCCGAGGGACGGGCGCGGACGGTGCTCACCGACGTCCTCCTGGTGACCGGCCGCATCCCGCAGGCGGAGGAGGAGTCACGGCTGGCGATGCGGCTCGCGGAGTCCGTCCAGGACGCCGTCGCGGTGAGCTGGGTCGCCAACAGCCAGGGGCTCATCTGCCTGCACCAGGGACGGCACGGGGACAGCAAACCGTTCTTCGAGCGGGCCATCGACGGCTTCCGGGCCCTGTGCAACCGGCCCCCGGAGGCGACGGCCCTGTGCAACCTCTCGCGCGCGCACCTGGGAGTCGGCGACGTCACGCAGGCCGTCGACTTCGCACGGCGGGGGCTGGACGCGCACGCCGAGTTCGGCAGGACCGTCCGCCTAGCCAACAGCCACTACGCGCTGGGCATCGCCCTCAACCGGGCCGGCCGGCACACGGAGGCGCTCGGACACTTCTCCGAGGCCCTGACGATCTTCACCGCGCACCGGCAGCGGCTGTGGGAGGGAACGACGAACTTCCGCGTCGCCGAGGTGCACTTCGCGGCCGGGCGGCCCGCCCAGGCGGCCCAGCACGCCGAACAGGCCCTCGCCCTCGGCTGCATCGGCGGTGACCGGATGCAGGGCAACGTGCTGACCCTGCTGGGCCGCGCCCTGTCCCGCCTGGGAGAGACGGACCGGGCCAGGGCCTGCTGGAGCAAGGCCCTCCGGCTCTACGAGCAGGAAGGCGCCGACGAGGCGAACGAGGCACGGGCCCTGCTCTCCCCCGCGTCGGCCGCCTGAACGGCGCCCGGGAAAGGCCTGCACAGGGCCCGGCACGGACGCACAGGGCCCGGGCACGGGCTTGCACAGCACCCGGGCACGGGCTGCACAGCACCCGGGCACAGGCTGCACAGGGCCCGGGCAAGGGCCTGAACCGCGCCCGGGGAACGGGGCGTTCAGTATTCGTTTATCGCCCCACGACATGCTCGTACCCGTCACACCGTCGCGTCGGGGGGCAGGCGGTCTGACCAGGAGACCCACCGGTTATGGTGCGGCTCCACACGCCCGTCCGGCGAGCCACGGGGGAGTCCCGGGCGGGCGTTCGTCACATGCCATCACAGCGGAGGGACCAAGCCCATGAGCGAGAACCAGAAGGACACGGAAGCGACGGCCACGGGCGAGGCGTCCACCGACGACACCATCAGGACGCTCGGGGAAAACCCCATGCCCGCGCCGCCGAAGGACGGGGTCGCCGCCACGGGGGAGAACCCGATGCCCAGCGGCCCGGCCGAGGCCGCGGTCAGGACGATGGCGGAGAACCCCATGCCGGCGCCGCCCGCCCTGGACCTGGACGGCAAGTAGACCTTCTGACCACACGGGATCGGCCGCGGCGGCGCGGAGGGGAGCCGCCGCGGCCGCCGTGTGTCCGCGATCAGCTCCGTACGGCGTGAGGACCGGCCCGATCCTCCCGGCGGGGACCCTGGAGACCAGGGCCCCGGGCGGGACGGACGCGCCGGTCCTCACGTCGTACGGGCCGTACCCGTGCCCTTCTCCGCGTCCAGGGCGTAGACGCAGCGGTCCTTGCTGCACGCGTACACGATGCCGTCCCGCACCACCGGGGAGCCGGTGATCTCGCCGCCGGTGGCCAGCTTCCAGCGGAGGCGGCCGTCGTCGGCCTTCAGGGTGTAGAGCAGGTGGTCGGTCGAACCGAAGTGGATGCGGCCCTCGGCGACCGCGGGGGCGCCCACGATCTCGCCGCCCGCCTGGAAGCGCCACTTGGGCGTCCCCGTGACCGCGTCCAGCGTGTACAGGCCCTTGCCGCTGCCCACGTGGACGTGGCCGGCGGCCACCAGGACCGGGTCGGTCGAGGAACGGGCCTCCGTGGCGATCCGCCAGCGGTCGCGGCCGTCGGTGGCGTCGAGGGCGTAGACCGTGCCGAGGTAGTCGACGAGGTAGACGCCGCCGCCGGTCACCGCGGGGCCGGGGACGAAGGCGGGCGGGGCGAGGAAGACCGCCGGGGCCTCGAAGTGCCAGCGGACGTGGCCGGTGGTGACCTCCAGGGCGAGGACCCTGGTGCCGGCCGAGACGTAGACGTAACCGTCGGGGGCGTGCGCGACACGGACCGGCACCCCGCCGCAGGAAGCGGCGTCGCCGATCGGGTACGACCAGCGCTCGTCACCGGTACGGGCGTCCAGCGCGCGCAGCCGGGCGTCCTGCCAGACGTACACCGTGCCGTCGTGGAGCGCGGCGCCCGCCTCCGGGGACTCGAAGTCCGTCTGGGCGCCGGTGATCTCCCACAGCTTCTGGCCGCCCGAGGACTCGTAGGCCTGGACGCCGCCGCCTCGGGTGGCGGTGACGACCGTCCCCCGGTCGGCCTGGAGGGAGTACACCCAGGCGTCGGTCTGCACGCGCCACAGGTCGGCGCCCCCGCGGGCGTCCAGGGCGAAGAGGGTGGGGCCGTCGGAGGCGTGGATACGGCCGTCCGCGACCGCCATCGACCAGGCGACGTCCCGGGTCTTGAAGCGGCGGCGCCCGGTGGCCACGTCCAGGGCGTGCACCTCGAACGAGGTGACGTAGACGAGGTCCCCGGCGACGGACGGCGTGCCCCAGACGTCGTTGGACATGCGGAAACGCCACGGGCGCCAGCCCGCCGGCGACGCCTCGGGAGGTGCGGCGGGCACGGGCGGGGCCGTCGTCGGCAGGGCGGGGCCGGCGCCGTTGACGCCCGGGCGCGGACGGGACCAGGACGCGGCGAGCGCGGCCTCCGGCGGGGGTGCCGCGACGGCCGCGGAACGCATGTCGGCGACGCGCGGGCCGGGGCCGATGGGCACCGAGGCCCCGGCCAGCCGGACCGGACCGGCGTCGGGGGCGCCGACGGGCGCGGGCACCGGTGGCGCGTGGACGGGCGGCGCCGGTACGACGGGATCGTGCGAGGGCGGGGGCGGGAGCGGAGGAGCGGGCACCGCGGGGCGGGCACCGGCCGGGCCGGCACCGCCACTGCCGCCCATGCCGCTTCCGCCCATGCCACCGCCGCCCACGCCACCGCCGCGACCGCCGGCCGTCGTGGCGAGCTTGGCCGCGGGACGGCCGCCGCGGCGGCTCTCGATCAGGCCCACCGCCCGCTCGGGCAGCCAGGCCGACGCCGTACCGCTGTCGTCGGAGCCGGAGCCGAACAGGTGCGGGGCGAGCTGCGACTGGAGGTCGGCGGGGTTGGGGCGGCCGGTCGCCTCCATCTGCATGCAGGACTCGATCAGCGGACGCAGCTCGTCCGGGAGGCCTTCGAGGTCGGGGCCCTCGCGCAGCAGCATGAAGACCGTCTCGACCGGGTTGGCGCCGTGGAACGGCGGGTGCCCGGTGGCGGCGAAGACCAGCATGGAGCCGAGCGAGAACACGTCGCTCGCGCCGGTGACGCTGCGGGAGTCCTTCGCCTGCTCCGGGGACATGTAGGCGGGGGTGCCGACAGCGACGTTCGTCATCGTCAGACGGGTGTTCGAAACGCCGGACGCGATGCCGAAGTCGATCACCCGGGGGCCGTCCTCGACGACGAGGACGTTGGAGGGCTTCAGGTCGCGGTGGACGAGTCCGGCGCCGTGGATCGACTGCAGCGCCTCCGCCACGCCCGCCGCCAGCCAGCGCACCGCCTGGGCCGGCAGCGGCCCGCACTCGTTCACTATCTCCTCGAGGGAGGGCGCGGGAACGTACGCCGTGGCCAGCCACGGGACCGCGGCACGCGGGTCGGCGTCGACCACCGCCGCCGTGTAGAAGCCGGAGACCGCGCGGGCCGCCTCCACCTCGCGGGTGAAGCGGACGCGGAACAGCTGGTCCTCCGCCAGCTCCGTCCGGACCGTCTTGATCGCCACCCGCCGGCCGGACGCCGAACGCGCGAGATAGACCAGCCCCATGCCGCCGGCACCGAGCCGCCCCAGCACCTCGAACGGCCCGATCCGCCGCGGATCGTGCTGCGTCAGCTGATCCACCACTTGCCTGCCACCTCCCCGTACGAGCCGCGCCACCCACATATGTACGCGACCGAAGTGCAGCGTCTCACCACCGCACCTCCGTGGCGCCACGCACCCCGATTCTTCCTGTCCGAGTCGCTGCTGGCGAACCTGAGGACAATCAGGGTGTCCAGCCTGATCCCGGGCAAAAGGGTAGAGGGTGGCGGGTGGAAGGCGGCGGGTGGAGAGTGGAGGGGGAGCTTCGAGCACCGCCCGCGGACCGTTCAGCGTTGCAGCAGCGCGAACGAGGCCCCCTGGCCGTCCGAGACGACGGCCACCCTCCCGTACGACGTCTCGAACGGCGGCACCCGCACCCGCCCGCCGAGCCGGGCCACCGCACCGAGCGCGGCCTCGCAGTCCTCGACCTGGAAGTGGACGAGGAAATGCGGCGGCATCTCGGCCGGGAACACGTCGGAGACCGGGGCGCGCCCGAAGTCGGGGGAGGCGTCCGGGCCGAAGAGAGCCTCGTGGAAGAGGTCGCCGTAGAAGGCGTTGGCGGCCTCCGTGTTCCGGGTGTACAGCTCGGCCCAGGCGAAGGCACCCGGCTCGTGCCGGCGTCCGAAGCCGGGGTGGCGGCCCGGCTGCCAGAGGGCGAAGACGGCACCGTCGGGGTCGGCGGCGAGCGCGGCGGTGCCCAGGTCACCGACCGGGTGGGGCGGCGTGACGACCTGGCCGCCGCCCGCCCGGATCCGCTCGGCCAGTGCCGCGGCGTCCGGGGTGTGGAAGTACACGGACCACACGGTGGGCATCCGCCCGTCCGTCTTGCGGGTCAGCGCGGCGACGGGAACACCGCCCAGCCGCGCCCATACGGCCCCTCCTTCCGCTGCCTCTTGCACCGCCTCTCGCGGCGCCTCTCGCGGCGCCTCTCGCGGCGCCTCTCGCGCTGCCTCTCGTTCCTCTTCCGCTTCCTCGAAGGTCCAGCCGAAGAGACCGCCGTAGAAGCGCTTGCCGGCCGCTACGTCGGAGAGTTGGGCGTCCACCCAGCAGGGGGCGCCCTCCGGGTACGCGGAGGGAGGTGAGGGTGACGCGGACGGGTCGCTGGATGTCCGCTTCTCGGATGCCCCGTTTTCGGCCATGCCGCCAAAGTAACCGCGCCGCCCGCACCGCGCAGACCAGGCACACCAGCCTCTTTCCGCACGCGCACCCCATTTGCAGTCGGCCGAATCGCGCTCGGATCACCCGTCGGTAAGCTGACGGCATGACAGGACAAGTGCGTACCGTTGACGGCCGCGTGGCCGGTCGACGTGGGCAGGCGACCCGGCAGAAACTGCTCGACTGCCTCAGCGACATGCTCAGCTCCTCCCCCTATCGCGATGTCAAAGTCATCGATGTCGCCCGCAAGGCAGGCACGTCGCCCGCGACCTTCTACCAGTACTTCCCGGACGTCGAGGGCGCCGTCCTGGAGATCGCCGAGCGCATGGCCGCCGAGAGTTCCGGGCTGGCCGAGCTGACGGCGGGACGCTCGTGGGTCGGCAAGGCCGGCTGGCAGACGGCGCAGGAACTCGTCGACGGATTCATGGAGTTCTGGCGGAAGAACGACGCGATCCTGCGCGTCGTCGATCTGGGCGCGGCCGAGGGCGACAAGCGGTTCTCCAAGATCCGCATGCGGATCCTGAACTCGGTCAACTCCTCCCTCGCCGACTCGGTCGCCGAACTGCAGGCCAAGGGCAAGGTCGACAAGGACGTGAACCCCGCGGCGATCGCCGGTTCCCTGGTCGTGATGCTCGCGGCCGCCGCCTCGCACCAGAAGGGTTTCTCCTCCTGGGGCGTCAAGCAGGCCGAACTCAAGCCGCACCTGGCCCTGTTGATGTACCTGGGCATCACCGGCAAGAAGCCCACCAAGTAGCACACCGCCCAGCAGCCGAACCTGTCATCCCCGCGGCCCCGCGCCCCGCGTGACGTCGGCAGCGGCCGGTCACGCACCACGTGCTCCACGTGCTCCATCACGCCTCAACAGGCCTCACCAGGCCGTATCACGCTTCATCACCAGCGCCGACGTCAGCCGCCGCGCCCGCACCACCTCGCTGACCGCCCGCTCGAACTCGGCGACCGTGTCCCGGCCCTCCTGCCGCATCGACACGATGACCAGCGCCTCGACGTTCAGCGCCTCTGCATTCCAGGCCTCGGCATTCCACGTCTCGGCGGCCACCCCCTCGACGTCCAGCGCCTCCATGTCCAGCGCCTCCATGTCCAGCGCCTCGATGCCCAGCTCCCGCGATGGACGGGCCCGCCACCGCCCGGCAGCCACCGGCCGCCCCCGCCCGCTCCGGCTCGCGCAGCCGCCGGTGCCCGTGCAGACTGGCGTCCTGGGGCTGCCGCGCACGGTCCGCCGTGCCGCCGTCCACCCCACGGCCGGCATCGGCGCGCGTTTCGTCGGTGCGGCGCCCGGCATCCGCCGAACGGGGAACAGCGGGCTGCCCGACCGGTGTTGTGTCCCACATCGACGCCCGTACCCGCTGGAGGAGACCGGAATGGCCCTGACCCGCGAAGAGCGTGAGAAGTTCCTGGCCGAGCCCCACATCGCCGCGCTCGCGGTCGACGCGGGAGCGGGCCGCGCCCCGCTGACCCTGCCGATCTGGTACCAGTACGAACCGGGCGGCGAAGCGTGGATCATGACCGGCCTCGACAGCCGCAAGAATGAACTGATCAAGGCGGCGGGCCGGTTCTCCCTGATGGTCGACCGGCTGGAGCCCACCATCCGTTACGTGTCGGTGGAGGGGCCGGTCGTCGAGACGGCCCCCGCCACCGAGGAGCGTCTGCGGGAGATGGCGGCCCGCTATCTGCCGGCCGAGAAGGTCGACGGTTACGTCGACTTCGCCTCCGCGAACCACGGCGAGCAGGTCGTCGTCCGGATGCGGCCCGAACGCTGGGTCTCCTCCGACCTCGGCTCCCTGTGAAACCCTGCCGCCCGTGACCCCGGGGACCCCGTACACCCCGCTCTCCCGTGCCCCGGCACCCCGGCACCCCGGCACCCCGGCACCCCGGCACCCCGGCACCCGTGACAATCGGGGCATGGGAACCGACCTTCACGAGCTGCTGAGGTCACTGCGGGTGTGGGATCCCGCGGTCACCGACCTGCCGCCCTTCGACCCGGCCACCGCGCCCGGCGATCCCCTGACCCTGTTCACGCGGTGGTTCGCCGACGCGGTGGCGGCCGGTCAGACCGAGCCGCACACGATGTCGCTGGCGACGTCGGACGCGGCGGGCCTGCCGGACGTCCGCATCGTGATGCTGCACGGTGCGGACGCGGACGGCTGGTCCTTCGCCACGCACGCCGACAGCCGCAAGGGCCGCCACCTCGCCGCCCGCCCGTATGCCGCCCTCGTCTTCTACTGGCCGGCGCTGGGCCGCCAGGTGCGCCTGCGCGGCCCGGTCGCCGTCGCACCGGCCGAGGAGGCGCAGGCCGACCTGCACGCGCGGTCGACCGGCGCGCTGGCCGCCGCCCTCACCGGCCGGCAGAGCGCGGACCTGCACTCGCCGGACGAACTGGCCCGGGCGTCGGAGGCCGCCTGGGAACGGGCCGGACGGGAGCCGACGGCTCCCGTCCCGTCGTGGACGCTGTACCGGCTGCTCCCCGACGAGGTGGAGTTCTTCCAGGGGGACGCCCGCCGCCGCCACGTACGGCTGGCCTACCGGCGGACGGAGGACGGCGGCTGGAGCACACGGTCGCTGTGGCCGTGAGCGGCGCTCACCGCCCGTCGCCGGGCCCCGCCGGCTCCTCGTCCGTCGCCAGCCGCGCGTGCAGGTGCACGTCCCGGAACGCGTCCTGCCGGCCGGCCTCGAACATCGCGCCGCGCAGCGTGCCCTCGCAGGCGTAGCCGCAGCGCTCGGCCGTCCGGCAGGACGCGTGGTGGCCCACCGCGTGGCCCAGTTCCAGGCGGTGCAGGCCGAGTTCCGCGAAGGCCCAGCGCGTGGCGAGGAGCAGGGCCCGGGTGGCGACCCCCTGGCCGCGAGCCTCCGGGAGCACCCAGTAGCCGACCCGTGCCAGCTTCAGCGGCCGGTTGATGTCCCCGACACCGATGTGGCCCAGCGTCGTGCCGCTCTGCGCGTCCGTGACCCGGAACGACACGGATGTGCCCTCCGCGGCCTCCCGTGCCCGCGCCCGCAGCGCCTCACGGGCACCGCCGAGGTCCGTCCACAGCTTCAGCGGGGTGTTCCAGCGCTGGAACTCGGGGTCGAGGTGACCGCGCAGCCACGTCTGCGCGTCGTCCTCGGAGCCGGCGTCCCAGGGCCGGAGGTGGAGGGCGTGTCCGCGCGGTTCGGTGTGCGCGGGGGCGAGGGTGTGCATGCGTGTCTGAGCCATCGGGCCATTCAATCCGACCGGCGTGGTGGACGGGGGCGGAGCGGCAGGGGCGGAGCGGCGGGGGCGGGCTCATGCGAGGGTGAGGATCCTCAGCTCCCCGGCGTCCGGGTCACCGAGCAGCACGAACAGCTCCGGCTCCTGCTCGGTGCCGCCGATCGTCCAGTCCATCTCCTGCCCGCAGTCGCCGTTCAGCCGGACGAGGACCCCGTCGCGATACCGGCCGGCCTCGCCCGCCCGCTCGACGGCCCAGGTGCCGGTGCCGTCGCACGCCGTGACGCCGTCGAAGTCCTCGGAGACCGGTATCCGGCCGGCTTCGGCCGCACCGTCCGGACGCAGCGTCAGCACGGCCCCGTCGGCGCCGTGCCACGACCCGGCGAGCTGCCCGGCGGAGAGCACCGGGGGCGTGTAGGAGTCGATCAGGACGAAGCCGCACGCGCCGGTCAGGACGAGCAGCCCCGCGCCGGCACCCGCCGAGCGCAGCCAGATACCCCGCTCCCACGCACGTCCGCGCAGGTACGCCAGCCCGAGAACCGGCAGGACCCCGCCGCCGGCGCACCACAGGGCCGCCTCGACGAGCGGCGCCCCCCACAGCGCGCCGGCCGCCACCGCCCCGGCCGTGCCGACCAGTACGGACGCCGACAGATGCCAGACCCACTCGGGTCCCCGGCAGTGCCGCGGCCGCAGGCGGGCCAGGGCGGCGGCCGGCATGACCTGCAGCGTGGCGTGCAGCAGGCCGAGGCACGGCACGATCACCGGCGCGGTCACCAGCAGGCAGGCCACGCCCAGGGCACCCCCGTACGCGCCGTGGTCGTCCGCGCTCGTCGCGACGATCCACCACCACAGCCCGACCGCCGGAAACTGCGCCGCGCACAGCGCCGCCGCCTGACTCCACTCACCGTTCGACCAGGTCGGGCGCCTGCGCCCGCTTCGCTCCCCCGCCGTCGCCCACCCCATGCGCGGCAGCCTACGGCCCGGTCACGACAGGGCGGCCGCCGGAGCCGCCGGCCGCCGGATCACCAGTGCCATCAGCGCCGCCGCCGCGCACAGGGCGCCGGACGCGACCCAGACCACGTCGTACGACCCGAAGTGGTCGCGGGCGACGCCGCCGAGGAAGGCGACGAGGGCGGCGCCGATCTGGTGGGAGGCGAGGACCCAGCCGAAGACGATCGCGCTGTCGTCGCCGTAGTGCTCGCGGCACAGGGCGAGGGTGGGCGGGACGGTGGCGACCCAGTCGAGGCCGTAGAAGACGATGAAGAAGACCATCGGCGGGTGGATGCTGGGCGCGAGCAGCATGGGGAGGAAGAGGAGGGAGACGCCGCGCAGGGCGTAGTAGACGGCGAGCAGGCGGCGCGGTTCGAAGCGGTCGGTGAACCAGCCGGAGGCGACCGTGCCGACCACGTCGAACACGCCGATCACGGCGAGCATCGAGGCGGCGGCCGTCAGCGGCATGCCGTGGTCGTGGGCGGCGGGCACGAAGTGGGTCTGGATCAGGCCGTTGGTCGAGGCGCCGCAGATCGCGAAGGTGCCGGCGAGCAGCCAGAACGGGCCGGTGCGCACGGCGGAGAAGAGGACCGTCAGCGCGCGGCGGGCGGCACCGGGCACGGGGGCGGGCTTGGGAACGAACTCCGCGGCGCCGTACGGCTTCTGGCCCACGTCCGCCGGGTGGTCGTGGAGGAGCAGCCAGACGAAGGGGACGACGGCGAGGGCGGCCAGGGCGACGGTGACGGCCGCGGGGCGCCAGTCGTACGTCTCCACGATCCAGGACAGCAGCGGCAGGAAGACCAGTTGTCCGGAGGCCGCGGCGGCGGTGAGCACGCCGGTGACCAGGCCGCGCCGCTCGGTGAACCAGCGGTTGGTGACGGTGGCGGCGAAGGCCAGCGCCATCGAGCCGGAGCCGAGACCGACGAGCAGGCCCCAGCAGAGGATCAGTTGCCAGGCGGAGTCCATCCACACCGTCAGGCCCGAGCCGAGGGAGATCACGACCAGGGCGACCGCGACCACGCGGCGGATGCCGAAGCGGTCCATCAGCGCCGCCGCGAAGGGGGCCGTCAGTCCGTAGAGCGCGAGGTTGACGGAGACGGCGGCGCCGACCGTGCCGCGCGACCAGCCGAATTCCTCGTGGAGCGGGTCGACGAGGATGCCCGGCAGGGAGCGGAAGGCGGCGGCGCCGATGATCGTCACGAAGGTGACGGCGGCGACCCACCAGGCGCGGTGCACCCGGGTGCGGCGGCGCGGGAGGACGGGCTCCGGCTGGGGCACGGGTGCTGGGGCGGCATCGGTGGTCCGGGTCATACCAAGGAGCTTCCGGTTGGGGACCCGTCCGATCGAGTGGCCCGAAGGACACGGTTCGCTAGGATCGGGCCATGGCGTCCGACCGCACGTACCGCCCGACCCGGCCGCTCCCGCAGAACGCGCAGCACCCGCCGCACCCGCAGAACCCGCTACGCCCGCCGCACCGGCCGCACCGCGTCGTCGTCCTCGCCCTCGACGGCCTGCTCCCCTTCGAACTGGGCATCCCGCAGCGGATCTTCGGGCGCGCCCGGGACGAACACGCGTGCCCGCTGTACGAGGTCGTCACCTGCTCGGTCCGCCCGCCGGGCCCGGTCGACACCGACGCGGATTTCGCGATCCTGGTCGAGAACGGCCCCGAGGCCCTGGCCACCGCCGACACGGTCGTCGTCCCGACCTCCTACGAACTGGGTCCGGTCCACGAGGAGGGCGTGCTGACCGAGGAGCTGGCGGCCGCGCTCGCGCTCGTCCGGCCGGGCACCCGGCTCGTCGCGATCTGCACGGGCGGGTACGTCCTGGCCGCCGCCGGGTACCTCGACGGCCGGCCGGCGACCACGCACTGGGCCTCCGCCGAGCACTTCCAGCGGCTGTTCCCGAAGGTGCGGGTGGACGCGGACGTGCTGTTCGTCGACGACGGCGACGTGCTCACCTCGGCCGGGGTCGCGGCCGGGATCGACCTGTGCGTGCACATCGTGCGCCGGGACCACGGCACCGCCGTCGCCAACGACGTGGCCCGTCGCACCGTCGTGCCGCCCCACCGCGACGGCGGGCAGGCGCAGTACATCGAGCGGCCGGTGCCCGATCCGCGGCAGTCCTCCACGGCCAACGCCCGCGCCTGGGCGCTCGGCCGCCTCCAGGACCCCATCCAGCTGCGGGACATGGCCGCCCAGGAGTCGATGTCCGTACGCACCTTCACCCGCCGCTTCCGCGAGGAGGTCGGCGTCAGCCCGGGCCAGTGGCTCACCGGGCAGCGTGTCGAACGGGCCCGGCACCTGCTGGAGTCCACCGCCCTGTCCGTCGACCGGGTGGCCCGCGACGCGGGCTTCGGCACGGCCCAGTCGATGCGGCAGCACCTGCAGGCGACGCTCGGGGTCACCCCGACCGCATACCGGCGAACCTTCCGGGCCGAGTTGTCCACAACCTGTGGACAGTGAGCGGACGCTCCAGCGCTCTCTCCCGGACTCGTCGGAACGGCGGCGCGGTGCTGTCCGCCCCGAGCATGGCACCGCGCGCCGCCACCCGACTCCGGCGCTCCCGCCCGGCTCCCGTCGCCCCCCGGGGGAACCGCCGCCGAATCACGACCCACACTCGTCGAGGGCTCCGTCACCGAACCCTCGTCGTCCCCTCGCGGCGAATCGTTGCCTCCAAGCGTGAGGAAGCGGTCACGATCCGTCAACCAGTCGAGGGGGATTCATCACTTACGTCCCCTTCGCGCGGGACGCGCACGGAAGCACGTCCGGCGCACGGCCGCACCGGCCCCGGAGAAAGGGGGGCCTCATTGCACCCGGCGCATCCCGCGCCGTCGCTACACCACTTCGTACGCGAACCCGTCGCACGCCACCGTGCCGCCGCCGCTCCCGCAGGCCGGGGCGGCGTCCTCGCGGTCGCCGCAGCGGTCGAGTTCGCACCAGATGCGTTTGCCGGTGCCTTCCCGGCTCCAGCCCCAGCGGTCGGCGAGGCCGTCGACCAGGGCCAGGCCCCGGCCGCCCGTCGCCTCACCGTTCACGCAGCGGGGCACCGGTGCCAGGTCGCTGGTGTCGTCCACCTCGAGGCGGACCGTGGCCTCCTCGGTCTCCTCGGTCACCGTTCCCGGCAGCACCAGCCGCAGCACGGCCGAACGGCCGGTGTGCACGACGGCGTTGGTGACGAGTTCGGAGACGAGCAGGACCAGCGTCTCGGCGAGTGGCTCATCCGCCTGTATCCCGGCCCCTGCGAGCCGTGAGCGCGCCCACCGCCTCGCACGCCCCACTTCCGAGGGGTCGGGCCGGACCTCCAGTTGCACTTGAAGCACCTGCACCGCTCACACCATCCGAACCGGCGGACACAAAGGCTCGCGCCTCATGAGGGCCACGATCGTAGCCATTCTCTGCATGGCCAGAACAACGGCCGGGTCACGGGTCACAGAACGTGAATCCCTTGCGACACAGCATGGTTGACGTACAGTCACGCCAACAAGCGCTTCGGGCATATTCCAGCGCGAAGGAGTACCGGTGCGGCATACTGTGCGACGCTCGTTCCGGGAAGCCGGACCGGTGGCGGCCGAACGCCGTTCCACCCTGCGGGGCAAGGCGCACACCGCCGGTTCCGGAGCCGCCCCAGGGGCAACTCCGGCACGGCCGGCGCTCAGGACCACTCGCATCCCACACAAGGTACCGGAGTGTGGCACCGACTCCGGGCCGTGACGGGTCACGCGGCGGACACAACCCGGTATCAACGCTCCGTGACGCTCCTCTGCCACGATCCGCGACATCCGTCACGCCGCCGGCGCCCGCGGGGCCGGCCCGTCGCCTTCGGGGCGCGTTACTCGGGCACGGTGAAGTAGCGGGCGAACGCCGAGACGATCTCCGCCTCCCCCACCTTGCCGTCGCCGTCCGTGTCGAGCGCGGCGGCGACCGACCGGGCGGTGTCCCCGGGCACGCCGAGCACGGTGAGCACGCGTGCGGCGTCCTCGACGGTGGCGGCTCCGTCGCCGTCGGTGTCGGCGACGTCCAGGGCCGCGTGCAGGAAGGGGCGCGCGATCTCGGCGAACCGGTCCGGGGTGTCGCGCAGCCGCTTGACCGCCGCGGTGACGAACTCCTCGCGGGTGATGCGCTGGTCGCCGTCCCGGTCGGCGATGCCCGCCATGCCCTGCCAGAGCGCTTCCGCACCGCCGTACAGGGCCTGCCCCTTGTCGGAGCGGGCGGTGGTGCCGAACTCGGCGAGCAGCGCCTTGGCCGCTTCACTGAAGTCCGCGCGGTCGATGTAGCCGTTGCCGTCCTGGTCGAAGGTGGCGAACCTCGCGGCGATCCTGCGCTCGTACTCGCTGTTGACCATTGTTTCCTCCGGCCGCCTCACGTCGTGTCGGTGCTCTGCGCCTCTCGCTCGGAGCGTACGACGCGGGGTGCGGCCGCGGGCGGCATCTACGCGGAGAGCGAGCGCGGCCCGTCGCCGGTCGCCGAGGCGAGATCGGGGTGGACGTCGAAGAGCCGGCGCACCCCGAGCGCGCCGAGGACACGGTTGACGTGGGAGCCGTCGACGGCGCCCTGGGCCGGCAGTATCAGCCGCAGCCGGCCCTGGCAGGAGCGGATGAGCCGGCGGGAGGCGATGAGCACGCCGACCCCGCTGGAGTCGCAGAAGAGGACCTCGGAAAGATCCAGGACAAGACTGTGCCGCCCCTCGGCCACCTCGTCGTGCACGCGCTGCCGCAGCACCGGTGACGTCACCAGGTCCAGTTCGCCCGACACCTGGAGCACGGCCCACTGGCCCCGCTCGCCGCCGGTCACTTTGAACGTCACCACCATGCCCTTCATTCGTCGGAACGTCCGGAATCACCCGAAACGGAAGCCGTGCTTACGCTTCCTGGGCGCGCGCCTGCCCACCGGCCGTTCCCGCAAACACCCGGCCGGAAACAGTGCTCGGTCAGAAGAGGCTTGTTTCAGACGGTTTCGATCCTGTTCGTTCGAAAGTAATCGAATCCGGTCGCACGGTAGAGGGTAGGGGAGGCGGACCGGCGCGTTTACCACCTGGGGGCCGTCGGGGGCGTGCATTGACATAAAGGGGCGTGCGGTGTCGGACCCGCCGACTACATTCGGGAACACGGTGGCCGAAGCCTGGTGACCGGTGCGGGCGGGACGACCATGGAACGACCACGAAACGACCATGGAACGACCAGGAGACCGAGCAGGGGGTGAAGGGCCGGATGGCGAGAAGCGACGTACCACTGAGGTGGGACCGCAAGATGCAGCAGCGGCTCGCGCGCGGCGAGGCCGCCGCCCTGGGGGAGTTCTACGACCGGTTCGCCTCACTCGTGCACGGCCTCGCGCACCGTGTGCTCGGTGACGAGCGGGCCGCCGACCACCTCACACGCGACGTCTTCGCGTACGTCTGGGAGCATCCGGACGTCTACGACCCCCGGCAGGGCCCGCTGCGCACGTGGGTGGCCGCGCTGACCCACCGCCTGGCCGTGCAGCGGCTGCGCGCCACCGAGACGGCCGCGCTCGCCCGCGGCGGTCCCGGCACCGCCGAGGAGCTGGAGAGCAGGGTGCGCCACGCCTCGGTCGCCGCCCGCGCCGACTACATCGTCCAGTCCATGCCGGCCCCGCTGCGCGCCGCCCTGGAACTGGCCTACTTCCAGCGCCGCGACTACCGCCAGACCGCCGCCGACCTGGGCGTCACGGAGGACGAAGCCCGCCGCCGCCTCCGCCTGGGCCTCCAGCTCCTGTCCACCGCCCGGGAAGCCGCCTCCCCGGACACACCCGGGACCCCGCCGGGATACGGGGGTGCGGCATGAAGGAGGCGCGCGACGAGACCGGGGGCCAGGGCCGTGACCCGGGCGGCCCACATGACCCCAGGCCGCCGAGTGACCCCGGTGAACCGGCGGCCCTCGGTGGCCTTGAGGGAGTCGGCGGAATCGGTGGAGTCGGTGGACCCGATGGGTCCGGTGGGTCCGGTGGTCCCGGCGGACCGGGTGGGCCTGGTGAGCCTGGCGGACCCGATGGGTCCGGCGGACCGGGCGGGCCTGGCGGACCCGGTGAGCCCGGCGGACCCGACGGGCCAGACGGGCCAGACGGGACCAGCGAGGTCGTTAGGCCCGGTGAGCCCGGCGGCCCCGGTGAGCCCAGCGGAACCACTGCGCCCGGCGGACTCGGTGAGCCCAGGGGACTCGGTGAGCCCAGGGGGCTCGGTGGGCCTTGCGGGCCCAGCGGGCCCAGCGGACCCAGCGGGCCCGCGTCCTTCGGCGGAGGGGAAGGGGGCGGGGCCGCGCCCCGTATACCGCTCCCCCGGGTGTCCGTCGAGGACGGTGGGCGGGCCCTGCCCGATGTGGTGCCGGGTGGGCCGGTCGCGTTGGAGCACCAGGTGCTGACGTCGCTGCTCGGGGCGTGGGCGCTGGCCGCCTGCTCGGCGGAGGAGGCGGCGTCCGTCGAGGAGCATCTCGATGAGTGCGACGCCTGCGCCGACGAGGCACTGCGGCTGCGCGAGGCCGTCGCTCTGCTGCAGCGGCCGGAGAGCCTCGATCTGGACCCCGCCCTGCGCAACCGCGTCCTGGACGGCTGCCTGGAGCGGCGCCCGCCGAAAATCCCGGTACCCGAGTGGGCCAGACCGTACGACGCCGAGGTCGCGCGGCTGGACGCCCTGCTCCAGGACATCGGCGACGCCGAGTGGCACGCCCCGGTCCGGCTGCGCTGGTTCGAGGCCGACGGCGCCACCAGCCGCCGTACCACCGTCGCCGGGGTCATCTCGCACCTGCTGACCGTCGACGGGCTGGTCGCGGTCGCCCTGGGCCTCGCCGACCCGCTGGACGACATCACCGCGCCCACCTCCGCCCCGGCCGACCGTACGGAGGCGTACTGGCGGGCCTCGCACGCCCCGCCCACCCGCGCGATGCGGGCACCGTGGCGCGAGCAGAGCCACGGGATCGTCCGGACGGTGTCGTTCACCGGTGACGCGGGCCGGATGCCGGTCTCGTACGGCGACTTCGAGCTGCCGCTGCACGACGCGATGCTGGACCGGGCATTCGAGTGCTGGGTGCACGCCGAGGACATCGCCGACGCGGTGGACTACCCGTACGAGCCGCCCTCCGGGCGTCATCTGAACCGCATGATCGACCTCGCTGCCCGGATGCTGCCGGCCGTCCTGGCTGCCCGCCGCCGGGACGGGCTGGCCGCGCCCGCGACCCGGCCGCACCTGGTCACGGCGGGCGAGCCGGGTCGCAGCCTGCGGCTGGAGATCGAGGGCTCGGGCGGCGGCGAGTGGCTCATCCCGCTCGACTCCCCCGGCGCGGTGGGCTCCGCCGAGCACGAGGTGGCGCATGTCGCCCTGGACGGCGTGGAGTTCTGCCGGCTGGCCGCGGGCCACGTGCCTCCGGCGGAGGCAGCGGCGGGTCAGGTGGGCGACCGGGACGCGATCAGGGACGTGCTGTTCGCGGCGGCGAGCATGAGCCGGATGTAGGGGCGCAGGGTGGCCGGTCGCGGCATCGACGGCGGCTGCGGGGTGCGCGGGGGCCGGTCGCGCAGTCCCCGGCACCTCCGGGGACGCGTTCGCCGCACGCCCTCAAGGGGCGCGGGGAACTGCGCGACCAGCCACCCACCACCCGCAGCCGCCCGCCGGACAGAACCCCCCGAGCTCCCCCGCAGAGCCCCCGCGGAGCCCCCGCAGAGCGTGCGCGGAGCCCTACGCGAAGACCACCGTCCGCCGCCCGTTCAGCAGAATCCGCCGCTCGGCGTGCCACTTCACGGCCCGCGCCAGCGCCTGGCACTCCACGTCCCGCCCGACGGCGACCAGCTGGTCCGGCGTGACGTCGTGGCCGACCCGCTCGACCTCCTGCTCGATGATCGGCCCCTCGTCGAGGTCGGCCGTCACGTAGTGCGCGGTCGCGCCGATCAGCTTCACGCCCCGCGCGTGCGCCTGGTGGTACGGCTTCGCGCCCTTGAAGCTCGGCAGGAAGGAGTGGTGGATGTTGATGATCCGGCCGCTGAGCTGCTTGCACAGGTCGTCCGAGAGGACCTGCATGTAGCGGGCCAGCACGACGAGTTCGACGTTCTCCTCGCGCACGATCTCCAGGACCCGCGCCTCGGCCTGGGGCTTGGTGTCCTTCGTCACGGGGATGTGGTGGAAGGGGATGCCGTACGACCCCACGAGCTCGGCGAAGTCCGTGTGGTTGGACACCACGGCCGCGATCTCCACCGGCAGCGCGCCGGTCCGGGCCCGGAAGAGCAGGTCGTTCAGGCAGTGCCCGAACCTGCTGACCATGAGGACGATGCGCATCTTCTCGTCGGCCCGGTTGATCTGCCAGTCCATGTGGAAGGCGTCACCGATGGCCGTGAAGCTGGCGCGCAGCTTGTCCACCGTCACCGGGGCGTCGCCCGAGAAGTGGACACGCATGAAGAACAGTCCCGTGTCGTGGTCGCCGAACTGCTGGCTGTCCTCGATGTTGCAGCCGGTCATGAACAGGTAGCTCGACACGGCGTGCACGATGCCCTGCTTGTCGGGGCAGGACAGGGTGAGGACGTACTGGTCGGCGGGGGCGGCGGCCTGGGGGACGGCCGCGGAGGACTGCTCATTCATGCAGGACAGGGTCCCATATCCGGGCTCCCGGCCCGAGTGCCGTCCCGCCAGGCGGACCCGGGACGACGTCGTCGGACGGACCCGGGACGACGTCGTCAGGCGGAGCGGGTCAGCAGCCGCAGCAGATCGAGCGAGCGGGGCTCCGCCTCCGGGTCCTCGCCGTCACCGGTGGCCAGCCGCACATGCGCGTCCCGCGCCGCCCGTACCGCCTCCGGCCAGTCCGGGTGGTCGAGGTACGCGTTCACCGGCGCGTCCGGGCCCACCTGGTGCATGATGCGCAGTACCCGCAGTACGGCGCTGTCGACGAGCGCCGCCTCCTGCGAGTCGCGGAAGACCGTGCCCACGTACTTCTCGGCGGACCAGTGGTCCAGCCAGGTGTCCTCCACCAGCCGGTACACCGCGTCGGTGACGTCTCCGTAGCCGTCCACACCGGCCAGCCAGACGTTCCGCTGGAAGGCGGGGGCGGAGAGCATGTGCAGCGCGGAGCGCACCTGGCTGCGCCAGCGCCACCACGGCATGTCGTTGAGTGGCATACCGCCCATGGTGGAGGAGCGACGGCCGCGACGAGAGGAGTTCTCCGAATCTTGCACGGTCATCGATCGTACGTTCCCCTTCACCCGCACCTCACCGGCCCCCGCAATTCACCCCGGCGTCACCACACGTTGACCGCAGGTCACTTCCAGGTTAGCCGTGTGACGGAATCGTGCGGGTACATGACCGGAAGGCGACGCACGCGCAGCAGCTTCCTCCGCGGCCTCCGCGGCCGCTCCCGGGCCGCCCGCACCGGCGCGCTGTCGGCGGGTGCACTGGTGGCGGCGTGTACGTCGCTCACCACCGGCTGCGGGCTCGTCCCCGGTACCACGGGGGGTTCCGGGGACGACTCGATCACCGTCATGACCTGGGCGCCGCAGGACACGGGCGCGACCAACAAACCCGGCATGCCCGCCTTCGCGCAGGCCTACGCCCGCTGGATCAACGACCAGGGCGGCCTCGGCGGCCGCACGCTGAACGTCCTGACCTGCAACGACCACAACGACAGCGTGACCGCCGCGAAGTGCGCCCGCCGCGCCGTCAAGGAGGACGCGGTCGCCGTCGTCGGCTCCTACAGCCAGCACGCCGACGCCTTCCTGCCCGTACTGGAGGGCGCCGGCATCCCGTACATCGGCGGCTACGGCCTCACCAACCTGGAGTTCACCAGCCCGCTGTCCTACCCGGTCAACGGCGGTCAGCCCGCGCTGCTGGCCGGTCTCGGCAGCGCGCTCGCCGACTCCTGCGGGCCGGTCACGCTCGTCCGCCCCGACACCATCGTGGGTGACCAGCTGCCCACGCTGCTCGACTCGGGACTGACCTCGGGCGGCCACGGCCGGGCCCACGACCAGCGGGCGGCGGAGGACGCGACCGAGTACGACGGCCAGTCCGAGCGCGCGCTGGAACGGACGACCACCGACCCGGCGGAGCCGGGGTGCGTGGTGCCCGTCCTCGGCGACCGCACCGGCACCTTCATGGACTCCTTCCGGCGGGCCCGCGAGGACTACCCCGACGTGCGGACCGCGACCGTGCTCGGCAGCGTCGACCAGTCCACGGTCAACGCGAGCGGCGGCGCGTCGGGGCCCTACGAGGGGGCCTACGTCACCGGCTGGTACCCGGCGGTGAGCGATCCGGCCTGGGACGGGATGAAGAAGGTGATCAAGGAGGAGGCGTTCGGTGACAACCGCGTCGACGCGGCCGACGCCGGGGTGCAGACCACCTGGATCGCGTACACCGTCCTCAAGGAGGTCGTCGAGGCGCTCGGCGACGGCGAGGTCAGCGCCCACACCGTCACCCGCGCCCTCGACGACGGACTGGAGGTCGGCACGGGCGGGCTCACGCCGCCGCTCCAGTGGAGGTTCCAGGGCAAGCTGGCCTCGGTCGGCTTCCCCCGCCTGGTCAACACGGAGGTCACCCTGCAGGTCGTCCGGCAGGGCCGCCTGGTCTCGGCCCGCGAGGGCGCCCTGGACACCACCCGCACCCTGCGGAACACCGACGTGACCTGAGCGAGCCGCCGGCCCGAGGGCGCCCGACGGCGCGTTGACCGGGCAGAGGCCGCCCGCCGGCGCCTTGCGCGGGCCGAGGCGACCCGGCCGGGTCACAGCTGGGTCGGCTGGCGCTGTGTCAGGCCGTACTGCTTGGCGATGGCGTTCCAGAGCCGGGCGGCCGTGGCCTTCTCCTTGCTCGCCGTGCCGCTCGCCCGGTTGCCGGCCTGGGTCTCGCTGGTCGTGCGGGCCTTGCCCTTCTTGCAGCCCTTCTTGCCGGCCGTCTGGTCGGCCCAGGCCGCGTAGTGGTTGTCGGCCGACGCCGAGGCCTGCCACGCCTTGGTGAGGGCGGTGGTCAGCTCGGCGTGCTGCGGCAGCTTGTCCACGGACAGCTGGGAGAGGCTGGTGACCAGCCCGGTGCGCTGCTTGGCGGCCTCGCGCAGGTCCTTGGCCGCCTGGGGCAGGTTGTCGCAGGACTTCACGTCGGCGACGGCGTTGATCACCGTGGTCCGGCCGGTGCCGCTGTGGGCCAGCAGCTTGTCCAGCTCGACGGCCTGCTGCCGGACCGGATCGACGGACGGCGACGCGGAGGCCGACGCGGACGCGGACTCGGACACCGGAGCCGTGGCGGACACGGTCTGGTTGCCGCCCTTGTCCTCCTCGCCACCGCCGCCGGCCATCATCGCGCCGGCGCCGACCCCGACGACGGCGATACCGACGCCCACCGCCGCGAACAGCGGCAGGCGCGAACCGGTCCGCCCGCCACCGCGGCCGCCCCGGCCGCCGCCGTCGTCGTACCCGCGCCGCCTGCCGCCGCCCGGGCCCTGCGGGGCGTACGTGGAGGGGGCGCCGGGGCGCGGGGGCTGCGGCTCGTCGAAGCGGGGCATCTGCTGGGTGGACGAGGCCGGACCGTCGGCGCCCGGGGCGCCGCGGAAGAGGCTGTCGAACTCGGCGGGCGGCTGCCGCCCCTCCTCACCGCCGGGCGCGGCACCGAACGGGGCCGGGGCGGGGCCACCGGGCACGGGCGCGATGTACTGCGTGGCCTCGGCGTCGGGGCCGGGAACGGGCGCGGCGGGTGAGGCGGGGGCGGCGGGCTGGTGCCCGGCCCCGGGCTGCCCGGGGTACTGCGGGGCCCGGCCGAGGAACTGCGTCGACTCCGCCTGCGTCGGCGCGGGTCTCTCCGGAGGCAGCGCTCCCGGCGCCACGGGGGGTATGTACTGCGTCGCGCCCTCGTCCGCGGGCATCCCCACGGGGGGCACGGGGGGTATGTACTGCGTCACGCCCTCGTCCACGGGCATCCCGACCGGCGGCAGGTACTGGGTGGCGCCCTCGTCCACGGGCGGAAGAGGCGCGGACGGCTGGGGCGCGTGCGAGTGGGACCCGTGCGGGTGGGACGCGTGTGCGTGGGACGCGTGCGGCTGAGGCGCCTGCGGGTGGGACGCGTGCGGTTGAGGCACGTCCGGCCGGCCGTGCTGCGGGTACGGCGGCTGGGAGCCGTAGGGGTGGTGGCCGTCGGCCGCCGGTCCGCCGTACGCCGGGGCCTGCGCGCCCTCCGGCGGCAGGGGACCCGGTCCGGCCTGGGGCGGCAGGGCGCCGGGCGCCTGAGCCGGGCCGCTCTGCGCCGGCCAGGCGTGCGGAGCGGGCGGCTGGGCGGTCTGAGGGGATCCCCAGGGCTGGGCGCCGGGCGACGCGGGCCAGCCCTGGTCCGGGGGCGGGCTCTGCTGCTGCCCGGGACCCCACGGCTGGTCCCAGGCCTGTCCGCCGGGCGGCGCCGAGGTGGGCACGGGGCGTCCTGCCTGCGGGCCGGCGAGTCCGCCCGCCGGCCCCGGCAGCACGGGCTCGCCACCGTCCGAGGGCAGCACGATGCCTTCGTGCGCTTGCCGCGCCGAGGGCTCCTCGCCCTGTCCACTCTGCGTCACCGGGACTCCTACGAATGGGGGACCTTCGGAATCGTCGGCTCACGCTACCGGGTCCCCGCAGCCCACTGCCACGCAGCACCGGGCGACAGCTCCTTCCCCGCGACCGCAGTAACAAAACCGGGCCGCGGCACGCTGTTTACGGCATTTCCCGCTCACCACGCCGGTTCTTCCCGCCCGTTCCGCGTCCGCGGGCCCGTTCTTTCACGCGGCGACCTGCAGGTCGAGCCGTGCCCCGAACTCCCTTACCACCGTTTCCTCCCGGTACGGTTCCAGCCGGGCCTGGAAGTCGTCCAGATACTCGGCGCCCCGGTTCGAGCGCAGCGTCTCGAGGAGTTCCACGGCCTTCGTCGCGGTGTTGCAGGCCTGCTCGATCTCGCGCTGCTGCACCTGCGCGGTGGCGAGCAGCACATGCCCGATGGCCCGCCTGCGCGCCCGCGACTCGGGGTGTCCGTCCAGGGACTGCCGCGCGTACCGGGCCGCCGCGTCGGCCTGCCCGAGGTCCCGGTGGCAGTGCGCCAACTCGTCGGCGAGATAGGCCTCGTCGAAGTGCGCGATCCACACCGGGTCGTCCCCGGAGTCCGGATCGGCCGTCTCCATCGCGCCGACCGCCCGGCCGGCCGCCTCATGGGCCGCCCGCACATCGCCGAGCAGCGCGTGGCCGCGGGCCTCGGCCGCGTGGAACATCGCCTCCGCTCGCGGTGTCACCCGTCCGCGCGCGCCCTCCTGAGCCGCGCGCGCCAACTGGGCGATCTCGCGCGGGTTCCCGAGCTGCGCGGCCAGGTGGCTCATGGACGCGGCGAGGACGTACCCGCCGTACCCGCGGTCCCCGGCCGCCTGTGCCAGCCGCAGCGACTGGATGTAGTACCGCTGGGCGAGGCCCGGTTGCCCGGTGTCGACGGCCATGTATCCGGCCAGTTCGGTCAGTCGGGCGACCGTGGCGAACAGGTCCCGGCCGACCGCCTCCCGGTAGGAACCCGACAGCAGCCCGGACACGACGCTGTTCAGGTAGTGCACGACCACCGGGCGCACGTGCCCGCTGCCGTACTGGTGGTCCAGGTCCACCAGCGCCTGCGTCGTCGCCCGCACCGCCGCCACGTCGGACTGGCCCACCCGCGGCCCGGCCGAGCGCGAGACCTGCGGGTCGGGGGCGGAAATCAGCCAGTCGCGGCTGGGTTCGACGAGCGCGGACGCGGCGACGGAGGAGCCCGACAGGAAGTCCCGGCGTCCCACGTCACTGCGCCACAGCTCGCAGACCTGCTCGATGGCCCCCAGTACCGTCGGCGAGAACTGGAGGCCGACGCCCGACGCGAGGTTCTTGCCGTTGGCCATGCCGATCTCGTCGATCGTGACCGTGCGGCCGAGCTTGCGTCCGAGCGCCTCGGCGATGATCGCCGGTGCCCGGCCGCGCGGTTGCTGTCCGCGCAGCCAGCGGGCCACCGACGTCTTGTCGTACCGCAGGTCGAGACCGTGCTCGACCCCACAGATGTTGACCCGGCGGGCGAGGCCCGCGTTCGAGCAGCCCGCTTCCTGAATGAGCGCCTGCAGCCGTTCGTTCGGCTGCCGCGCGACGAGAGGCCTTGCGGCCATGGCGTACCCCCATGCGGTCTCATGCGGTTCGATGCGGTCCCGGCGGACGAGAAGGTCCGGCCGTGAAGATCAATGCCCCGTCGATGTGCCGACAATGCGAGACTTGCGAAGTTTGCGAGGATTGCCGGGGTGTTGGTCGGTGCGCCCCCAGACGTGGCTACCCAGCTCCGCGGCGAATCCTCCTGCGCGCCCCCGCACATGCACCCATGCGCCCCGGATGCGGAATCGATGCTCCTCCCCGCGCGCGCAACCCCCCGTAACCCCCGGTGAGCGCGGGAGTTGAGTTCCACGTGGAAGAGACCATCCCCGGCACCGAAGCCGCTCAGATCCCCCAGCAGCGCGGTATGTCGCTGCTGGAGACCGCCGTACGCTATGCCGAGGAACGCCACTGGGACGTGTTTCCCGGCACCTGGCTGGAGGCCGGTGACGGGGTGCAGCGCTGCTCGTGCGCGGACCCGGCGTGCGCCGCCCCGGGCGCGCACCCGGCGCGCGAGGACTGGGTGACGCAGGCGACGGGCAGTGCGACCGTCGCCCGCCGGATGTGGCAGAAGCAGCCGACCGCGTCGATCCTGCTCCCCACCGGCCGTACGTTCGACGCCGTCGACGTGCCCGAGACGGCGGGGTTCCTGGCGCTGGCCCGGATGGAGCGGATGGAGCTGACGCTCGGGCCGGTGACGCTGACGCCGGACCGGCGGATGCGGTTCTTCGTCCTGCCGGGGGCCGCGGTGAAGATGCCGGATCTGGTGCGGCGGTTGGGGTGGTCGCCGTCGTCCCTCGACCTGGCCGCGCTGGGGGAAGGCACGTATGTGGCCGCGCCGCCCACCCGTTACGGGACGCGGGGGGCCGTGCAGTGGGTGTGCCGCCCCACGGCGGCGAATCGGTGGCTGCCGGACGTGGAGGAGTTGATCTCGGCGTTGGCGTACGCGTGCGGCAGGGATCGTTAGGACCGGCTTGCCGTCTGCCGGGCCGCCGTCTCGTCTGCCGGGCCGCCATCTCGTCTGCCGGGCCGCCTTGCCGTCTACCGGGCCGCCGTCTCGTCTGCCGGGCCGCTGTCCGGCCGGCGGCCGCGGGTCCGCCGTGGTTGATCGCGCGGTGGATCGCGCGGTTCCCCGCGCCCCTCGCGTGCGCTTTCCCCCGTAGGGTCGAATCCGACGGAGGGAGACGTGGTGAGCGCGAACGCCGTGCGTGTGCAAGGGCTCTGGAAGCGGTTCGGGCAGCAGGTCGCCGTGGGCGGCATCGACCTCGAGCTGCCCGCGGGAAAGTTCATCGGCCTCGTCGGGCCGAACGGGGCCGGGAAGACCACCACCCTGTCCATGGTGACCGGGCTGCTCCGGCCGGACCAGGGGTCGGTCGAGGTCGTCGGGCACGACGTGTGGCGCGATCCGGCCGAGGTGAAGGCCAGGATCGGGGTGCTGCCCGAGGGGCTGCGGCTGTTCGAGCGGCTGTCGGGGCGGGAACTGCTCGCCTACACGGGGCGGTTGCGGGGGCTTCCGGGGGCGGAGGTCGACAAGCGGGCCACGCAGCTGCTCGACGTGCTCGACCTGTCCGGGGCCCAGCACAAGCTGGTCGTCGACTACTCGACCGGCATGCGGAAGAAGACCGGGCTGGCGGCCGCACTGCTGCACAACCCGGAAGTGCTGTTCCTGGACGAGCCGTTCGAGGGCGTGGACCCCGTCTCCGCGCAGACGATCCGGGGCGTGCTGGAGCGCTACACCGCCTCGGGGGCCACCGTCGTCTTCTCCTCGCACGTCATGGAGCTGGTGGAGTCGCTGTGCGACTGGGTGGCCGTCATGGCCGCCGGCCGCATCCGCGCCACCGGCACCCTGGCCGAGGTGCGCGGCGAGGCGGCCTCGTTGCAGCAGGCGTTCCTCGAACTCGTCGGTGCCGGGGGCCGGGACACGGGCTCCGACCTGGACTGGCTGGGCGGCGGGTCCCGATGAGCGCGCAGGCCGCACCCTTCGGCTCCGGCACTCCGGGCACGCCCGGCACGCCGGACGCGTCCGCCACGTCCGCCACGTCCGCCGCGCCCCTCACATCCGTCTTCGTGCGGCTGAAGCTGTCCCTGCTGCGCAACGGCCTGCGGCAGTCCGGCGGACGGCGGGCCGCCTACGTCGCCTCGGCCGTCGTCGTGCTGCTCTTCGCCGCGCTCCAGCTGATCGGCCTGGTCGCGCTGCGCGGACACGCGCACGTGGACTCCCTCGTCGTCCTGCTGGCGGCGGTGCTGGGCCTCGGCTGGGCGGTGATGCCGCTGTTCTTCCCGGGTGGGGACGAGACCCTCGACCCCACCCGGCTGGTGATGCTGCCGCTGCGGCCCCGCCCGCTGGTCCGGGCCCTGCTCACGGCCTCGCTGGTGGGCATCGGGCCGCTGTTCACGCTGTGCATGTTCGCCGGTTCCGTGGTCGCGGTCGCGCACGGCGGGGCGGCGTACGCCGTCGGCGTCGTCGGCGCGATCCTCGCGCTGCTGGTGTGCGTGACGCTCGCGCGGGCCGTCGCCGCCGCCAACGTACGGCTGCTGACCAGCCGCAAGGGCCGCGACCTGGCGGTACTGAGCGGACTGGTCGTCGCGGTCGGCGCGCAGCTCGTCAACTTCGGCGCGCAGCGGCTGGGCTCGTCGGGGCTGGAGCAGCTCGACCCGGCGGCCGGCGTGCTGCGCTGGGTGCCGCCCGCGTCGGCGATCGGCGCGATGGACGCGGCGAGCGAGGGCTCGTACGGTGTCGCGTTCGGCCAGCTGGCGGTGACCGCGGCGGCCCTCGTCCTGCTGCTGTGGGTGTGGGAGCGGCATCTGACGCGGCTGATGACCACGCCGGACGGATCGACGCTGCGGAGCGACACGCGCCCGGTGCGCGAGCGCGGCTCGTCGGGACTCGCCCGGCTGCTGCCCGCGGGCCGCACGGGTACGACGATGGAACGCACCCTGCGCTACGTGTGGCGCGACCCGAAGACCAAGGCGGCGTGGGTGACGTCGCTGGCCATCGGCCTGATCGTGCCGGTGTTCAACGCCTGGCAGGGCACCGGCTCGGTGTACTTCGCGTGCTTCGCCGCCGGGATGCTCGGCATCCAGATGTACAACCAGTTCGGGCAGGACACGTCCGCGTTCTGGATGGTCGCGATGACGATCTCGTCGACGCGGGACGCGTACGTCGAGCTGCGGGCCCGTGCGCTGGCCCTGCTGCTGATCACCCTGCCGTACGCCACCCTCGTCACGGTCCTGACCACGGCGATCCTCAACGACTGGCGGACGCTGCCCGAGGCCCTGGGCCTGTCCTTCGCCCTGCTGGGCGCGATGCTGGCGACCGGCGCGTGGACCTCGGCGCGCTTCCCGTACTCCATCCCGCAGGAGGGGTACAAGAACGTCGCCCCCGGTCAGGTCGGACTGGCCTGGATCTCGATCGTCGGCGGCATGGCCGGCGCGGCCCTGCTGTGCGCTCCCGTGATCGCGCTGACGCTCTGGCTGAACCTCAGCGGGGGCGGCGACGCGTCGAGCCTGCTGCTGCTGCCGGTGGGCGCGGCGTACGGCGCGGCGCTGACGCTGCTCGGCCTGCGGCTGGCCGCACCCCGCACGGCGGGGCGGCTGCCGGAGATCCTCACGGCGGTCAGCAAGGGGTGACGGGCCGCCGGGGAGGGCCTGCGGCGGCCGACGGCCGACGGCCGACGGCAAGGGACCGGCGGCCGGCAGCAAGGGACCGGCCGCCGAAGAGCCGGCGGCAGCCGGTGAAGCGGCACCGGCCACCTGGGAGAACCGGCGGTGACCGGCAAAGGCGACCCGGCCGCCAAGGAGGGCCGTCGGCGACCGGCGAGGGGGCCGGCGGTGGCCTGCAAAGAGGACCCGGCCGCCAAGGAGAACCGACGACAACCGGCAAAGGCGACCCGGCCGCCAAGGAGGGCCGACGGCAACCGGCAAAGGCGACCCGGCCGCCGGGGAGGCCGCCCGTGGTCAGCTCTCCCGGAGGCTGTCCAGGAAGGGCTCGATGGCCGCCCGCCACGCCTCCGGCTGGTCGTAGTGGACGAGGTGGCCGGCGTCGCCGACCTCCGCGTACTGGCCGTGCGGCAGCACACGGACCATCTCCTGGGCCTCGGCGCGGCCCAGCTCGCCGTCGAGGCCGCGGACGACCAGGGTCGGGCAGCGGACCTGGGCCAGCTCCTCCCAGTGGGCGTCGTAGATCCAGGTCTCGCGGGACCGGAGCATCTGCTCCGGCTCGAAGACGGGCCGCCAGCCGTCCGCGGACTCGGCCATCACCTCGGCGTAGAAATCGCCCCGGGCCGGATTCGGGCGCTCCACCCACGGGTCGTCCTCGCCGAACCACTTGCGTACGTCGGCGAGCGTGGCGAAGGGGACCGGCCAGGCGCGGAACCACTCGGTCCAGGTGTGCTGCGAGGCGGCGCCGAGCGCGGAGGCCCGCATGTCGCAGATGATCAGGCCGCGGACCAGGTCAGGGCGTTTGGCGGCGAGCTGCCAGGCGGTCAGCGCGCCCATGGCGTGGCCGATCAGGACGGCCGGGCCGAGGCCGAGCTGTTCCAGGGCGGCCTCGACGTCCTCGATGTAGGCCTCCCGGGTGTAGGACGCCCGCGGGGGCTTGTCGCTGCGGCCGTGGCCGCGCTGGTCGAGGGCGACGGCCCGGTGGCGGGCGGAGAGCCAGCGGGCCGTGGGGGCCCAGTGCGAGGCGCGGCCCATCAGGCCGTGCAGTAACAGCACGCCCGGGAGGTCGCCGGCCTTGCCGTGCGTCCCGGCCCGTGTCCCGTCATGCGTCCGGTCGTTTTTGGGAGGGTCGCCGAACTCCCAGGCCGCGAGGCGTACGCCGCCCGCGCCGGTCACGTCGATGCGCCGCGCCATAGGTTGGCACCCCCAAGCTCCGCTCGGACCGCTCGCCCCTCACGGGTCGGCCGGTCCTGTGAACCGTGTCCTGCCTGCCGTACCTGCCGTACCTCGTCGTTCCTGCCGCCGTGCCCGCCGCCGGGTCAACGGCCCTTCGACGTCCGCAGAGTATCGAATACTCATTCGAAACTGCTGTCTCGGCGGGCAACACCCCTCATTCGAGTGACACCCTTCAGGGATTGATCGCCGTCGCCGGGGGGAGATCTTCATCGGGAGGCGGACCGCTCGGGGAAAACGGTCCGAGGGGATTGACCCTGAGAGCTCGGGGCTCCGGGTCAGCACAGGGGAGGACAGGCCCCGGCGCCACACGGCGCCGGGGCCCTCTCGATCTCTCCGGCAACGCCCTCCCCCTCTCCGACCGGCGACATCGCTGTCACGCCACCGCGGCCAAGCGGCCAAGAGCCCCTTACGTCATATGCCTCACGCCACAGCCTTGCACGCGAAGCGTCCGGACGCTGCTGTTCGGCTCACTGAACCCGGAATCGGCGCGATCGCGCGGTGCCGCGCGGTCCCCCGGGTGACGGGACGCCGCCGGTCCCCCGACCGCCGCTCAGCGCTTGGCGACGAACACGTGGGAGGCGACGTCCGACTCCAGCTCGGCCGCCTCGCCGCCGCTGCCCACGAGCACACCGCCCGCCGACTCCGTCACGCTCACCACCGAGCCGGGCTGCACACCCGCCCGGCGCAGCGTGTACATCAGCTGCGCGTCCGTCTGGATCGGCTCGCCGATGCGGCGCACGACGACCGTCTTGCCCTCGAGACCCGGGTCCAGGTCGGCGAGCGACACCATGCCCTCGTCCAGGAACGGATCGGCGCCGTCCGTCTCACCCAGCTCCTCCAGGCCCGGGATCGGGTTGCCGTACGGCGACTCAGTCGGGTGCCGCAGCAGCTCCAGCACGCGGCGCTCGACGGCCTCGCTCATCACGTGCTCCCAGCGGCACGCCTCGGCGTGCACCTGCTCCCACTCCAGCCCGATCACGTCGACGAGCAGGCACTCCGCGAGCCGGTGCTTGCGCATCACGCGGGTGGCCAGCCGACGGCCCTCCTCCGTCAGCTCCAGATGCCGGTCGGCCGCCACGGACACCAGTCCGTCGCGCTCCATCCGCGCCACCGTCTGGCTGACCGTCGGACCGCTCTGATCGAGCCGTTCGGCGATCCGGGCGCGCATCGGGACCACACCTTCCTCCTCCAGCTCGAGGATGGTGCGGAGATACATCTCCGTGGTGTCGATCAGTCCGGACATACGTGCCCCTTGATGAGATTGCCGGAGGCTACGGCCCACCGGCGCGTGCGCTGGCCCTGTGTTCAATTCTGACGCATACCACCGACAACCGTGCCTCGCCGCGAAAACCCGGGCCCGTGCGGCCCACCCCGCCGTATTGACACCGCACTGGTCCAGACCGCACGGTGATCCGCGACGCAGCCACAGCCGCCACACCGAAGGGGCCCCGCATGAGCGACCGCAAGCCGGCCGGCCAGTTCATCGACGCGGCGATCGACCTCCTGCGACGCGTCCGCGACGAGGAGGCCGACACCATCGAGGCGGCCGGCACACTGCTCGCCGACACCGTGCGGAACGGCGGCCGGCTCTTCGCCTTCGGCGCCGGTCACTCCTCCCTCGCCGCCCAGGACGTCGTCTACCGCGCCGGCGGACTCGCCCTGATGAACCTGCTCGCCGTGCCCGGCGTCGTCGGCGTCGACGTGATGCCGGCCACGCTCGGCTCCGCGCTGGAACGCGTGGACGGTCTCGCGAGCGCCGTACTCGACTCCTCGCCGCTCCGCGAGGGCGACGCGCTGGTGATCATCTCCCTCTCCGGGCGCAACGCCCTGCCCGTGGAAATGGCCGTGAACGCCCGCGCGCTCGGCGTGCGGGTCATCGGTGTGACCTCGGTGGCGTACGCCTCCGAGACCAGGTCGCGGCACGCCTCCGGCACCTTCCTCAAGGACCACTGCGACATCGTGCTGGACTCCAAGATCGCCGTCGGCGACGCGGAACTCACCCTCGACACCGTCCCGGCGCCCTTCGCCCCCGCCTCCACGGTCGTCACCAGCGCCCTCCTCCAGGCCGTGATGGCCACGGCGGCCGCCGCCCTCGCCGACCGCGGCATCGAACCGCCGCTGCTGCGCTCGGGCAACGTGGACGGCGGCCACGAATGGAACGGGCGGGTCATGGAGCAGTACGGGGACCGGATCTTCTACCGCCACTGAGACCGGGGCGGGCGGACGCGATCGCCACCACTGGGACCGGGGGCGGACGCGATCGCCACCACTGGGACGGGGGGGGCGGACGCGATCGCCCGGCACCGCCCGCCGGCGCCCCGCTACCGCTTCTCGACCGCGCCGGCCAGATCCAGGGCCGTCGCGATCCGGACCGCCACGTCCTCGGCGTACATCGCGTCGGACCTCTCGAACGCGCTCCGCCCCGAGCCCCGCAGGAACGTCACGACGCCCAGCGTCCGGCCCCGGCTGCGCAGCACGGCGCACAGGCCGTGCACCGTGTCCGCCGGCCACTGCCTAGCCGCGGCCCACTCACGCACCCGCTCCGCCGGCAGCTCCCGGACACCGGCACTGGCCCGCACCGAACCCGCCCGCTCCACGCACTGCACCGCCGGATGCCCCTCGCCGTAGCGCACCGGCATCCCGGCCGTCCCGGCCGGCAGGCTCGGCCCCGGCGCGCCGGACGGCGTGGCCGCGACCCGCACCAGCCGGACCGGCTCCGCCGCGTCGGTGTCGGCCACCGCCCCGCCCATGACCCGGTCGATCAGGGCGTGGTCGGCGAACCCGGCGAGCGCGAAGTCGAGGTGGACGACCGCCGCCTCCGCCGGGTCCTCGCACTCGGCCGCCGCCCGCGCCGCGCGGTGCAGCTGGTTGGCCCGAAACCGCAGCAGCGACGCCTCCTGCTCACCCTGCTTCGACTCCGTGACGTCCTGGAACAGCCAGCCGACGCCCAACGGCACCGGCTCCTCCGCGAGCGGCGACGCCAGCCGCACGAACCCGCTGCGCCAGCACCGGCGCCGCTCCCCCTCCGGGGACCGCACGCTCACCCACACCTCGGCGGGCGCGGGCGGCGCGCCCTCCGCCAGCACATGCGTCAGCGCGTTCTCCAGCTCCTCCACGCCCTGGGCGAGCAGATCGCCGAGCGGGCGGCCCAGTACGGACGTGCGCCCGGTACCCAGCGCCCGCGCCGCGTGGGCGTTCACGACGGCGGGACGCAGATCCACGTCCACCAGCACGACGCCCCAGCTCGCGTCCTCGAGCAGGGCCTCGCTCAGCGCGATGGACCGCTCCAGGTCGATCTGCGCGTGCACCTCGCTGAACGCGCAGTACACCCCCGCGGGCCGGCCGTCGGGACCGCGTACGGCAGCGGACTGGGTGCGCACCAGCACCCGCCCGCCGTCCTTGGTCAGCAGCGCGAACTCGTGCACCTGCCGTCCCGGGGCCCGCATCACGGACAGCAGCCGCTCCTCGACCTCCCCGGCGTCCGCCCTGCGCACGGCCCATCCGGCGAAGCCCTGCCGCCCGACGGCCTCGGCCGCGGTCCAGCCGAGGATCCGCTCCGCCTCGCGGTTCCAGTGCGTGACGACACCGTCCGCGTCGAACGCGCACAGCGCGGCGTCCATCCCGTCGAGCAGCGCGGCCAACAGGTCCGCGCCGTCCCGCTCGGGCTGTGCCGGCTCGTCCGGTCCCAGCTCGTCGGTGGTCCCTCTACGCCGGGAAGCACTCACCTGGACCCCCTGCAGGCTGCGTCCGCCGCACCGTACGCCGGTTCGCTCACTGGCCATCACTGGCCTTCATTCAACTCGAACGTGATGCAGCACACATCTAGTTCCCGCAAGATTGCGGAAATCGTTGTGCTGCGGAAACTCGGCATACGCCCCCGTCATGAGGGGTGCGAGGCCAGCCGCGGAACGGCAGGTGACCAGCGAAGAAGCGTTCATGGGAGACAGGCCGCGAAGCGACTCGGAAAACCGCGGAAAAAACCGATTGATCGGTGGCCGAACGGTTCCTAGGGTGTGCAGTACACGAGAAGGGAGGTGGTTCGGCAGATGTATGAGAACCGGACGCGTGAGGTGGCTGCGGGCTAGCGGCCCGTCACCACACGGAGTGCGGTGCCGGACCAGCGCGTGACAGACGCGTGCAGCCGGCCCAATCCCCAGCAGTCACCCGACCCGCGAGTCGCCGGTACGTCCGGTCGGCTCCTCTCCGGAGGAACCAGACTCGCGGGTCGTCTGCGTGTACGGGGTCGGCGTCAGCTCGCGATGGCGTCGTAGCCCTCGATCTCGCGCGGGTCGCGGGAGCCGGGGCCGACGTAGCGGGCGGAGGGGCGGACCAGGCGGCCGGTGCGCTTCTGTTCCAGGATGTGCGCGGACCAGCCGGCCGTGCGGGCGCAGGTGAACATCGAGGTGAACATGTGCGCCGGGACCTCGGCGAAGTCCAGCATGATGGCCGCCCAGAACTCGACGTTGGTGGCCAGGACCCGGTCGGGGCGGCGGGCGTGGAGCTCGGCCAGGGCGGCCTTCTCCAGGGCCTCGGCGACCTCGAAGCGGGGGGCGCCCAGTTCGCGGGCGGTGCGGCGCAGGACGCGGGCGCGGGGGTCCTCGGCGCGGTAGACGCGGTGGCCGAAGCCCATGAGGCGCTCGCCCGCGTCGAGGGTCTTCTTGACGTAGGCCTCGGCGTCCCCGGTGCGTTCGATCTCCTCGATCATGTGCAGGACGCGGGAGGGGGCGCCGCCGTGCAGCGGGCCGGACATGGCGCCGACGGCTCCGGAGAGGGCGGCGGCCACGTCGGCGCCGGTGGAGGCGATGACGCGGGCGGTGAAGGTGGAGGCGTTCATGCCGTGCTCGGCGGCGGAGGTCCAGTAGGCGTCGACGGCGGCGACGTGCTTGGGATCGGGCTCGCCGCGCCAGCGGATCATGAAGCGTTCGACGACGGACCGGGCCTTGTCGATCTCGCGCTGCGGGACCATGGGCAGGCCCTGGCCGCGGGCGGACTGGGCGACGTAGGACAGGGCCATGACGGCGGCGCGGGCGAGGTCGGCGCGGGCCTGTTCGGCGTCGATGTCGAGGAGCGGTTTGAGGCCCCAGACCGGTGCGAGCATGGCGAGGGCGGACTGGACGTCGACGCGGATGTCGCCGGAGTGGACGGGGATCGGGAAGGGTTCGGCGGGCGGCAGGCCGGGGTTGAAGGCGCCGTCGACGAGCAGGCCCCAGACGTTGCCGAAGGAGACGTGCCCGACGAGGTCCTCGATGTCGACGCCGCGGTAGCGGAGGGCGCCGCCTTCCTTGTCGGGTTCGGCGATCTCCGTCTCGAACGCGACGACTCCTTCGAGCCCGGGTACGAAGTCGGACATCAGGCGGCTCCTCGTGATCGTATGTGTGGCGACCGGCCCGTCTCGGATCACCGGGTCCTGCGGATCCACGGTCGTACGACGACTCGCGGTCCTGGTCTGCGGTCACCCCTGTGATGCCCCGTCCGGCCGGGGGTCATCCAACCGGGACGGGACCAGCACGATATCTCCGAGTGCCACCTTTGGGGAGGGGTCGCGGCACTGAGTGCCACATGGTGACGAAGGACGCAGTGGAGGGCGCGGTGGATGCGGCAGGATGGCCGGTGTGACCGACCGCGATGCCGTCCCCTTCGATCTCGCCTCGATGCGCAAGCAGTACCGGGCCGAGGGGCTTTCCGAGTCCGAGCTGGCCGCCACGCCCGTGGAGCAGTTCGCGCGCTGGTTCAAGCAGGCCGCGACGGAGGGCGGGCTGTTCGAGCCGAACGCCATGGTCGTCTCCACGGCGGACGCCGAGGGCCGGCCCAGTTCCCGCACGGTGCTGCTGAAGCACTTCGACGAGCAGGGGTTCGTCTTCTACACCAACTACGACTCCCGCAAGGGGCGCGAGCTGGACGAGAACCCGCACGCCTCGCTGCTGTTCCCGTGGCATCCGATGGCCCGGCAGGTCATCGTGACGGGGACGGCGCGGCGCACCGGGCGGGACGAGACCGCCGGGTACTTCCGGACGAGGCCGCACGGCTCGCAGCTGGGCGCGTGGGCCAGCGCCCAGTCCTCGGTGGTGGCGGGCCGGGACGCCCTGGACGCCGCGTACGCCGAGCTGGCGGCGCGCTATCCGGAGGGCGAGCGGGTGCCGGTGCCGCCGCACTGGGGCGGGTTCCGGGTGGTGCCGGACGCGGTGGAGTTCTGGCAGGGGCGGGAGAACCGGCTGCACGACCGGCTGCGGTACGTGGCGGAGGCGGACGGGAAGTGGCGGGTGGAGCGGCTCAGTCCGTGACGCGCCGCCGCTGGAAACGCCCCACCCGTACGCCGTGCGGTGGCCGTCGAGGAGTGTGTTCACGCTCCGCCCGGTCGGGCGGTCGGCGGGATCACCGTACGTCGGCCTCCGGCCCCGGAAGCTCACGCTTCCCCCTGCTCCCCCGTCCCACCTGGGTCCGCACCGCTCCCATGCTGGCCGCGATGACCAGGGCGATGGCGGCGGACTGGGTGGCGGACAGAGCCTGGTCGAGGACGAGGAATCCGGCCGCCGCGGCGATGGCGGGCTCCAGGCTCATGAGGATGGCGAAGGTGGGTGCGGGCAGCCGGCGCAGGGCGAGGAGTTCGAGGGTGTAGGGCAGCACGGAGGAGAGCAGGGCGACCCCGGCGCCCAGCGCGAGCGTGGACGGTTCGATGAGCTTGCCGCCCGACTCGGCGATGCCCAGCGGCAGGAACAGCACCGCCCCGACCGCCATCGCGAGGGCCAGCCCGTCGGCCTGAGGGAAGCGGCGGCCCGTACGTGCGCTGAAGACGATGTACGCCGCCCACATCACGCCCGCCCCCAGCGCGAAGGCGGCACCGGCCGGGTCGAGGCTGTCGAAGCCTCCGCCGCCGAGGAGGAAGACGCCGGCGAGGGCGAGCGCGGCCCAGACCAGGTTGATCGCGCGGCGGGAGGCGAAGACGGACAGGGCGAGCGGGCCGAGCACCTCCAGGGTGACGGCGGGGCCGAGGGGGATGCGGTCGACGGCCTGGTAGAAGAGGCCGTTCATGCCGGCCATGGCGATACCGAAGACGACGACCGTGCCCCAGTCGGCCCGGGAGTGGCCGCGCAGCCGGGGCCTGCAGACGAGCAGCAGGACGACGGCGGCCACGGCCAGCCGCAGGGTCACCACGCCGAGCGCACCGGCCCGGGGCATGAGGCTCACCGCCAGTGCGGCGCCGAACTGCACGGAGAGGCCACCGGCGAGGACCAGGCCGACCGGCCCCAGGGTGCCGCGGCCGCTCGGGGCGCCCGTCGGGGCGGACGGGGACCCCGGGCCCTCCCCGGATGCGGCGGCGGCCGGGGTGGACGGGGTGGCGGCGCTGGGGGTGGTCACGGGGCCTTCCTGGGGGCTTGGCACGGGAACGGGACTCCTGCCGGGCGTCGGGCGGCGCACTGCACCTGCACTGCGCCTGCACTGCACCGACCGCTCCAGGGTAATGACCTCCGGACAGGACCGTGCAATGTTTACGCACCTGACGATGGGTCCCTCGCCCCGCCCGGGTCAACCCCGTCCGGCATCCGGACCGGACGCCGCCCTGTCCTCCGGGCCGGTGACGCCGGGCCGGGCACCGCCGCCGTCGGCGAGGCCGGGGCGGGGCGGGACGCGAGCGGGTGCGGGGGACGGCCGGTCGGCCGGGCGCCGCGGCGGGTACCGTCCCCTTGGCTGATGCCGCTGCCCGCCGCCCCACCACCACACTCCCGAGGTCCCGTGCGACGACTCCTTGCCCGTCTCTGGCGGCTCCTGCGCCCCTTCCAGAGCCGCGTCATGTGGTTCCTGAACGCCAAGTTCGTCGTCGGCGTGACCGGCGTCGTGCGCGACGACGAGGGGCGCGTCCTGCTGCTGAAGCACCGGATGTGGCCGCCGGGCCGCCAGTGGGGTCTGCCGAGCGGCTTCGCGCACAAGGGCGAGGACTTCCGGCAGACCGTGGTCCGCGAGGTCAGGGAGGAAACGAACCTCGACGTGGAGGCGGGCCGCCTGGTCATGCTGAACAGCGGCTTCCGCACCCGCTTCGAAGTGGCCTACGAGGCCCGTCTGCTGGGCGGTGAGCTGCGCATCGACCCGTTCGAGATCCTGGAGGCCCGCTGGTGCCGCCCGGACGAACTCCCCGAGGGCGTCCAGCCGGTGTGCCATCCGCTGATACGGGGCGAGACGGTGCCCTGAACCGCCCACGCGGACGGTGTCGAGAACGCGGTCTCCCGATCGACGTGAGGGTGAAGGCAGCACACCCCACGACCTCGGGAGCACCCCTCATGACCGTGACCGCGGACCTGGCCATCACCCTCGACGGCTACGTCGCCGGCCCGAACGTCACCCTCGACAACCCGGGCGGCGACGGCGCCGAACCGGTCTTCGACTGGATCCACACCCTGGCGAGCTGGCGGGAGCGCCAGGGCATGTCCGGCGGGGTGGAGAACCGCGACTCGGAGCTGATTCGCGAGTGGTTCGACGCCACCGGAGCCGTGGTCATGGGCCGGATGATGTACGACACGGGCGAGGAGTTCTGGGGCGACAACCCGCCGTTCCGCACCCCGGTCTTCGTCCTCACCCACCGGCCCCGCCCCACCCTGGTGAAGGAGGGCGGCACCACCTTCACCTTCGTCACCGACGGCATCCACAGTGCCCTGGACCAGGCGAAGGCCGCCGCCGGGGACCGGAACGTCGACATCGCGGGCGGGGCGAGCACGGTGCGGCAGTACCTCGGAGCCGGGCTCATCGACGAACTCCAGCTGCACGTGGTGCCCGTGCTCCTCGGCGACGGGCTGCGCCTCTTCGAGGGGCCGGGCGCGGTGCGGCACGGCCTCGAACAGCTCAGGGTCGTCGAGACGCCCCTGGCCACCCACCTGAAGTACCGCTTTCCGAAGTGACCCGTCCGGACCGGCCGGGCGACTTCCAGTAGCCGTACGACAGCCGAACGACAGCGTACGGCCGGACGCCGCCGGTCAGCCCATGCTTTTGGCACCGTCCAGGGACTCGCGGATGATGTCGGCATGGCCGGCGTGCTGGGCGGTCTCGGCGACGATGTGCATCAGCACCCGGCGGGCCGACCACTGCCTGTCGGCCTCGAACCACGGGGCCTTCGGCAACGGCTGCGTGGCCCCCAGGTCGGGCAGCGTGGCGACCAGTTCGTCGGTCCGGCGGGCCGCCTCGGCGTAGTCGGCCAGGACGCCGGCCAGCGTCTCACCGGGCAGCAACCGAAACTCGTCGGCCCGCTGGGCCCAGTCGGCCTCGGTCATGGCCGTGAAGTCTCCCATCGCCGACGGGCCGTTCACGATGAAGTCCGCCCAGCTCCGCTCGACCGAGGACACGTGCTTGATCAAGCCGCCCAGGCAGAGCTCACTCGCGGTGGTCCGGAGTCCGGCCTGCTCGTCGGTGAGGTCACGGGTGGTGAAGCGCAGGAAGTGCCGTTGGTGGGCCAGCATCTCCAGCAGGTCGGCGCGCTCACCGGTGACGGCCGGGGCCTCGGCCGGGTCGCCGGTGGTCAGGTCGCCGGTGGTCAGGTCGCGGGTGGTCGACTCGTCGAGAGTGGTCACGGTCTCCGCCTTCCGGTGTTCTGCTCCGTCGGTCGAGACCACGCTATGAGTCATATAGGTCCGATCGCGTCCTAAATCAGCCATAGCGGCGAGGACGGAGGCGCCTGGAGGGCGATCCCACCGCCGCCCATCAGCAGGGCTATCCCGGCATCGTCCTGGGTGAGGTACTGGCACCGGCCGACCCCCGTCCCGTCCCCCGCCCCGTACGCGACCTCGATACTCCCGCCCTTCACACTCCCCATCGAGCCGAAGGCCAGGCCGGGGTGACCGTCCCCGTCGAAGTCGGCGGCGCCCTCAGGCGCGGGCCGCCCCGACGCGGGCGCGGCGGTGCCGTGGACCGGGGTGCGGCACGCGTACGGCGCGGCGATGTCGGCCGGCTCGCTGGTCGCGGTCACCACACCCACGGCGACCGCCAGCACGACGACAGCCGCCCCACCGCCGATCAGCGGGGGTCGCTTGCCGATGCGTCGCTGTGGCGCTTCCGATCGATCGTCCGAACCGGCCATACGGACGATCACGCTCCGGCCGCGCCACGCGGTTCCGATCAGGCACCCGGGCCAGGGCCCTCGCCATCCGCCGCCGTCCGCTCCGCGACGAAGGAGCCGAGGCCGGGCTCCGTGTAAGTCAGCCCCTCCTCGCGCAGCGCCCGCAGGACCTTGTGCGCCGTCGCGTTGGCGATCCCGAACTCCGCGGTGAGCTGTACGACGGAAGGCACGCGTGTACGCGGCGGGTAGGTGCCGTCGGCGATGCGGCCGCGCACCACCTCGGCGACCTGACGCCAGCGGGGGATGTCGGGAACGAACTCGATCACCGATTCAGCATGAGCATTCTTGGCGCGATAGGCGATACGTAGAATCCCTAGCATGCCTAGAATGCCTCGTGTCACGTGCAGAGCTGTCAGACCCCCGCGACGGGTGGAGCCGTCCGGGGGCACGGCCACCAGCTGTACCTGATCGGAGCTGATGACATGACCGACCTTATCGGCCGCCTCGTCGCACGACTGATGCCCGAATCCCGTGGCACCCACCACCGCACCAGCCGCCCGCGTCCGGCGGCCCGCACCGCACCGCCCCATCCGGACTCCACCGGCGTCGACCCCCTCCCCTCCCACCGCAGCCCCTACAGCCTGCCCACCACCCTCGACGGCACCGAGACCGTGGCCGTACGCCCGTACCTCCTCGCGGGCGCGCCGTACGAACTGGAGGTGGCGGCATGACCCGACCACCCGAGCCGCGTCTGCTGCCCTGGACCGGCCCCGAGGGCAAGCCCTGTTACCTGATCACCGACAACGACGGCGGGCCCGTGTCACGGCTGGCCGACGCCACCGAGTCCACCCGGCTCGGCATGGGCGCCGAACTCCTCGGTCACGCCCGGGCCCTCCTCCCGGACACCCCGCACGGCGAGCTCCGCTTCCTCGCCGAGCGCCTCACCGAAGCCCTCGCGGACGCACTGCGGGTGGCCGAGAGCCGAGGACGGAGGCTGCGCGGGCTCAACTGAGCGGGCCGAGGACACTCGGGCCGTTCTGTCCTCCGTTTCTGGGGACCGCCCCAACCCCGGGGCGGCAGCCCTTGCAGGACGGGCACAGATCGAGGGCGTCCCGGACCTCCGTGCGGCCGGGGTCAGCCCAGGGACTTCCAGAAGTCGTACTGGTGGTCCTTCGCGAAGTCGACCGGGCGGATGCCGCCCGGTCCCGACGCGAGCGAGCGTGCGTTCAGCGCGGACGGGGTGGTCGCCTTCCAAGGGGCCTCACCCCTGCGGGCGAAGTCGGACCAGATACGGATCATCGCGTCGGACAGGGCTCGCTGGGGCTCGGTGAGCGAGTCGAACTCGGTGAGCTCGAAGAGGTAGGGCAGCTCGAAGGTGTGCGCGGCGCCCATCGGGAAGGAGGGCTTGGCGTACGTTTCGGCATCGGCGTACCAGGGTGTCTCCCGGTCGGCGAACTCGTAGATGTAGGTGCGGACAGCGCGGGCGAGCGCGCGGCCGGTGTCGACGGTGTACCGGGCCTGGTCGGCGTCGGTGAGGACCGCCGACAGGGCAAGGGCCGGGCTGCCGTCGTACGCGGAGACGGGGTACCGGGCGGCGACGGCGGCGGCCTTCTCCGGGCCGAAGTCCTCCTCCAGGCGGGCGCGGTAGTCGGCCTCGTCGAGGGTGGCTTCCGGGTCCCGGGTCGCGTACCTCTTGGCCAGCTCCGCCCCGTACACCATCGCGCGGCCCTCTTCGCGGTTGATTCCCTGCAGCACGGGCACCTTGTTGAACCTGCCGGTGGTGATGGCCTCCTGGGGAGTGCGCGGCAGCAGCTCGCCGCCGTAGACCGGCCCGTACGGGTAGGGGGTCTGTCCGAAGTCGTACACCAGGTGCCGGGGGTCCGCCGTGCGCCAGTCGGACGTCCCGCCGCTCTCCGTGATCCTTTCCTCGATCGCCTCGGCGGCATCCTCGCCCTGGCCCAGCGCGTCGGCGCGCTCGCGCGTCGCGCCGGCGCGCAGGCACGCACCGCTCTGCAGGACGACCCGGTCGAAGAGGCCGGCCGAGGACGGGGCGACCAGATGCGCGCACGTGCTGGTGGCACCGGCGGACTCGCCGAAGAGCGTCACGTTCTCCGGGTCTCCGCCGAAGGCGGCGGCGTTGCGTTCCACCCAGCGCAGTGCCGCCTGCTGGTCGAGGAAGCCGTAGTTGCCGGACTCGCCCCGGCGTTCCAGGTCCGGATGGGCCAGGTAACCGAGTGCGCCGAGGCGGTAGTTGACCGTCACCACGATCACGTCGCCCTGGGCGGCCAGTCTCCGGGCGCCGTGCATGGCACCCGCGCCGTCGGTGTGGTCGCCACCGTGCAGGTAGACCATCACGGCCCGCGGCCTGTCGGACGCGGCACGCGGCGTGGTGACGTCGAGGAAGAGGCAGTCCTCGGTGGAGGACGCGGGCCCGGCCGGCGGGACGGCCCCGGTCTGGGGGCAGGCGGCACCCGGTTCGGTGGCGTCCCGCACCCCGTGCCAGCGTCTCGCGGGCGCCGGGGGTGCCCAGCGGCGTTCGCCGGTGGGCGGGGCGGCGTAGGGGATGCCCTGGAACGTGCGTACCGCGCCGGCGGCCGTCCCGCGCACCGGGCCCTTGTCGGTGCGTACGACGACCCGGTCGCCGTGTCCTGCCGCCGCGGCGGCGGTGCCCGCCGCGGCCACGGTGCCCGCGGTCAGAGCGAGGGCGATGACTGTGTGCGCTGTCCTCTTCAACATGGGGCAGACACTAGGAAGTTGCGGATCTCGACAGCAGCCGGGCAGCCACCGCCCACGGGGTGGTGCCGGCACCACCCCGGAGCGTCCCGCGGGCCCTACCGGGCGACCCCTCCGCCGCCCATCAGAAGGCCCAGCCCCTCGGTGTCGTCGAAGGTCTCCCCGGACAGCCGGGTGACGCCCCCGGTGTCCGGGGAGACGAGGACCGTGTTCTCGTCCTGCGGTTCCTCACCGGGCACGCCCGGCGTGCCGTGGCCGGCGGTCGATCGGCACCCCGCCGAGTGGCCCGCCTTCCTCACTCCTGCCGACGCCCCACCGCCAGCAGATGCGAACTCGCGGCCAGCAACTCCGGGTACGGCTCGGCCATACGGGCGGCGGTGAGGACGGACTCGAACAGGCTCGACTCGCGGAACGACTGGCCGGTGTTCCGCTCCGCCGCCGCCAGCAGCGACCAGGCAGGTCCCTCGATCCCGAAGACGTCCGCGCCGACGAAGCCTGCCGCCGCCACCTCGTCGCGCAGCTGCTCCCCGCTGTGGAAGTAGGCCGTGGTGAACGCCTTCTTCCCGTCATGGATCCGGGTGGCGAGGATCTTGCCGATGCTCTCCCTCATCGACTCCTTGTGCAGGTGCGCGTACGCGGCATGCTCGAAGAGGGACGCGTACCGGTTGATGCCGGCGACCGCCAGCAGACCGCCGGGCTTGAGCACACGGCGGGCCTCTGCCAGTGCACGGTCCCGGTCCGCCCGTTCCGGCAGGTGATAAAGGGGTCCCAGCATGAGCACGACGTCGTAGGAACCGGTGCCGGCCGTGAGGCTTCTGGCATCACCGAGTTCGACACTCGCGCCCGTGACCCTGGCCTGTTCCACGTGCCGGGGAATGGGATCGACCAGGTGAACGGCGTACCCGTCTGCAACGAGCCAGCGCGCGTGTGTACCGGGCCCGCCGCCGACATCGAGTACCCGAGCCCTCGGGGAGGGGAGGTACCGGCGCAGCAACTCCTGCGTACGTACCATCTCCAGACGCCCGTCGGCGGTGGTGACCAACCGGGCCGCCTCGTCGACGGTCTCGCTGTAGAACCTCACGATCTCCGGCGTCACCTCAAGGCTCGTCATCCGTGCATTCTGGTGTCGAACCGGTGGACCAGTCCAGTGATCGGGAAAGAGTGTCATGCCGCTACTGAAGTACGAGCAGATCGCCGCTGATCTGCGCACCCGGATCGCGAACGGTGAGTTCGGGCCGGGTGACCTGCTGCCATCAGGCCGTGACCTGGCCGAACAGTGGGGCGTATCGCGGGCCACCGTGGTCAAGGCGTACGACATCCTGCGCCACGACGGTCTCGTCGTCGCACGCCAGGGCTCCGGCTTTCTTGTCACGGAGACTCCTGTCGCCCGGCCCGCCGGTGGACGTCGGGCGGGTTCCAGTCGGCTGTCGGGCGGAACACCGTACCGCCGCCTCGGCGCACCGGACCGTGCAGTCCCGCCTGCTCACGTCGCCGATGCCTTGGGACTGGCGCACGGCGAGGAGGCCTTGCGTCGGGTCCGGCTCATGCTCCTCGACGACGGCTCGCCGCACAGTCTGGTGACCGCGTGGTTTCCGGCCTCGGTGGCGGACGCCGCGCCACGCCTGTCCGCGAGGGGGCCGATCGCCGAGGGCACGACACATTACGTCCGCCGCGAGACGGGCCGTGCCCCCGTGGAGGGCCACGACGTGACCACCGTGCGCCTGGCCACGGACGAAGAGGCGCACCTCCTGGAAGTGGAACAGCCGACCGCAGTCGCCGTCGTCCTGCACACGGCGTTCGACCAAGGGCACCGCGCATTGGTGTGCGAGGAGGGCGTCACGCCCTCCCACGTCTTCGAGCAGACCGACAACTACCCGATGCGGTAAGGGAACTGACGTTCCGCTTGACTGGACCGGTCCACCGGTCCAGTCTGTGTTGCTGTGCCCACATGGACAGCGCTCCGTCGCGCTGCCTCGGCCGCCCCTGCCACGCACGCCGACACGGCAAGACCCCGGCGGCCGTCCGACCGGCCCCGGGGCGTGGCCACCAGCTGACTCCTGATCGGAGCTGATGACATGACCGACCCTATCGGCCGCCTCGCCACCTGGGTGAGCCTCCTGCTCAGCCCCCGAGGCACTCACCGCCGCACCAGCCCACGCCCAGGGGCCTGCCCCGCACCGCACCGTCCGGCCGCCGCCGACGTGGTCCCCCTCCCTTCCCACCGCAGCCCCTACGGTCTCCCCTCCGTCCTCGACGGAACCGAGACAGCGGCTGTACGCCCGTACGTCCCCGCAGGCGCGCCGTACGAACTGGAGGCGGCGGCATGACCCAGTCACCCGAGCCCCGCCTGCTCCCCTGGTCCGGCCCCGAGGGCAAGCCCTGTTACCTGATCACCGACGACGACGGCGGCCCCGTCTCCCGCCTGGCCGACACCACCGAGTCCACCCAGCTCGGGATGGGCCTCCAACTCCTGGCCCACGCCCGCTGTCTCCTCCCGGACGCGCCGCACGGCGAACTCCGCTACCTCGCCGAGCGACTGGCGGAGTGCCTCGCCGACGTCCTACGGGTGGCCGAGAGCCGCGGCCGACGGCTGGACGCCTTCGACTCGGCGAACTGAGACACAAGCGGACGGCGGCCCCGGAACTCTCCTTCGGGGCCGTCCCGCCCCAGCCGACGGTGAGGCCGGGGCTATCGGACCCGCCGGTTCCGCTACTCAGATGAGCGCGAAAAGTACATCAACCCGACTTTGTTCACGCTTTCTTCGACCTCCCCCGACGCAGGGACTGCCGCCACCCGCCCGTCACTCCCCCTCCAACGCCTCCGCCAGCACCTCCGCCAGATGCCGTCCCCGCACCCCCGCCAGCTGCTCCAGCTGCGTCCGGCACGAGAAGCCGTCCGCCAGGACCACCGCCCCGTCCGGCGCCTCGCGCACCGCCGGGAGCAGCTGGTCCTCGGCGCAGGCGGCCGACACCTCGTAGTGGCCGTCCTCGAAACCGAAGTTGCCCGCGAGGCCGCAGCAGCCGCCGCTCAGCTCGCCGGTCAGGCCGGCCGCCTCGCGCAGGCGGCGGTCGGCCGTGTCGCCCAGGACCGCGTGCTGGTGGCAGTGGGTCTGGCCGGTGACCGGGCGGTCCACGGCGGGCGGAGTCCAGTCGGGGGCGTGACGTTCCAGGGCCTCCGCGAAGGTCAGGACGCGGGCCGCGAGCCGGGCGGCCCGCGGGTCGTCGTGCAGCAGCTCCGGCAGGTCCGTGCGCAACGCGGCGGCGCAGCTCGGTTCCAGCACGACGACCGGCGCGGACGTCTCCAGCACCGGGGCCATCAGGTCCAGGGTGCGGCGCATCACCGCGCGGGCGCGGTCCAGTTGGCCCGTCGACACGTACGTCAGTCCGCAGCACACCCGGCCCCGGCGGGCGGTCAGCAGCGCCAGAACCGACTTCGACGTGCCGTCCCCGATCACCGCACGCCCCCGCAGCAGCGTCGGCGGCAGCACCACCCGCAGCCCCGCGGCCTCCAGCACCCGTACGGCCGCCCGGCCCACGGACGGGGACAGGTGCTCGGTGAAGGTGTCGGGCCAGAGGACCACCAGCCCGCCCCCACCAGTTGCCCCCTGACGCCTCCGCCACCACCGGCTGAACGTCTCCCCCGCCAGCCGCGGCACCTCCCGCTCCCCCGCGATACCACCCAACCGTTTCGCCACCGCCGCCAACGGCCGCACGGCGGCCAGCGCGTTGACGACCGGCGCCACCCGCGCCCGCGCCGCCCAGCGCAGCCACACCGGCAGCCACCCCATCGCGTAGTGGGCGGCGGGGCGGCGGCGGCCCGCGTAGTGGTGGTGCAGGAACTCCGCCTTGTACGTGGCCATGTCCACCTCGACCGGGCAGTCGGAGCGGCAGCCCTTGCAGGACAGGCACAGGTCGAGGGCGTCGCGGACCTCCGTGGAGCGCCAGCCGTCCGTCACCAGCTCACCGGCGAGCATCTCGTGCAGCAGGTGTGCGCGGCCCCGCGTGGAGTGCTCCTCCTCCCCCGTCGCCCGGAACGACGGGCACATCACGCCCGAGCCGGCCACCGACGTCGTACGGCACTTGGCGACGCCGACGCAGCGGCGTACCGCCGCCGAGAAGTCGCCCCCGTCGGCGGGGTAGCCGAACTCCACGTCCACCGGCTCGCGCGGCAGGACGGCGAAGCGGAGGTTCGCGTCGAGCGGGGCCGGTCGGACCAGCATCCCCGGGTTGAGGAGGTCGTCCGGGTCCCAGACGGCCTTCGCCCGCTCGAAGAGGGCGACCGTCTCCTCGCCGTACATCCTCGGCAGCAGCTCCGCCCGCGCCTGCCCGTCCCCGTGCTCCCCGGAGAGCGAGCCGCCGTGCGCCACGACGAGGTCCGCCAGTTCCTCGGAGAAGCGGCGGAAGCGGACGACGCCGGCCGCCGTCAGCAGGTCGAAGTCGATGCGTACGTGGATGCAGCCGTCACCGAAGTGGCCGTACGGCGTGCCGCGCAGGCCGTGGGCGGCGAGCAGGCTCCGGAAGTCCCGCAGATAGTCGCCCAGCCGGGCCGGCGGCACCGCGCAGTCCTCCCACCCGGGCCACGCCTCCGCACCTCCCCCGGACCCCGTCCGGGAGGCGCCCACAGGCACCCGCGTCGCCGTACCGCTCGCATCCTCCCGGATCCGCCACAGCGCCCGCTGCCCGGCCGGGTCGGTCACCACCAGGGCGTCCACGACGTCCGCCGCCCGGACCACCGCCTCCGCCCGCGCGCGTGCGTCCGCCTCCGTCTCCCCGCCCGTCTCCACGAACAGCCACGCCCCGCCCCGGGGCAGCCCGGCCGCGGCCGTCGGCGGCACCAGGTCCACCGCCATGCCCTCCACCGTCAGCGGCCCGAGCGGCAGCAGCCCGGCCGCCGCCCGGGCCGCCCCGGACTCGTCGGCGTATCCGAGCACCGCCAGCGCCCGCGCGCGCGGCGCCTCGACCAGCCGGACCACCGCCTCGGTCAGCACGCCCAGCGTGCCCTCCGAACCGCAGAAGGAACGGGCCACGTCCGCGCCGTTCTCCGGCAGCAGCGCGTCCAGCGCGTAGCCGGAGATACGGCGGGGCAGGTCGGGGAAACCGGTGCGCAGCCGCGCCAGGTCGCCGTCGACCAGCTCGCGCAGGCCCTCCGGTGCCCCGGCCCAGTCCCGCCCGAGCCGCAGCCGCCGGCCGCGCGCGGTGAGCACCGTCAGCTCGCGCACGCTGTCCGCCGTCGTGCCCCACGCCACCGAGTGGGAGCCGCACGAGTTGTTGCCGATCATTCCGCCGAGCGTGCACCGGCTGTGGGTGGACGGGTCGGGGCCGAAGCGCAGGCCGTGCGGGGCGGCGGCCCGCTGGAGGCGGTCGAGGACCAGACCTGGCTGGACGACGGCCGTGCGCGCCTCCGGGTCGAGCGAGACCAGCCGGTTCATGTGCCGGGTGAAGTCCAGGACGATGCCCGTGCCGGTCGCCTGCCCCGCGATCGACGTCCCCCCGCCCCGCGCCACCACCGGCACGCCCCGCGCCCGGCACACCTCCAGCACGGCCGCCACGTCGTCGGCGTCCACCGGCGCCACCACCCCGAGCGGGACCCGGCGGTAGTTGGACGCGTCCATGGTGGTCAGTGCCCGGGACGTGGTGTCGAATCCGACCTCGCCGCGTACGGCGCCGCGCAGTGCTGCCTCCAGATCGGTCATGTCCTCCAGCATGAGCGCTTGTGGCTTGGCACAGGTCCGCACGGCGGAGATCTCGTCTCATCGGACGGACATGTCTCCGTCCGGTTTGGCCGAGGGGATACGCTCCCGCACGTGGCTGAGATCCAGATTCCTGCTGACATCAAGCCCGCGGACGGTCGATTCGGCGCGGGTCCCTCCAAGGTGCGGGTGGAGGCGCTGGACGCCCTGGCCGCCACCGGTACGTCCCTCCTCGGCACCTCCCACCGCCAGGCCCCCGTCAAGAACCTGGTCGGCAAGGTCCGTGAGGGCATCTCCGAGCTGTTCCGGCTCCCCGACGGCTACGAGGTGGTCCTCGGCAACGGCGGCTCCACCGCGTTCTGGGACGTCGCGACCCACGGCCTGATCGAGAACAAGTCGCAGCACCTGAGCTTCGGCGAGTTCTCCTCCAAGTTCGCCAAGGCCGCCAAGCTCGCCCCGTGGCTGGCCGAGCCGACGGTCGTCTCCTCCGACCCGGGCACGCACCCCGAGGCGCGGGCCGAGGCCGGCGTGGACGTGTACGCGTTCACCCACAACGAGACCTCGACCGGTGTCGCCATGCCCGTCAAGCGCGTGGCCGGGGCCGACGAGGGCTCCCTCGTCCTGGTCGACGCGACGTCCGGCGCGGGCGGCCTGCCCGTGGACATCGCCGAGACCGACGTCTACTACTTCGCCCCGCAGAAGTCCTTCGCCTCCGACGGCGGCCTGTGGATCGGCGTCTTCTCCCCGGCCGCGATCGAGCGCGCCGAGCGGATCCACGCGAGCGGCCGGCACGTCCCGGAGTTCTTCTCGCTGCCGACGGCGATCGACAACTCCCGCAAGAACCAGACGTACAACACCCCGGCCCTCGCCACCCTGTTCCTGCTGAACGAGCAGCTGGAGTGGATGAACGGCCAGGGCGGCCTGGACTTCACCACCGGCCGCACCAAGGACTCCTCGTCCCGCCTGTACGCCTGGGCGGAGGAGGCCAAGTACGCCACCCCGTTCGTCTCGGACCCGGCCAAGCGCTCCCAGGTCATCGGCACCATCGACTTCTCCGACGACATCGACGCCGCCGCCGTCGCCAAGGTGCTGCGCGCCAACGGCGTCGTCGACACCGAGCCGTACCGCAAGCTCGGCCGCAACCAGCTGCGCGTCGCGATGTTCCCGGCGATCGACCCGGCGGACGTCGAGGCGCTGACCAAGTGCGTCGACTACGTGATCGAGAAGCTCTGACCACCACTGCCGCCATACGGCTGGTACGACGATGAGGGGCACCCGGCGCATGCCGGGCGCCCCTCATCGCTCTTCGGCTCCTACCGGCTGAGCCGCTCCACCGGCTGAGCCGCTCCACCGACTGAGCCGCTCCACCGACTGAGTCGCTCTACCGGCTGAGCCGCTGGAAGCGCCGCACCGACAGCGGCAGGAAGATCGCCGTCAGCACCACCGGCCACACCCCGGCCATCAGCAGCGCGTGCTGTTCGACCCACGAGTCGCCGCCGCCCACCGGCGTGCCGAACAGCTCGCGGGCCGCGGCCGCCGTGGACGAGATGGGGTTCCAGGCGGCCACCCAGCCCAGCCAGTCCGGCATGAGCTGCGGGGCGACGAAGATGCTGGAGATCATCGTCAGCGGGAACGCCACCGCGAACAGACCGCCCGCCGCCTCCGGGTTGGGGACCAGCAGCCCCAGCCACACCCCGACCCAGATCAGCGCGAACCGGAGCCACAGCAGCAGCCCGAACGCGGCCAGGAAGTTCCAGCCCCCGTCCGGCCGCCAGCCCATGGCGAGCGCCGTCAGTACCAGGATCGTGAGCTCGGCGCAGGCGACGACCAGGTCGGTCACACCGCGCCCCGCCACCACCGCGGAGGAGGACATCGGCATGGAGCGGAACCGGTCGATGACGCCCTTGGTGGCGTCGTGGACGACGACGGTCGCGGTGTTGATGAAGCCGAACGCCATGGTCATCACGAACATGCCCGGCATCAGGAAGTCCTTGTAGTCCCCGCCGCCCGGCACGGTCATCGCGCTGCCGAAGACGTAGCCGTAGAGGAGGACGGACAGGATCGGGAAACCGAGCTGCCAGACGATGTTGACGGGCTGGCGCTTGTAGTGGGTCAGGCCGCGGCGGACGATGTTGCCGCAGTCGGCGACCGCCCAGTACAGCCGCCCGCGGTCACGCGTGCCTCCCGTGGTCAGGTCGAGGGCGCTCATGCCGCCGCCTCCTGCTTCTCCGCACTCGTACGGTGTCCGGTCAGGCGCAGGAACACGTCGTCGAGGCTCGGCCTGCGCAGCCCGATGTCCTCCACCCGGACGCCCTCGTCCTGGAGGGTGCGCGCCACCTCGGTGAGCGCGGCCACCCGGTCGGTGACCGGAGCGTGCACCCGCAGCGTCTCCTCGTCGGCCTCGGGTTCGCCGTCGCAGACGCGGGCGACCACCTTCACCACCCTCGGTATCTCGGCCCGCTCGGCGACCTGGACCTCGACGCGGTCGCCGCCGACCCGGTCCTTCAGCCCGTCCGGGGTGTCGTCGGCGATGGACCTGCCCCGGTCGATGACGGTGATGCGCGAGGCGAGCTTGTCGGCCTCCTCCAGGTACTGCGTGGTCAGCAGTACGGTCGTGCCGCTCGCCACCAGCGCCCGCACCGAGTCCCAGACCTCGCCGCGGCTGCGGGGGTCCAGGCCCGTCGTCGGCTCGTCCAGGAACAGGACGGCCGGGGCGAGGATCATCGACGCGGCGAGGTCGAGGCGGCGCCGCATGCCGCCGCTGTACTTGCCGACACCCCGGTCGGCGGCGTCGGTCAGGTCGAACTGCTCCAGCAGCTCCACGGCGCGGGCCCGGGCCCGCCGGCCGCCCAGGTGGAACAGGCGCCCGAACATCTCCAGGTTCTGCCGGCCGGTGAGCACCTCGTCCACGGCCGCGTACTGCCCGGTGAGGCCGATCCGCGCCCGCACCCCGCGCGCCTGCCGCCCGACGTCGAGGCCGGCCACCACCGCCCGTCCCCCGTCCAGCCGGACCAGCGTGGACAGGATGCGCACGGCCGTGGTCTTGCCGGCGCCGTTCGGCCCCAGCAGGCCGTGCACGGTGCCCTCGCGGACGGCCAGGTCGAAGCCGTCGAGGGCGCGTTTCCCGCCGTACCGCTTCTCCAGGCCCTCGGCCCGCACCGCGTACGCGTCGCTCATGGGTCCCCCTCTCTCTCCCTCACTGAGTACACCGTACTCGATTACGGGTACACCGTACCCAGTTCGGCGCGTACACCGTACCCAATTTTCTGCCGCGGATTTAAACTGACCGCATGGCAAGCGGCACGGAGAGCAGCGGCAGCGGCGACATCGGCCGCACCCTCGACCTGTTGTGGGACACCGGCAAGCGACCCAGCCGGGGACCCAAACCGGGTCTGACGCTGGAGCGGATCGTCGAGACCGCCGTCGAGGTCGCGGACCGGGACGGACTGGGCGCGGTCTCGATGCGCCGGATCGCCACCGAGCTGGGCACCGGGACCATGTCCCTGTACCGCTACGTCCCCGGCAAGGGCGAGCTGATCGACCTGATGCTGGACCGCGTGCAGCGCCCGTCCGAGAACCCCGGCGACCTCGGCGGCCTCGGCGACGGCGACTGGCGCACCGCGCTGGAGGAGCTCGGCCGCGCCACCCTCGCCCTCTACCGCCGCCACACCTGGCTGCTGGAGGTCAACCAGTCCCGCCCGATCCTCGGCCCGAGCGCCCTGGACGGCTTGGAGAAGGTACTCACCCGGATCAAACCGATGGGCCTGACCGACCCCGAGCTGGTGTCGGCGATCATCATGATCGACGGGTACGTCGTCGGCGCCGCCCGCACGCAGGTGCACGGGGAGGAGGCCGAGCGAAGTTCCGGACTGACGGACGCACAGTTCTGGCAGGCCCAGGAACCGGCGCTGGAGAAGGCCATGGCCAGCGGCCGCTACCCGGTCCTGGCCTCCCTCTCCGATGACACCTTCGGCACCGGCTTCGACCACTTCGAGTTCGGGCTGCAGCGCATCCTGGACGGGCTGGAGGTACTGGTGGCCGCGCGGCGCGCGGCGTCCGGCTCAGCGGCGGCGGAAGAGCCGTCGTAGCCCGAAGAACGCGGCGCCGCACGCGACGACCAGCCCGACCGTCCCGATCTTGAGGGTGTCCCCGCCGGACCCGCCGGACCCGTCATCCCCTCCGGAGCCCCCACCGGAGGCGCCGGAACCCGCCCCGCCCGACCCGCCGCCGCCCCCGGGCGCGTCCTGGGCCTTCACGGGGCTGCTCTCGCCCTCCATCCCGAGCAGCAGCTTCTCGCCGTCGGGCGTGTAGGTGACGGACTCGCCCTGCCCGAGCGGCACGCTGATCCGCCCCTTGCGCTGGATCCGCCCGCCGTTCCAGTCGTACCAGATGCCCCCGAGGTAGCCGCGCACGGCGAGCCGCTCGCCGTCCGGGGAGAAGGCGGCGTCGGTGGCCCACAGCTCGACGGGGGCGGCACGCCGGAAGACGTTGGTGCCGGACGCGGACAGCTTCGCCGGCCCCTCGTACAGGTGCCCGCCGTCCTCCTTCTTGTCGATGACGTAGACCCGCCCGGTCTTCGGGTGGACGACCATCGACTCCGCGTCACGGGCGCCGTCCGCGTACTTCACGACGTACTGCGTCGCCTTGACCGTCTGGTCCTTGAGCTCCTTCGGCTCGGGCAGCTCGTAGATCCACACGTGCGGCCAGGTGCCGCCGAGGTTGTCGCCGATGTCACCGACGAAGATCCGGTTGCCGGGCCCGATCGAGATCGCCTCGACGTCGCGGGGCGTGCCGACGCCGGAGAGCGCGACACGGGCGACGGTCTCGCCGGTGGAGCCGTCCACGGCGTAGAGGTACGGCCCGGTGTCCTGGTCGTTGTGCGTCCAGTAGATGCCGGGGTGCAGGCGGGAGGCGGCGAGGCCGCTGGACTCGGTGATGCGCGGGTCCTTGATCGTGAAGCCGTCGCTCCCGTCGTCCCCGTCGGCGGCGGAGGCGGGCGCGGCGAACGCGCCCACGAGAAGGGCCGAGGCGAGGAGGGCGAAAGATCGGCGCATGCGCCAAGCCTGCCATCCCGCACGGGCGTTCACCGCAACGGTCACCCAGCGTGGTCGGGCTCACATCGCGCCGGCCCGGCCCATCGTCCATGATGAGCGGATGCTCAGGTTCATGTTTGTCGGTGACTCCATGACGATCGGGAGCGCGGGCGAACACACGTGGCGCTACCGGATGTGGCAGCACCTGCGCGACTCCTACGGCCGCCCCTTCACCTTCGTCGGCCCCCGCGAGACACTCCACGACCAGTCGGCGGACGCCCCCACCTCGTACGCCTACGCCGACCCCGACTTCCCCCGCGCCCACCTGGCCGGCTGGGGCGAGGGCTGGCACCACATGACCCCGCTGATAGGCGAGACGGTACGCGCCTGCCGCGCGGACGTGCTCCTGGTCTCCCTGGGCCTGATCGACCTCGGCTTCTACACGAACGCGGAACAGACCAACGACAACGTCCGGGCCTTCGTGGCCGAGGCACGGTCGGCCAACCCGCGCGTGCGCATGGCCGTGATGCCGGTGATCCCGAACATCCGGGTGGAGGCCGACGAGACCTTCGCCGAGCAGGTCGCCCGCTTCAACGAGCTCCTCGTGAAGACGACCGCCGACCTCGACGAACCGCGCTCCTCACTGCTCCTCGTCCCGCCGCCGGTGTCGTACGACTTCCACACGGACACGTACGACGGCACGCATCCCAACGAGAGCGGCGAACACCGGATCGCGGAGGCGTTCGCGGAGGCGATGGACGAGGAGTGGGGGCTGGGCGGGCCCTACTCCGCCGCGTCGTAGACCGCCCGGATCGCCCGGATCGCCCGGACCGCCCAGATCGCCCGGACCGCCCGGGCCAGGCGGCCGGTACAGGGCCGCACACCGTCTCCCAGGGCACGACGGCCGACGACTACGGCCCCGAGAAGCTCGCCTACTCCGCCCCCGAGGTCCCCCTCTGTCTCATCGCCGGCCGCACCAGGGCAGGTGTCACCTCTTCCCCCGCGACCGACCGAACCAACCCGCTTGCCTGGAGCGCACTCCAAGCCGTTGGCTTGGGGACCATGAAGTACACGCAGCTGGGACGCACAGGACTCAAGGTCAGCCGGCTCGTCCTCGGGACGATGAACTTCGGTCCGCAGACCGACGAGGCCGACAGCCACGCGATCATGGACGCGGCGCTCGACGCCAACATCAACTTCTTCGACACCGCCAACGTGTACGGATGGGGCGAGAACAAGGGCCGCACCGAGGAGATCATCGGCAACTGGTTCGCCAAGGGCGGCGACCGGCGGGACAAGACCGTCATCGCCACCAAGGTGTACGGCAACATGGGCGCCGACGGCGAGGCCTGGCCCAACCACGACAAGCTCTCCGCCGTGAACATCCGGCGCGCGGTCGACGCCAGCCTCAAGCGGCTCCGGACCGACCACATCGACCTGTACCAGTTCCACCACATCGACCGCGCCACCGGATTCGACGAGATCTGGCAGGCCGTCGACACGCTGGTCCAGCAGGGCAAGGTCCTCTACGCCGGGTCCTCGAACTTCCCCGGCTACAAGATCGCCCAGGCCAACGAGACCGCCGCCCGGCGCGGCGGCACCATCGGCCTGGTCAGCGAGCAGTGCCTGTACAACCTGGCCGAGCGCCGCGCCGAGATGGAGGTCATCCCGGCCGCGCAGGACTACGGCCTCGGTGTCATCCCCTGGTCGCCGCTGCACGGCGGACTGCTCGGCGGCGTGATCAGGAAGGAGGTCCAGGGCGGGCGCCGCGCCTCCGGCCGGGCAGCCGACGCCCTGGCCGACCCCGCGAAGCGGGCGCAGATCCAGGCCTACGAGGACCTGCTCGACAAGCACGGCGTCGAGCCCGGCGAGGCCGCCCTGGCCTGGCTGCTGACCCGGCCCGGCGTGACGGGTCCGATCGTGGGTCCGCGCACGGCCGAGCAGCTCGCGTCGGCGCTGCGGGCCGTGGAGCTGGAGCTGCCGGAGGAGCTGCTGACCGGGCTGGACGAGATCTTCCCGGGGCCGGGCCCGTCGCCGGAGGCGTTCGCCTGGTGACGGCGTGAACGGGGCGGCGGCCGCCTCACGGCTGCTCAGCCGAGCGCCGCCGCCACCGCCACCACGAGCATCATCAGTACGAGTACACCGGCCATGATCCGGTTACGGGTCTTCGGGTCCACGCCCCCGAGCCTAACCGGAGGCGCCGAGCGGCCAACGGCCGACCGTCTCGTAACGGGGCTGCTCGCCCGGCACGCCGGACCTCGGCAGGTTGCTGCGCACCAGCTCCAGGTCCGTGACGGTCCAGGCCGGGCTGGTGAAGCCGGCCAGGGCCTCGACGTACGGCCGCACGTCGTACGCCGTCCGGCCGCGGGCCACCGTCAGATGGGGCTTGTAGCGCCGGTGCTCGCCCATCTCGACGCCCGCCCTGCGCCCCGCCGACTCCGCGCGGTCGGCCAGCAGCCGCAGGCGGGTGAGGTCCCCCTCCGCGCCCGCCCACAGTGCCCGTCCATGCCCGAAGTGGCCGCCCCCGCGCAAGGCCAGCCCGAAGGGCTCGGTGCGGTGGGCGGCCCGCTCCAGGCGGGCCGACAGGTCCGGTACGAGGTCGTCGTCGACTTCCCCGTAGAAGGCGAGGGTGAAGTGCCAATCAGCGGCTCCGCCGCGGTGCCAGCCGGCACGGCCGGTCCAGCGCAGGCCGTCCGCGCCGGGCAGCCTCCGCAGCGCGGCCACCTCGGCGGCGAGGGCGGCGGTGACGTCGTCCGGGGGCAGTACGGCGGCGAACAGTCTCATGGCGGCCAGTCTCCCTGGAGAACACGTGTACGTCCGCGCGTGTCCTGGTCACCGTGCGTATCGTTGTACCGCGCGGCTGCACTCGCGTCGGGGGCAGCCGGGGAGGAGCGCCACGATGACCGTCCTTGACGACAGGATCGAGATGGCCGAAGAGAGCACCGAGCTGACTCTGGACGTCATGTTCGAGTGGCTCGAGAAGATGCCCGTCCCCGAGGGATACAAGACCGAGATCGTCGGGGGTCACATCTTCATGACGCCACAGCGGGACACCCACTGGGACCTCATCCTGGACATCGTCGAGCAACTGCGGACCAAGTATCCGCGCAAGCGCGTGAAGTCCGACGTACGTATGGACTACCCCGGGTATCTCAACGGCTTCGCCTCCGATGTCGTGGCGCTGGCCGAAGGGGCCCGGAAGGACGACAAGGGCCGCTGGAGCCCCGAGGACGTCGAGTTCGTCGCCGAGGTCATCTCCCGGAGCACGGCCGGCAACGACCACGGCCCCAAGAAGGACGCCTATGCCGCCGCCGACGTCCCGGTGTATCTGATCGTGGACCCGTATGCCAGGGAATGGCATCTGCACACCCTGCCGCGGGACGGCAAGTACCACGCCGCCGTCAGCTTCGGCTTCGGCGAGGACATCGACCTGACCGGCACCGTCGTCGGCCTCACCCTCAAGACCGACGACTTCCCCCGCGACTGACCCGGGGACCGGCTACGCCGCCGGCGCCAGCTCCTCCCGCCGCTCCCGCGGCACGAAGCGGACCTTGGGGTGCCCCCGGTGCCAGCCGACCGACAGCCGCAGGTTGCCGACGCGGGCCAGGACCAGGCCGATGACGATCGCGGCCGTGGCGGCCACGGCGCCGCCCGCGGCGAAGCCGATCCGGGCGCCGTAGGTGTCCGTGACCCAGCCGACGATCGGGGCGCCGACCGGGGAGCCGCCGAGGAAGACCATCATGTACAGGGCCATGACGCGGCCCCGCATGGCCGGGTCGGTGGACATCTGGATGCTGGTGTTGGCGGTGACGTTGACCGTCATGCTGCAGACGCCTATCGGGACCATCAGCAGCGCGAACAGCCACAGCTCGGGTGCCGCCGCCGCCACGATCTCCAGCGTGCCGAAGGCGAGGGCCGCCGCGATCAGCACGCGCAGCCGCGCCGTGCCGCGCCGGGCGGCGAGCAGGGCGCCGGCGACCGAGCCGACGGCCATGAGGGTGTTGAAGAGGCTGTAGGCGCCGGCGCCCGCGTCGAAGACGTCGTCGGCGAAGGCGGACAGGAAGACCGGGAAGTTGAAGCCGAAGGTGCCGATGAACCCGACCAGGGTGATCGTCCAGATCAGCTCGGGGCGTCCGGCGACGTAGTGCAGGCCCTCGCGCAGCTGGCCCTTGCCGCGCGGGGCGCGCTCGACGGCGTGCAGGTCGCGGGAGCGCATCAGCAGCAGGCAGGTGAGCGGCGCGACGAAGGACAGGCCGTTGGCGAGGAACGCCCAGCCGGTGCCCACGCCGGTGATCATCAGTCCGGCGACGGCGGGGCCGACCAGGCGGGCGGACTGGAAGTTGGCCGAGTTGAGGCTGACCGCGTTCTGCAGCTGGTCCCGGCCGACCAGCTCGGCGACGAAGGACTGGCGGGCGGGGTTGTCGACGACGGTGGCCAGGCCCATCGCGAAGGCGGCGACGTAGACGTGCCAGACCTGGACGTGGCCGGTCAGGGTGAGGACGGCGAGGAAGAGCGCGGTGACGGCCATCGCGGACTGGGTGACCAGCAGCGTGGGCCGCTTGCGCAGGCGGTCGACGAGGACGCCGCCGTAGAGGCCGAAGAGCAGCATCGGCAGGAACTGCAGGGCCGTGGTGATGCCGACGGCGGCCGAGGAGCCGGTGAGGCTGAGCACCAGCCAGTCCTGGGCGATGCGCTGCATCCACGTGCCGATGTTGGAGACGACCTGGCCCAGGAAGAACAGGCGGTAGTTCCTGACCTTCAGGGAGGCGAACATCGAGGTCTTGCGAGTCTTGCGAGGGGCGTCGGGAGCGGTCGGGTCGTCGTGGCCGTCAGGTGCGGGGGCGGAAGCTGCTCCGGGTCCCGTACTCAAAAGGGTTCGCCTCCTCGCGATTGCTGCTTACCGGTGTGCGAGCTTCTCCAGCACGGGGGCGGCGGCGCGCAGTTTCGCCCACTCGTCCTCGTCGAGTCCCTCGACCAGCGTGGCCAGGAACGCGTTCCGCTTGCGGCGGCTCTCCTCGAGCATGACCACCGCCTGCTCGGTCTGCGTCACGACCTTCTGGCGCCGGTCCTCGGGATGTGGCTCCAGTCGGACCAGTCCCTTCGCCTCCAGGAGCGCCACGATGCGGGTCATCGACGGCGGCTGGACGTGTTCCTTGCGGGCGAGCTCGCCCGGGGTCGCGCTGCCGCAGTTGGACAGGGTGCCCAGCACCGACATCTCGGTGGGGCTCAGTGACTCGTCGACCCTCTGGTGCTTGAGCCGACGGGACAGCCGCATCACGGCGGAGCGCAGGGAGTTCACGGCGGCGGCGTCGTCGCCATGGTTGAGGTCCGGCATGTTCCTTAGCGTAACTCATTAGTCTCGCGAAATACCACCGCTCACCCGCCCGCGTGCCCGTGACGCCCGCCACTGAAACCCGAAGTTCACCCGTACGAGTGAGCAATTTCCGGAAAACGGAGCATCGTCCGGCCGGTGGGGGTGACCCTCGTGCCCATGGGGACCACTGTGCTCAGCCTGCGGATGGACGGGGAGCTGCTCGACCGGCTCCGGCACCACGCGGCGAAAAGAGGAATGAGCGTCCAGGACTATGTCGTCCGGACGCTCATCCGTGATGACTTCGACGAGCGGTTCCAGTCCGCCGTGGAGGAGACGGAGCGCTTCTACGGGGTCACCTGAGCCCCACCGGTCAGGCGCCGGTCACGCCGGTCAGGTGAGCCCCAGGGCCGGCATGAGGTAGTAGAAGGCGAAGACCGCGGACACCACGTACATGGTGACCGGGACCTCCCGGCCCCGCCCGACCGCCAGGCGCAGCACCGAGAAGGTGATGAAGCCCATGCCGATGCCATTGGTGATCGAGTAGCTGAACGGCATCATCAGCATCGTCACGAAGGCCGGGATCGCGATCGTGAAGTCGCTCCAGTCGATCTCCCTGATCGAGCCGGCCAGGATCAGGAAGCCGACCGCGACCAGCGCCGGGGTGGCCGCCTGGGAGGGCACCATCGTGGCGACCGGCGTGAGGAACAGGGCCACGGCGAACAGCGCGCCGCTGACGATGTTCGCGAAGCCGGTGCGCGCGCCCTCGCCGACGCCGGCCGTGGACTCCACGAAGCAGGTCGTGGCCGAGGCGGAGCTGGCACCGCCCGCGGCGACCGCGATGCCGTCGACGAACAGGACCTTGTTGATGCCCGGCATCTGGCCCTCACCGTCGGTCAGCTTCGCCTCGTCGCTGACGGCCATGATCGTGCCCATCGCGTCGAAGAAGCACGACAGCAGGACGGTGAACACGAACAGCACGCCGGTCAGGACGCCGACCTTCTCGAACCCGCCGAACAGGCTGACCTCGCCGACCAGGCCGAAGTCGGGGGTGGCGACGGGGTTGCCAGGCCACTCCGGGGTGGTCAGACCCCAGGACGGGATGTCGGCGACCGCGTTGATGACCATCGCGACGACGGTCATCACCACGATGGAGATCAGGATCGCGCCGGGGGTCTTGCGGACGATCAGCGCCAGGGTGAGCAGCACCCCGAGGGCGAAGACCAGCACCGGCCAGCCCAGCAGATGACCGCCGGTACCCAACTGGAGCGGGACGGTGGTCTGGGCGGCGTCCGGCATCCGGGTGATGAACCCGGAGTCGACGAGGCCGATCAGCATGATGAACAGGCCGATGCCGATGGCGATGGCCTTGCGCAGGCCGTAGGGCACGGCGTTCATCACGCGCTCGCGCAGGCCGGTGGCGACCAGCAGCATCACGACGAAGCCGGCCAGCACCACCATGCCCATGGCGTCCGGCCAGGACATCCGCGGGGCGAGCTGGAGGGCGACGACGGAGTTCACGCCGAGGCCTGCGGCGAGCGCGATCGGGACGTTGCCGATGACGCCCATCAGGAGCGTGGTGAACGCCGCCGTCAGGGCGGTCGCGGTGACCAGCTGGCCGTTGTCGAGCTGGTTGCCGTACATGTCCTTCGCGCTGCCCAGGATGATCGGGTTCAGCACGACGATGTAGGCCATCGCGAAGAAGGTGGCGAAGCCGCCGCGGATCTCGCGGGGCAGCGTGCTGCCGCGCTCGGAGATCTTGAAGTAGCGGTCGAGGCCGTTCTGCGGGGGCCGCCGGTCTTCCGGCGACTCGGGGGACGGGGGGACCTTGGCGGAGGCCGAGGTGGACATGCGGGACCTCATCACCAACAGGTTCCCCCACGGCCTTATTGGTGCTTCCTACGAATGAAAATGGTCAGAGACAAACGGATTCAGTATGAACGTATGAGCCACAGGATGCTATCTCCGCGCGTAGACCCGGGGTGGCGCCGTGCTGTCACCCCACCGGCGCCCTCTCGTAAGCTGTACGCATGACGAAGTGGACACCCACGCACGAGGCGCCGGAGCCCCTGGAGGGCCCCGTGGTCGCGACCATCGTCGGCGGCACCGTCCTCTGGTTCGTCCTCTTCCTCGTGCAGCTGCCCTTCTACGGCTGGTTCGACGACCGCGGGCACGCCTGGTGGGTATGGACCTGCCTGGCCGGCGCCGGGCTCGGACTGATCGGCATCTGGTACGTGCGGGGGCGCGACGCCGCGCTGAAGCGGGCGGCGTCGCGCGACGGCGCCTGACGCCCGTGACCGAGCACGGGCCGACCTCCCCGCCCGGGCCGGCGCCGACCTCCCCGCCCGGGCCGCACGCGCCGACCTCCCCGCCCGGGCCGCACGGGCCGACCGCCCCACCCGAGCTGCCTGAGCCGACCGTCCTGCCCGGGCAGCCCCGGCTGCAACGGCTGCGGCCCGGCCACGCGCCCGCCCTGCTCGCCTTCGAGCGGGAGAACCGGGCCTGGTTCGCCGCCTCCGTACCCGACCGGGGCGACGACTTCTTCGCCCGTTTCGACGAGCGGCTGGGCGCACTGCTGGCCGAGCAGGAGGCCGGGGTCTGCCACTTCCACGTGCTGACCGGTGCCGGCGGCGAGGTACTCGGCCGGGTCAACCTCGTGGACGTGGAACACGGCGTCGCCGATCTCGGCTACCGGATCGCCGAACATGCCGCCGGGCGGGGCCTGGCCACCCGCGCCGTGCGGGAGGTCTGCGCCCTCGCCGCGCGCGACTACGGACTGACCGCGCTGCGGGCCGCCGCCACACTCGAGAACGCCGCCTCACGGGCCGTACTGGCCCGCACCGGGTTCGTCCGCACCGGCGAGACGCGGCTCGACGGGCGCCCCGGGCTGACGTTCCGGCGCGAGCTCGGGGACCTCTGCCGTCCCGCGGTACACGCCCCGTAGTACTACGGCATCACTCGCCGGACCGCCCCGTCCTCCCGTGGTCGGAACTTCCGCCCATTCGGGGGGTGAAGCCCCAAAACCGCACGTACCGTCGAACGCATGACGCATCTCGACGCGGACGACCGGCCCGGTTCCGCGCTCCCCGTGCACGCCCCGACCCCGGCGACCGGCCTGACGGCAGCCGGGGTCGCCGAACGGGTGGCGCGCGGCCAGGTCAACGACGTGCCCGTGCGCAGCAGCCGGTCCCTCACCGACATCGTCCGCGCCAACGTCCTCACCCGGTTCAACGCGATCATCGGCGTGCTCTGGGTGATCATGCTGGGCGTCGCGCCGATCCAGGACAGCCTGTTCGGCTTCGTGATCCTCGCCAACACCGGCATCGGCATCGTCCAGGAGTGGCGGGCGAAGAAGACCCTAGACTCCCTGGCCCTGATCGGCGAGGCCCGGCCGACCGTGCGCAGGGACGGGACGGCCGCCGAGGTCAGCACGTCGGAGATCGTGCTGGACGACGTCATCGAGATCGGCCCCGGGGACAAGGCCGTCGTCGACGGGGTGTGCGTCGAGGCGGACGGGCTGGAGATCGACGAGTCGCTGCTGACCGGCGAGGCCGACCCGGTCGTCAAGCAGCCGGGGGACCAGGTCATGTCCGGCAGCTTCGTGGTGGCGGGCGGCGGGGCGTTCCAGGCGACCAAGGTCGGGCGCGAGGCGTACGCCGCGCAGCTCGCCGAGGAGGCCTCCCGCTTCACCCTGGTCCAGTCCGAGCTGCGGTCCGGCATCTCCACGATCCTGAAGTACGTCACGTGGATGATGGTCCCGACCGCGATCGGCCTGATCCTCAGCCAGCTGCTCGCCAAGGACGACGAGCTGGACGACTCGATCGCGCGGACCGTCGGCGGCATCGTGCCCATGGTCCCGGAGGGCCTGGTCCTGCTGACCTCCGTCGCCTTCGCGATCGGCGTGATCCGGCTCGGCCGCAAGCAGTGCCTCGTCCAGGAGCTGCCCGCCATCGAGGGCCTGGCCCGCGTCGACACCGTCTGCCTGGACAAGACCGGCACCCTCACCGAGGGCGGCATGGACGTCACCGGGCTGCGCGTCCTCGACGGCGCCGACGAGGAGCACGTCCGCACGGTGCTCGGCGCCCTCGGCGAGTCCGACCCGCGCCCGAACGCCTCCCTCCAGGCCGTCGTCACGGCGTATCCGGCCCCGGACGACTGGCGCTGCACCGAGTCGCTGCCCTTCTCCTCCGCCCGCAAGTACAGCGGCGCCGCCTTCAGCGAGGGCGACGGCGCCTCCAGTACGTGGCTGCTGGGCGCGCCCGACGTGCTGCTGGCGGAGAACGACCCCGCCCTCGCCGAGACCGGGCGGCTCAACGAGCAGGGCCTGCGGGTGCTGCTGCTGGCCCGCGCCCACCGTGACCTGGACGACCCGGGGGTGGCCGAGGGCGTCACGCCCGCCGCCCTGGTCGTCCTGGAACAGCGGCTGCGCCCGGACGCGGCCGACACCCTGCGCTACTTCGCCGACCAGGACGTCAGCGCCAAGGTCATCTCCGGTGACAACGCGGTGTCGGTCGGCGCGGTGGCCGCCAAGCTGGGGCTGTCCGGCACGGTGGTCGACGCGCGCCGGCTGCCCGCCGGCCGGGAGGAGATGGCCGGGGCGCTCGACGACGGCACGGTCTTCGGCCGGGTCACCCCGCAGCAGAAGCGGGACATGGTCGGTGCCCTCCAGTCGCGCGGGCACACGGTCGCGATGACCGGTGACGGCGTGAACGACGTGCTGGCGCTCAAGGACGCCGACATCGGCGTGGCGATGGGCTCGGGCTCGGAGGCCACCCGGGCGGTCGCGCAGATCGTGCTGCTGAACAACAGCTTCGCCACGCTGCCGTCGGTGGTGGCCGAGGGCCGCCGGGTCATCGGCAACATCACCCGGGTCGCGACCCTGTTCCTGGTGAAGACCGTGTACTCGGTGCTGCTGGCGATCCTGGTGGTCTGCTCCCAGGTCGAGTACCCGTTCCTGCCCCGGCACCTGACCCTGCTCTCCACGCTCACGATCGGCGTGCCCGCCTTCTTCCTGGCCCTCGCGCCGAACAAGGAGCGGGCCAGGCCCCACTTCGTACGGCGTGTGATGCGGTACGCGATCCCCGGCGGGGTGCTGGCCGGGGCGGCGACCTTCACGACGTACCTCGTCGCCCGGCAGCACTACTCCGGTCCGGGGGCGCTGGACGCGGAGACGAGCGCGGCGACGCTGACGCTGTTCCTGATCTCCATGTGGGTGCTGGCGATCATCGCCCGCCCGTACACCTGGTGGCGCGTGGGGCTGGTGGCGGCGATGGGTGCGGGCTTCCTGGTGGTGCTGGCGGTGCCGTGGCTCCAGGACTTCTTCGCGCTGAAGCTGGTGGGCGTGACCATGCCGTGGGCGGCGGTCGGCATCGCGGTGGCGGCGGCGGCCGTCCTGGAGTTCGCGTGGAGGTGGGTCGACCGCCGCGTACCGGCCTAGCCGGGCCGGACCGCCGGGCGGCCGCGTACCGGCTAGCCGGGCCGGACCGCCGGGCGGCCGCGTACCGGCTAGCCGGGCCGGACCGCCGGGCCGCTCCGGCCCGGGGGGGCCACCACCCTGCCCGGAAACCGTGAACACTTCGGCCCTCACTGTCCTCGTGCCGCTCATCTGAGCGCATCGAGGACGATTCGGCCGCCGCGTACTCACGCCGGCGAGTACGCGGCGAGCGTTGCCGGACGCCTCTCTACGCAGCGCCCCCCTCTTCACCCAGGTCCGGGATCTGGCGTCGTGCTTCCGACAGCCACAGACCTTCGCCGCCGCGCGTCATGGACTCGTCGCCCGTCTCGGCCACGTCCTCAAGGTAGTCCAGCCGGGCCTGGGTCAGGCTCAGCGAGCCGTTTGGCCCGCCTCGGACCATGTGGGCGTCCGCGTCGTCCTGGCCGTCGTCCTCCCAGCCGCACTCCGGACAGATCTCGAAGTCGGCCCGCGCCGCCAGGGTCCGCTGGAAGCAGCAGGGGCAGGCGACAAGGCCGCTCGCAGGGTCGTCCGAGGGGCCGGGGGCCGGATCCACAGAGGTCATGGCCGACATCGTTCCGTTCTCACGGGTGGTCCACAAGAAGCGCCCCGGCTAGTCGAACCAGCGGTCCCGGGCCAGTTCGTCCGTGCGGGACTCGTCCTCCAGCAGGGCGGCGACCTCGAAGCGGCGCGGCCACTGACCGGCCGCCCACGCGAGCCCGGCGGCGACGCCCTCCAGGGTCGCCGCGTGCAGCACGCCGTCGCCCGTCAGCCGCCAGTCGATCTCCACACCGTCGACGACCAGCTCCTCGTGCTCCACGTACGACGCGGGGGTCCGCGCCCCGAGCAGCGCCCGCACCGGCTCCGGTACGTCGTGCTCGGCACCCTCGGAGTCCACCTCGCCGGTGACGGACTTGCTCAGCCGCCGCACCTGGAACAGTTCCGCCAGCTCGGCGGCCCGGGCCGGCCGTACGGGCAGCAGCGGCACGCCCGACGTGAAGGGCAGCAGGTCCGGCGAGTCCACGACCACGGCGTCGGCGGCGTCCACCACCTCCACCCGGCCGTCGACGACGGCCCGTACCTCGTCCGGCAGGGTGACCTGGTCCGGGTCCAGCTCGGCCAGCGCCCCGTACAGGGCGTGCAGTTGGGCGGCCGTGACCGGACGGTCGGGGTCGGCGAGGCGGTCCAGCAGCTCGGCCGCGCCGCCGGGCTCGGCGAGGAGGGCCGCGACGGACGTCCGTACGCCCAGCGCCCGCAGCACCTGCTCGTCCTCGAAACCGGCGGCGTCGGCCTCGTCGTACAGGCCCCGCAGCAGCGGGTCGCCGCCCGCCGCGCGCAGCCCCGCCGGGCGGCGCCCGCCGAGCACCGGGTGCCCGCGCAGCCACCACGCGGTGTACGGCCGCACGATCTCGTGGGTGCCGTCGGGCAGGAGGACCCGCACGGGCAGGACCAGCGCGTCGCGCAGCGGCGGCTGCGACAGCAGGGCGAGCGCCTGCGGCCACCGGTCGTCGTCCACCAGGTCCAGGTCGCGCACGGCGACGATCTCGGTGGCGACCGGCGGTACGGGGCTGTCCGGGAAGCGGTCGAGGACGTCCTCGCTCCACACGTCCACGGCATCCAGCAGGCCCGCGTCGTCCGGCTCGGCGAAGTCGCCCTCGCGGGGCTCCAGTTCGTCGGGGTCGAGGACGACGTCGGTGGCGCGGACCAGGGCGAAGGTGACGAGCACGCCGCAGGCGGCCAGGGGCTCCGGCCCCCACTTGCGCGCCAGTTCCGCGTCCACGGTGGCGAGTTCGTCCTCGCGCATGACCTGGGCGAACGGGCCGCCGGGGAAGACGAGTTCGCCCGCCGGGGAGAGTTCGCCGTCCTCGTCGGGCAGGGCGAGCGCGCCGAGCCAGGGCTCGTCGCCGGGGTCGAGTCCGGCGTCGCGGACCAGGCCGAGGACGGTGTCGGCCAGTTCGTCGGCGTCGAGGACGTCCTCCTCCCAGTTCGTGCCGCCCTCGTCGTCCAGGGACGCGGCGACGGCGGCCCGGACCTGCGGGGTGGTGAGCACGGCACGCGGGGTGGCCGGCAACGCGCCCAGCTTCTCCAGGAGCCCGTGGGCGGCGTCCGGGTGGGCGACCTTCAGGCCGAGCCGGGTGAGGACCTCCGGGTCGAGGGAGGCGGCGTCCGCGGAGGGCAGCAGCACCTGCCGGGGTCCGATGGTCGTACGGCCGTCCGCGAGGGGCACGGGCAGTCCGGACAGCCGGTCGGGATCGACCCCGGCGAGGCTGTCGTAGAGCCGCCGCCACCAGCCGGGGTCCTTCTCCAGGCCGGCCAGCCGGTCGATCGCGTCGGTCAGCGGCACCCGGGCCACGCCCAGCGTGCGCAGCTCCGCCCGGCGTTCGAGTCCGGCGGGCAGCAGGGTCGGCAGCACCTCGGCGAGGACCCGCACGGTGTCGGTGCCCGCGCCCTCGACGACCTCGGCGTCGCGGGGCCGCAGGGACACCGGCAGGTCGGGGTCGTCCTCGCGCGGTGCGGCGGGCGGCAGGAAGGCGGTGCGCGGCAGCCGTGCGAGGATCGCCTGCCGCAGCGCGCCGTCCAGCTCGCCCTTGCCCAGCGGGCCGGGTACGAGGTCGATGAGGCCGGCGGCGACCGGGCTCCAGTCGGCGAGCAGCCCCGCGTAGGCGTCCGCCGCCCGCTCCGTCAGGAAGTCGGTCAGCGGGCCGCCGGCCGCGTGCCGGCGGGTGGAGTCCAGCGGGAACGACGCGATGAGCAGCGCGGGCACGCCGAGCGGCTCGTCACTGGGCGTGGGCGCGTGGACGACGGGGGTGGTGCGGGGCCGGGCGGGAGAGCCGTCGGCGTCCACGGGCACCGCCCACGTCACCGACCAGTGGGGGCGCAGCCGCTCCTCCACCGGCCGGTCGGCGAGGAGGTCGGGAGTGAGGGGTCCGTGCGCGGCGGCGGTACGCCAGCGGGTGACGCCCTCGCGGGAGTCCTCCACGACGGTCAGGGCGTCCTCGGTACGGCGGGAGAGCGTGCGCACGTCGTCCGCGACCTCGACCACGACCTCCCGCAGCCCCGGCAGGGCGAGGAGCAGGGCGTCGTCCACGGCGCGCAGGAGGCGCTCGGCGAGGTCGGCGGCGGCCGTGTCGCGCAGCGGCAGGATGACGGCCGTGTCGTACGGGTCGGGGGCGGTGCCCTCGGCGGGGAACGGCAGCCGCAGCAGCGGGACGTGCCCGTCGCGCCGCCGGATCTCGTTCCCCAGGCCGGGACTGTGCCGTGCGGTGTCGGCGGCCAGGTCACGGGCCTCGGCCAGGGACCAGCGCACACCGCCGTGCCGGCCGACGACGGCGGGCTCGTCGGTGACGGCCAGGACGGCGGCGAAACCGACTCCGAACCGGCCGACGGTGCCCTCGCCGCCCTCCCGCTTGGCGGAGGCGCGCAGTGTGGACAGCGACTCGACACCGGCCGCGTCCAGCGGGGCGCCGGTGTTGGCGGCGACGAGGACACCGTCGCGCAGGGTGAGACGCAGCCGGCCGGGCACGCCGGCCCGTGCGGCGGCGTCGGCGGCGTTCTGCGCGAGCTCGACGACCAGCCGGTCGCGGTAGCCGCCGAGGACGAGGTCCTCCTCCGCGTTGGCGTCCTCACGGAACCGGGCCGGGCTCGTCGCCCAGGCGTCCAGCACCCCGCGCCGCAGACGTGCCGTACCGAACGGATCGGCGCCCTCGGCGGCAGGCCGCACGTACATGCTCACGGTGACTCTCCTCATCGACGGACCACGAAGGTACCGCTCCGACCCGCGTCGGGCAGAACGCCGGCCGCGGCGGCCGGGCCGCCCGACCGGTGAGCACTCGGCCCGTCCGGCGACCGGGGAACGAGGCCGTCAGGGCCGGCGGGGGTCCGGGGCGCGGCCCCGGGGGCGCGAGCCACGACGCGCCCGCACCACCGTCACCGGCGCGCCCTACGAGTGCCCGAGCTCCGCGGCCGCCTCGTCCTCGGCCACCGGAACCGACCCGGAGTCCGGCGCGGGCCGCAACGGGAACGGGTCGACCCGCGTCTCGTCGATCACCGGCGGAGCCGGCTGCGGCGGCTTCGGCATCACCGCGGCCTCCGAGTGCCCGCCGCACCCGTAGGCCAGCGACACCACCCGGCCGTCCGCCGGGGAGAACTCGTTGGCGCACACCCCGAAGGCCTGCCCCAGCGAGCCGCCGATACGCGCCAGGAAGCCGCAGCTCACACAGGACGCGGGGGCCGCCTGGGCCATCGCGGTCTTCGGGCCGTAGCCCTCCTCCCAGCGGTCCGCGGCGACGTGCAGGCCGTACCGGGAGAGCACCCGCGTACGGCGCAGGCCCAGCTCCTCGGCGACCGCGGAGATCGTGCCGCGGGCCGGGACGACCGACAGCTCGGCGGGCGGTCCGGCCGTGACCTCGGCGTCCTCGGCCTCCACGAGGTCGGCCATCTCGTGGGAGACGGCGGAGTTCGGCGGCGGCTCGTCCTCGCCGGTCCAGCCCGGCTCCAGCCGCAGGTCCTCCGCGTCGGTGGGCAGCAGGTCGCCGGGGCCCATGTCACCGGGGCGCAGCCGCTCGCTCCACGGCACCCACTCCGGGGCGAGCAGCGCGTCCGGGCCGGGCAGCAGCACCGCCTCGTCCACCGTGACGATCTTGGCGCGGGAGGCGCGGGCCACGGTGACGGCCCAGCGCCAGCCCCGGTACCCGAGCTCCTTGCAGGCGAAGTAGTGCGTGACGACCCGGTCGCCCTCCGACACCAGCCCGGCGTGCTCGCCGACGACGCCGGGTGCGGCGGCCTCCTCGGCTGCCGCGCGGGCGAGGTCGATGGCCTCGGCGCACAGACGGTCAGGGGTGCGGCTTCGCGTTGTCGCTGCGCTCACAGGTATCGCTTCTCTCCATACGCCGTCTCACGAGTGCGCCGCTGCCTGCGAGGGGCGGACGGAGCGGACCTGTGGACCGCGTCGACGTCCGCGCCCGATCGCGCTCGGGCACACCTACGTCATCCATTCTGCGGGATGCCCGTAAGGCGCGCGGCCGAGAACGTTCGCCACGGCGCGCTAGGCACGCTACCTGCTCAGGTGCGCTGGGCCTACACCGACGGGAGTTTCGGCGGGGTACGAACCCGGCGTTCCCCGGTGGTGTCACCCGACTCGTTCACCGCCATCCGTGCCGTACAGACGCTATAGCCCCCGCTCTCGGGGCACTATGACGGGGTGGCAGCCGCACGGACGGAGTTCAAGGGCGGGAGCCGGGGGCGCGGCCCCGGCTCCCGGTTCCGAGCGCTCGGCCGCGCGCTGCGGCTGCCGGTGACCACAACGGTGCGCGGCATCCGCCGGGCGACGCACGCGCACGGTGCCGGCGAGTCCGGTCTCGGCAAGCTGATCGAGCTGCACGGGGTGAACGGCGCCGGCGACGTCATGATCACCGTCGCGCTCGCCTCCACCGTCTTCTTCTCCGTCCCCACCGACGAGGCGCGCGGCCGGGTCGCGCTCTACCTCGCCATCACCATGGCCCCGTTCACGCTTCTCGCGCCGGTGATCGGTCCGCTCCTGGACCGCCTGCCGCACGGCCGGCGCGCGGCGATGGCGGCGGCGATGGGCGCCCGGGCGCTGCTCGCGCTGGTGCTGTCCGGTGCGGTCGTCAGCGGCAGCATCGGGCTGTACCCGGCCGCGCTCGGCGTGCTGGTCGCCTCGAAGGCGTACGGCGTGGTCAGAAGCGCGGTGGTGCCCCGGCTGCTGCCGCCCCGTTTCTCCCTGGTGAAGGCGAACTCGCGGGTCACGCTGTGCGGGCTGCTCGCCACCGGGGCCGCCGCGCCGATCGCGGCGGGGCTCCAGCAGATCGGGCCGCGCTGGCCCCTGTACGGCGCCTTCGTGATCTTCGTCGTGGGCACCGTCCTGTCGTTCACGCTGCCGCCGAAGGTGGACTCGGCGCGCGGTGAGGACCGGGCGCTGCTCGCGGCCGACGAACACCATCTGCACGGACCGCTGCACGGTCCGCTGCGCGGGCCGGACAAGCGCCCCGGGCTGCGCACGGTCGGCCCGGCGGTGACGCACGCGCTGGCCGCCAACGCCGGCATCCGCTGCCTGACCGGATTCCTGATCTTCTTCCTGGCCTTCCTGCTGCGCGTGCATCCGCTGTCCGGGCAGAGCGCGGCCGTGTCGCTGGGGATCGTGGGCGTCGCGGCCGGTGCGGGCAACGCGCTGGGCACCGCGGTCGGGGCCTGGCTGCGGTCACGGGCGCCGGAGATGATCATCGTGACGGTGGTCGCGGTCGTGCTGGGCACGGCGGTCACGGCCGCGGTGTTCTTCAGCACCGTCCTGGTGGCGTGTCTGGCCGCGGTCGCGGGGTTCGCGCAGGCGCTGGCCAAGCTGTCCCTGGACGCGCTGATCCAGCGGGACGTGCCCGAACAGGTCCGCACCTCGGCGTTCGCGCGCTCGGAGACGCTGCTCCAGGTCTCCTGGGTGCTCGGCGGGGCGGTCGGCATCGTCCTGCCGCTGAACGGCACGCTGGGCCTGTCGGTGGCCGCCGCGATCGTCGCCGCCGGCTGGCTGACGACCGTACGGGGCCTGATCGACTCGGCCCGGCGCGGGGGCCCGGCACGCCCGCGGGTGGCGTGACCGCGTCGGCGCGACCCGCGGGGGCGTGAACGCGGGCGGCGTGACCACGGGTGTCACCACGGGCGGCGGGACCGGATGAGGCGACCGCGGGTGGCGCGACCACAGGCGGCGCGACCCCAGGCGGCGCGACCCGCAGGTGGCATGACCGCAGGCAGCGCCACCACGGGCAGCGCGACCCAGGCGCCGCCACCGCAGATGAGGCGACCACGGGCAGCGCGACCCAGACGGCGCCACCACGGATGAGGCGACCACGGGCAGCGCGACCCAGACGGCGCCACCACGGATGAGGCGACCACAAGCGGCGCGACCCGCGGGCGGCGTGGCCCAGGCGCCGCCATCACGGGCGGCGGCCGGGTGGCGCGGCCGTGGGTGAGGCGACCGCGGGGTGGGCGACCGTGGGTGGCGTGATCACGCCACGCCGTACCCAGGTGGGGGGCGGACCGGGGGCGCCATATAGCCTTCGCCCATGACCACGTTGCAATCCGCTGTGCGACGCCGCCGCGCCGTCGCCGCCGCCGGCGCCGTATCCGCCGGACTGCTCCTGCTGTCCGCCTGTGACCAGCCGACGCCCATGGCCACGGTCACGGTCGGCAGTGACTCGGTCAGCTCCGAGGCCACCTGCGGTGGCGAGGACAAGGTCCTGGAGACCGCCGAGATCCAGAAGTGCCTGCAGGACGACGACGTCGAGTCCATCGCCGTCGACCCCGACGAGACCGTGCGCTTCGGCGTCGACCCGGACCTCGCGGACAAGCGCTGGACGATCCTGATGAACGGTCAGCAGCTGGTCGACGACACGGACAACACCTACCGCACGGTGCCGGGCAGCGTGTTCTTCAACGCCCAGTACGGTGCCCAGGGCGACTCGACGCTGGTCACCATCAAGGCCGGCGACGGCAAGGACGACAGCGAGGCGGCCACCGGTCTGTGGTCCTTCAAGCTGAAGAAGGACGACTGACCACGTCCCCCGTGCGCGTCCTCGTGGCCACCGCGGTCCCCGTCGAACGGGACGCGGTGGCCCGGGCGTTCCCCCGGCCGGGCACGGAGGTGCCGCTGCCCGGGGCGCGGCTCCACCGGCTCCCGGGCGGCCCGGACCTGCTGGCCGCCGGTGTCGGCCCCGCCCTCGCCGCCGCCTCCACCGCCGCCGCCCTGACCGCGGCGACCCTCGACGGCGCCCCGTACGGCCTGGTCGTCTCGGCCGGCATCGGCGGCGGCTTCGCCCCGGACGCGCCCGTCGGCTCGCTCGTCGTCGCCGACGAGATCACCGCGGCCGACCTGGGCGCCGAGACGGCCGACGGTTTCCTGCCGGTCACCGACCTCGGTTTCGGCGCCGTCACCCACCACCCGCCCGCCGGGCTCGTCCGCGCGGTCGCCGCCGCGACCGGGGCCCGCCCCGGCACCGTCCTGACCGGCTCCACCGTCACCGGCACCGCCGGACGCGCCGCGCTGCTGCGCGCCCGCCACCCGCGCGCGCTGGCCGAGGCCATGGAGGGCTTCGGCGTCGCCGAGGCCGCCGCCGCGCACGGGGTGCCCGTGCTGGAGCTGCGCGCGGTCTCCAACCCGGTCGGCCCGCGCGACCGCGCCGCCTGGCGCATCGGCGACGCGCTCACGGCCCTGACGGACGCCTTCGGGAAGCTCGCACCCGTCCTCACGAGTTGGAACCCACATGACGACTGAGCCCTCGCAGACCGAGCCCCTGCGGATCGCGTACTCCCCCTGCCCCAACGACACCTTCGTCTTCGACGCCCTGGCCCACGGCCGTGTCCCCGGCGCCCCCGCCCTCGACGTGACGTTCGCGGACATCGACATCACCAACGGCATGGCCGAGCGTGGCGAGTTCGACGTGCTGAAGGTGTCGTACGCCGTACTGCCGTACGTCCTCGGCGAGTACGCCCTGCTCCCCTGCGGCGGCGCGCTGGGCCGGGGCTGCGGGCCGCTGGTGCTGACCCGGGAGGCCGACGCCGACCTGCGCGGGCGCACCGTCGCGGTGCCGAGCGAGACCTCGACGGCCTACCTGCTGTTCCGCCTCTGGGCCGCGGACACCGTGCCCGGCGGGGTCGGCGAGATCGTCGTCATGCCGTTCCACGAGATCATGCCGGCCGTGCGCGACGGGAAGGTCGACGCGGGGCTCGTGATCCACGAGGCGCGCTTCACGTACCAGAACTACGGGCTGCACAAGCTCGCCGACATGGGCGAGCACTGGGAGCGGACCACCGGGCTGCCGATCCCGCTCGGCGCGATCATCGCCAAGCGGTCGCTGGGCGCCGAGACGCTGACCCGCCTCGCCGACTCGGTCGTCGCGTCCGTACGCGCGGCCTGGGACGACCCGGAGGTGTCCCGGCCGTACGTCATGGAGCACGCCCAGGAGATGGACCCGGCCGTCGCCGACCAGCACATCGGGCTGTACGTCAACGAGTTCACGGCCGGGCTCGGCGAGGACGGCTACGCGGCGGTCCGTGGCCTGCTGACCCGCGCGGCGGCCGAGGGACTGGTACCGGCCCTCGGCCCGGACGCGCTGGCTTTTCCGTAGCGGGTGAGGCGCGGGGTCAGACGTCCAGCTGGTCGGCGACCGCGCGGAGCAGGCCGGCGATCTTCTTGCCGGCGGCCTTCTCGGGGTAGCGGCCCCGCTCCAGCATCGGGGTGATGTTCTCCAGGAGGGTGGTCAGGTCCTGGACGATGGAGGCCAGTTCGTCCGGCTTCTTGCGCTGCGCGGCCGCCACCGACGGGGCCGGCTCCAGCAGGGTCAGGGACAGGGCCTGGTCACCGCGCTGCCCGGCGACGACGCCGAACTCCACGCGCTGGCCCGGCTTCAGCGCCTCGACTCCGGCGGGAAGGACCGAGGAATGGACGAAGACGTCACCGCCGTCGTCGCGGGAGAGAAAGCCGAAGCCCTTCTCGCTGTTGAACCACTTGACCTTGCCGGTAGGCACGTCTGTCCTCGTCCTCGTACTCGTCGGAAAACTGCTCGGAAACGGCTCTTGATAGCACTTGGGCGGGTCGTCCGGACCCGCCGGTACCAAGGCTAATGGTCTTCAGGCCGGTGACAAGACGTCCCCCGGTCGTTCTCCAGGCCTGGGAACTACCCTGGTCGGGTGCGTGACAAAACCCAAACGAATTCCGCCGCGCCCGGTGACCGACTGATCCGTGCCGGTGCGATCGTCTTCTTCATCGGTACCGTGGCCACTCTGGTCACGGTGGCCCCGCTGTTCCTGGGGACGACGCCCTTTCCCACCTACATGTTCGTTCTGAGCATGCTGATGGGAGTGGGCTTCCTGATCGCCGGTGCGGGGGTGTTCCAGTCGATCGCGGCGGGCCGGCGTCAGGCCCGCGCCGCGTCGAGCCCCTCGGCGTCGCCGTCGCCCTCACCGTCGCGGTAGGCCGCGAGCCACTCCGGGAACTCCGTCAGGTCGCCGAGGACGACGTCGGCGCCGGCCGCGCGCAGCTCCCCGGCGCTGCACGGCCCGCTGGCCACCGCCACCGCGAGGGCACCGGCGGCGCGGGCGCCGCGTACGTCGCCGATGTGGTCGCCGACGTACACGTCCGCGCCGTGCTCGCGCAGCGCCACGGCCTTCTGCTCGGCCCACAGGTCGCCGATCACCGCGTCCGGCCCGATGCCGAGGTGCGCCAGGTGCAGCTTGGCGTTCGGCTCGTACTTGGCGGTGACGACGATCGCCCGTCCGCCGGCCTCGCGCACGGCGTCGACGGCCTCCCGGGCGCCGGGCAGCGCGGGCGTGGCGGCGACGGCGTACGCCGGGTACATCTCCCGGTAGAGGTCGGCGGTGGCGGCGATCTCCTCGGCCGGGAACCAGTGGGCCAGCTCCTCCTCCAGCGGCGGGCCGAGGCGCGTGACGGCCAGGTCGGCGTCGACGAACGTCCCCGTCCGCTCGGTCAGCGCCAGGTAGCAGGCGCGGATGCCGGGGCGCGAGTCGATCAGCGTCATGTCGAGGTCGAAGCCGACGGTGGGCGCGGGACGGGTCGTGGAGGCCATGGCCCCCATTGTGCCGGGAGGGCCGACGGAGCCGGCCGGGGCGGGTCGGATCCCGGCCGGGCGTCGGGCCGGCCGGGCATCGGGCCGGCCGGGCATCGGGCCGGCCGGGCATCGGGCCGGCCGGGCGTCGGGCCCGGTCGGGTACCTGTCCTCGGCCGGGGCGGGTCAGGCCCGCGGGCCGCGGGAGCGCCGGAGGAGGTACAGGGCCGTGGCGACGGCGGCGGCGCGCAGGACCCAGGGCCAGGTGTCGGCGACGGCGTCGCTCATGTGGCCCTCGGCGACCGGGTCGCCCCAGCGGCCCTCCGTACGGCCCCACAGCCAGACGACGCCGGCGGCGGCGACCGTGCCGGGCAGGCCCAGTACCGCCCACTTCACCTGGGCCGGGGTCAGGCGGCGGGAGAGGTAGACGATCCCCCAGCCGAGGCCCATCGGGATGAGGCTGCCGACGACCGCGCCGGCGACCAGCAGGACGGCGGCGAGCAGCAGCAGCGGGTTGTTCCAGCCGCCCTCGGGCCACAGCCGGGGCAGGCGGCGGCGCGGTGCCCCGCCCGCCTTCCCGGCGACCGGCTCCGCGGCCTCCTCCACTGCCTCGGCTTCCGTCCTCCCGGCCGTCCCGTTGTTCTTCGCCGGCCCGCCCGTCTCGTCCTCGTTCCTCGGCGGGGGCCTGAGCAGCTCCGGGATCTCCACACCGCCGACGAAACCCGGCACGCTGTCGCCGCCGCCCCCGAACGGGCCGTTGTCCGTCCGCCACCAGTCCGGCCGCGTGGCGCTGCCGTCCCCCAGCTCGTGCGCGCCCGCCCGGTGCGGCGGGAGGGCGGCCGGCGCGGGCTCGGACTCGGACTCGGGCGTGGCGGGGCGAGGGCGGGGGCGCGGTACGGCGCGCCGCAGCCCCTTGAGCCGCTCCGCCATCCGCGGCTCGCCCTCCTGCTTCCGTGTCCCGCCGTCCGCCTTCCGCGACCCGCCGTCCTCCTTCCGCGGCTCGCCCTCCGGCTGCGCGGGCACGGAGGCGGACCGCGGCACCGACGGCCGCGGGGCACCACCGGCACCACCGGCACCGGTCACACCGCTAGCGCCGCCCACACCGCCCGCCGCGTCGACGATGTCGTCCGGGCTGCCGAGCCGGTCCAGGATGCGGCGCACGGCGGCGGGGTTGTCCACGGTGGTCCTGGCACGGTGCCGGTCGATCTCGTTGCGCAGCTCGGAGACCAGCCGCATGCGCGTGGCCGACGGCAGCTGCCGTTGCTGGGCCACGTCGCCGACGCGGCTCAGATACTCGTAGACGACCTGGTCGCTCTCGATCCCCACGGAGCCCTCCGGGGCGGTGTGTTGTGGTACGCCGTCGGACGAAGGTACCGAATCCCCCCGGGCGCGGAGGACGCGCACCGCACCGCCGCACACGCACCCCGCCGTCACACCCACCCGCTAACGTGGGCCGGATGAGCACCGAGGAGAAGTCCGCGGCCCCCCGGTCCCTCGCGGAGGCGCTCCGCGCCAGGGACGACGTCTCGCTGGCCGCCCTCCTGCGCAGCCGTCCCGACCTCATCACCCCCGTGCCCACGGACCTCACGCAGCTCGCCACCCGCGCCGGCACCCGCGCGTCGGTCGTACGGGCGCTGGAGCGGCTGGACCGGTTCGCGCTGCAGACGGCGGAGGCGCTGGCCGTGGCGGCGGACCCGGCGTCCTACGCCGAGCTGCTCCGTCTGATGGCCGGGGACGAGGGCGATCCGGCGGTCGCCGCGGCCCTCCCCCATGCCCTCGCCGTACTGCGCGAACAGGCCCTGGTGTGGGGGGCCGACGACCGGCTGCGGCTGGTGCGCACCGCACGCGAGCTGCTCGCGCCGTCCCCGCAGCACCCCTCCCCGACGGGGCTCGGCCCCACCGTGCGGGAGGCCACGGCGGGGATGTCACCGGGCCGGATCCAGGAGGTCCTCGCCACCGTCGGCCTGCCCTCGACCCACGACTCCGTGTCCGCCGTGTCCGCGCTCGGCGCCCTGTTCGCCGACCGGCCGCGGATGGCGGTGCTCCTCGCCGGCCTGCCCGAGGAGTCCCGGGAGGTGCTGGACCGGCTGGTGTGGGGCCCGCCCTACGGCCAGGTCACCCACGATCCCGCGCCGCACCTGCGCCGGCTGCTGGAGCGCGGCCTGCTGCTGCCGACCGCGCCGGGCACGGTCGTCCTGCCCCGCGAGGTCGCCCTGCACCTGCGCGGGGGCCGGGCGCACCGCACGCCCGAGCCGGTGCCGCCGCCGGTGGAGGCCGCCGCCACGCACCGTCCACAGGTGGTGGACGCCACCGCCGCCGGGCAGGCCCTGGCGGCGCTGGCGACCGTCGAGGAACTGCTCAAGGAGTGGGACGAGGGCGGTCCGGCGGTGCTGCGGGCCGGCGGGCTGAGCGTGCGCGACCTGAAGCGGACGGCCGTCGCCCTGGACGTGCCCGAACCGGTCGCCGCGTTCTGGGTCGAACTGGCCTACGCGGCCGGACTCATCGCCTCCGACGGAGAGGCCGACGAGCGGTACGCGGTGACCCCGGCGTACGACGAGTGGCGGGAGCTGCCCCCCGCGGAACGCTGGGCGCGGCTCGCCGGGACGTGGCTGACGTCCACCCGCACGCCGGGTGTGGTCGGGGGGCGGGACGCGAAGGACCGTACGCTCTCGGCGCTGGGCCCCAACCTGGACCGTTCGGCGGCGCCGGAGGTACGGCACCGGGTGCTGGCCCTGCTGGCGGGGCTGCCCGAGGGTGCCTCGCCCACCGAGGAGTCGGTGCTGGCCCGGCTGCGCTGGGAGCGCCCGCTGCGCGGCCCGCGACGGGACGGGCGGGACGGCCAGGACGACGACCTGCGCACCCGGCTGGCCCGCTGGACGCTGTCCGAGGCCGAGCTGCTGGGCGTCACCGGGCGCGGCGCGCTGGCGGCGCCGGGACGGGCACTGACCGGGGCGCCCGAGCCGTCCCGCCCGGCGCAGGCACCCGAGGCACCCGGGACGCCCGAGCCGCCCCAGGGCCCCGGCGACCGGCTCCCCGTCCACCACCGCACGCCGTCCACGCCCGCTCCCCGGCCCCCCGCCGAGCAGGCCACCGCCACCGCGAGGGCCGCCCGGCTGCTCGCGCCGCTGCTGCCCGAACCGCTGGACCACGTGCTGCTCCAGGCCGACCTGACGGCGGTGGCGCCGGGGCCCCTGGAGCCCGAGCTGGCCGGCCTGCTGGGGATGCTCGCGGACGTGGAGTCCAAGGGCGGGGCGACCGTCTACCGGTTCACGCCGGGTTCGGTGCGCCGCGCACTGGACTCCGGGCAGACGGCCGCGGACCTGCACGCGTTCCTCGCCCGGCACTCCCGTACGCCGGTGCCGCAGCCGCTCACCTACCTGATCGACGACGTGGCCCGGCGGCACGGACGGCTGCGGGTGGGCGCGGCCTCGGCGTACGTGCGCTGCGACGACGACGCGACGCTGGACGAGATCCTCGCCGACAAGCGGGCCGCCGGCCTCGGCCTGCGCCGCCTCGCGCCGACCGTGCTGGCCGCGCAGGCCGACCCGGCGGCGCTGCTGGAGGGGCTGCGCGCGATGGGGTTCGCGCCGGCCGCCGAGTCCGCCGCGGGCGACGTGCTGATCGCCCGCGCCGACGCCCACCGCACGCCGCCGCGGACGGCACCGGAGCCGGTCCCGGACGGTCCGCCGGTCCCCGACGACACGCTCCTGGCGGCGGCGATCCGCGCCGTCCGGGCCGGCGACCTGGCCGCCACGGCCCCGCGCAAGCCGGGCCCCGGTAGCGGGACGGGCTCCGGTAGCGGGACGGGATCCGGTAGCGGGACGGGTTCCGGAGGCGGGGCGGGTTCCGGCGGGGCGGGCGACACCCCGGCCGCGGGCGGCGAGCTGCCCCGTACCTCCGCCGCCGAGACCCTCGCCACCGTGCAGGCGGCGGTCATGACCGGCGAGGCGCTGTGGATCGGCTACGTGAACGCCGAGGGCGCCGCCAGCCAGCGCGTCATCGCCCCGATCCGGGTCGAGGGGGGCTTCGTGACGGCGTACGACCACACGGCGGACGAGGTGCTCACCTATCCGCTGCACCGGATCACCGGCGTGGCCGAACTCGCCGACGACACCACGTGACGCGACGGGTGGCGTGGTCTGCGGTGACATGACCCCCCGGGTTTTACGCGCGCCCGGCCGTGATTCCGCTCGGATGCGCACTTTCGGGCGTACGCGGTGACTCATGCACGCCACGCCGGGTGATTCGCACCTGAGAGGGAGCTTTTTTCATATTCCGCATCGGTTCGCGGACGGTCGGGCAGCCACCGGGTGCCCTGCAAACCAACCGAAAGGGAGAACCCGATGCGTACCGCTGTTCGCCGCGTCGCCACCGTCCTGACCTCCACCGCCGCCCTCGTCGCGGCGTTCGCCGCCGAGGCCGCCGCGGTCGGCATCGACCTCGGCGGAGGCCTGACCCTCTGACCGTCCTCTGATCCCTCGCTGATCCCCCCGATCAGCGTCCCCGTCGGCGGGCCGGGTCCCCAGCCCCCCTGGGCCCGGCCCGCCTCCGCCCGCTCCGGGCTCCCCCCCCCATCGTCTCCTCCCCCCATCGCCCCCCTCCCCTGATCACGGCCTCCACCCCTGATCACGGCCCTCTGATCCACAGCCCCTCTCTTCTGATCCACGGCCCTCCTCTCCTGGTCCACGGGCCCTCCTCTCCTGATCACTCCCCCTGAAAGGCCGGACACCCCCATGCGTTCCGAGCTTCCCGATCACGACCGCTCCGCCACCCGCTCCGCCGCCCGCAACGCCGTCGCCGTCTCCGTCGCCGCACTGATCACCGCCGCGGCGCTGTTCGGCGCGCTCGCTCCCAAGGCCGCCGCGCTGCCGCTGCCCCTGCCCCCGCCGGTCAGCGGCGTCCAGTCCCTGGTCACGGAGGGGATCGCCCTGGAGGGCCCACTGATCAACAACCTCACTCTCCGGTAGCCCGGCTGCCCGGGCGGCCCGATCAGGCACACTGGACGTTTGGCCGATCCGTCCAGTCGCTGTCGGCCGTACGCGCGCGAAAGGGTGCCGCCCGTGAATGGTCCGCTGATCGTCCAGTCCGACAAGACCCTGCTCCTCGAGGTCGACCACGAGCAGGCCGGCGCCTGCCGCCGGGCCATCGCGCCGTTCGCCGAGCTGGAGCGGGCGCCGGAGCACATCCACACCTACCGGGTGACCCCGCTCGGCCTGTGGAACGCGCGGGCCGCGGGCCACGACGCCGAGCAGGTCGTGGACGCGCTCGTCGAGTACAGCCGCTACCCGGTGCCGCACGCGCTGCTCGTCGACATCGCCGAGACGATGGACCGCTACGGCCGCCTCACCCTCTCCAAGCACCCGGCGCACGGTCTGGTCCTGACGACCACCGACCGCCCGGTGCTGGAGGAGGTGCTGAAGTCGAAGCGGATCGCGCCGCTGGTCGGCAATCGCATCGACCCCGACACGGTGGCCGTGCACCCCTCCGAGCGCGGGCAGATCAAGCAGACGCTGCTGAAGCTGGGCTGGCCCGCCGAGGACCTCGCCGGGTACGTCGACGGCGAGGCGCACCCCATCGAGCTGGCCGAGGACGGCTGGGCGCTGAGGCCCTACCAGAAGCAGGCGGTGGAGAACTTCTGGCACGGCGGCAGCGGTGTCGTCGTGCTCCCCTGCGGCGCCGGGAAGACGCTGGTCGGGGCCGGTTCGATGGCGCAGGCCAAGTCGACGACCCTGATCCTCGTGACGAACACCGTCTCCGCCCGGCAGTGGAAGCACGAGCTGTTGAAGCGGACCTCCCTGACGGAGGACGAGATCGGCGAGTACAGCGGGACGAAGAAGGAGATCCGTCCCGTCACCATCGCCACGTACCAGGTGCTGACGACGAAGCGAAAGGGTGTCTACCCGCACCTGGAGCTGTTCGACTCCCGGGACTGGGGGCTGGTCGTCTACGACGAGGTGCACCTGCTGCCGGCGCCGGTCTTCAAGTTCACCGCCGACCTCCAGGCGCGGCGGCGGCTCGGCCTGACCGCGACCCTGGTCCGCGAGGACGGCCGTGAGTCGGACGTGTTCTCCCTCATCGGGCCGAAGCGTTTCGACGCCCCGTGGAAGGAGATCGAGGCGCAGGGCTACATCGCGCCCGCCGACTGCGTGGAGGTCCGGGTCAACCTCACCGACTCCGAGCGCCTCGCGTACGCCACCGCCGAGACGGAGGAGAAGTACCGCTTCTGCGCGACGACCGCGACGAAGCGGAAGGTGACCGAGGCGATCGTGCGGCGCTTCGCCGGGCAGCAGATCCTCGTCATCGGCCAGTACATCGACCAGCTCGACGAACTGGGCGAGCACCTGGGCGCGCCGGTCATCAAGGGCGAGACGTCCAACGCCCAGCGGGAGAAGCTCTTCGAGTCCTTCCGCCAGGGCGAGATCAGCGTCCTCGTCGTGTCGAAGGTCGCGAACTTCTCCATCGACCTGCCGGAGGCGACCGTCGCCATCCAGGTGTCGGGCACGTTCGGGTCCCGGCAGGAGGAGGCCCAGCGGCTCGGCCGGGTCCTGCGCCCCAAGGCCGACGGCCACCAGGCGCACTTCTACTCGGTCGTCGCCCGCGACACCCTCGACCAGGACTTCGCCGCCCACCGCCAGCGCTTCCTGGCGGAGCAGGGTTACGCGTACCGGATCGTGGACGCGGACGAGCTGCTGGCGGAGAGCTGAGCGGACACCCCGGCCGGGTCAGGCCCGGCCCCGGGGAGGGACGGTCAGGCCCCGGGGAGGGTGAACACCAGGATCAGGACGAACACCGGCGGCAGCAGCGACAGCGCGGCCATCCAGATCCGCAGGGCGGACCAGCGCCGGGTCCAGGGCAGCGCCCAGGCGGTGACCCAGGCTCCGTGGGTGAGGAAGGCGCCGAAGAACAGGGTCCCGTAGATCAGCGTCAGCGAGGTCGTCAGCGCCCGCGAGCAGTCGGTGCCGCAGCTGTCGGTCGCCATGACCGACAGCAGGCCGAGGAACGCGGCCGCCGGTACCAGAACCGTCAGGAGCACGGTGGCGACGGTCGGCGCGATCCACGCCGTGCGGTCCCGCTGCTCCCGTGGGTCCCGCCAGGCGGCCGGGTACGGCGGCCATGCCGTGGGGTGCTGTGGGTTCATGCGGCCAGTCAAGCCGCGCGGGCGTGCCCCGCGCACCGGCGTGCGTACTCAGACCGGCACGCGTGCGTACTCAGTCCGCGCGGCGGCGGACGCGGCGTCACCGGCGAGCGACGCGGACGCCACCGGCGGGCAGCGCGGCGTCACCGGCGGGCAGCGCGGCGTCACCGGCGGCGGACGCCGGCCTCCTCGCCGTACTCGCCGAGGACGACCACGTCGAAGGCGGCGCCCGCGAACACCCTGACGGCGCGCAGGGCGTCACCGAGCCGGTGCCGGTGGCTGCCGGCCACGGGCGTGGCACCGGACGCGCGGCCCGGAGCCGGAAGGGGGGAGATGGTTACTGCGCTCATGTCTCCATGGTGCGACCGCGGCCCCCGTACCGGCATCGGTCTGCGGGGCCAACCCCCGCCCCCGTTCCGTACTCCTCCGGACGGACGCCGCCCCCTCAGGTGGGAGGGCCCCGACCCCTAGGGGACGTAAAACCATTTGGCCCGCGCGGCCCCCGCTCCCTAGAATCTCCGCTCTTGCCCGCCTCCCCACGGGAGTGCCGCCGTCCGGACGGAAACCGGTCGGCCCACCGCGCGCAGCCCGCGCCCACCGCACCGCAGGTCACCCGGAGGCACCCCCTTGTCCACGCCCGACCACGACGACCCTCTGTCCAAAGAGCGCTCCCACCTCGCCGCGTCCCGTTCCGCCCTGCGTGCCATGCGCGAGGACGTCGAGTCCCTGGACATCACCGACGTCACCGCGAACTGGGTCAACGCCGCCGTGCTGGAGAGCCAGATCGAGGAGCGCATCAAGGCGCTCGCCGACCTGAGCGGGACCCCGCTGTTCTTCGGCCGGCTCGACTACCTGCACGCCCCGGGGGCGGAGCAGGCGGAGGGCGGGGAGGGGGAGCGCCCGCGGCCGGAGGCCGCTTATCGGACACTGCACGTCGGACGCCGGCACGTGCACGACGCGGACGGCGACCCGATGGTGATCGACTGGCGGGCGCCGGTCTCGCAGCCGTTCTACCAGGCGTCGAAGAAGAACCCGATGGACGTCGCCCTGCGCCGCCGCTTCGGCTACACCGGCGGCGAGCTCACGGCGTACGAGGACGAGCACCTGTCCGACCCCGACGAGGCCGCGACCACCAGCAAGCTGCTCCAGCAGGAGATCGAGCGGCCCCGCGTCGGCCCGATGCGGGACATCGTGGCGACCATCCAGCCCGAGCAGGACGAGATCGTGCGCGCCGGGCTGGCCGGATCGGTCTGCGTGCAGGGCGGCCCCGGCACCGGGAAGACCGCCGTCGGCCTGCACCGGGTCGCCTACCTCCTCTACGCCCACCGCGAGCGCCTCGCCCGCACCGGCACCCTCGTCATCGGGCCGAACAAGTCCTTCCTGCACTACATCGAGCAGGTGCTCCCGGCCCTGGGTGAGCTGACGGTCCGGCAGGCCACCGTCGACGACCTGGTGGCGCACGTCGAGGTGCGCGGCACGGACGAGGCGGCGACAGCGGTGGTCAAGGGCGACGCGCGGATGGCGGAGGTGCTGCGCAGGGCCCTCTACTCGCACGTCACCCTGCCCACCGAGGGCGTCGTCGTGGTGCGCGGCTCGCGCCGCTGGCGGGTGGCGGCGTACGAGCTGGAGGAGATCGTCCGCGAGCTGCTCGCCCGCGACATCCGCTACGGCGCCGCCCGCGAGGCCCTCCCGCAGCGCATCGCGCACGCCGTGCTGGTGCAGATGGAGCGGGCGGGCGAGGCGCCGGACGACCGGGTGCAGAACGCGGTGGCGCGCGACGCCGCCGTGAAGGCGGTGGTGAAGACCGTCTGGCCGCAGGTCGAGCCCGCGAAGCTCGTGCTGCGGCTCCTCTCGGACGCGGACTTCCTCGCCGAGCACTCCGAGGGCGTCCTCACCGAGGAGGAGCGGAAGGCGGTGCTGTGGGCGAAGCCGGCCCGTTCCGTGAGGTCCGCCAAGTGGTCGCCCGCCGACGCCGTGCTGATCGACGAGGCCACCGACCTGATCGAGCGCACCCACTCCCTCGGACACGTGGTCCTGGACGAGGCGCAGGACCTCTCCCCGATGCAGTACCGCGCGGTGGGCCGGCGCTGCACCACCGGTTCGGCGACCGTGCTGGGCGACCTGGCGCAGGGCACCACGCCGTGGGCGACCCGGAGCTGGGGCGAGGCGCTGGCGCACCTGGGCAAGGGCGACGCCGTGGTCGAGGAGCTGACCGCCGGTTTCCGCGTGCCGACGGACGTCATCGCGTACGCCTCCCGGCTGCTGCCGCACATCGCGCCGGGCCTGACGCCGGTGGCGTCGATCCGTGAGAACCCGGGCTTCTTCGACATCCGGGCGACCGCGGACGGGAAGGCGGAGGGGATCGCGGACGGGAAGGCGGACGGGACCGCGGAAGGGACGGCGGCCGGGATCGCGGAAGGGACGGCGGCCGGGATCGCGGAAGTACTGTCCGCCTGCCGTGAGCTGCTGGAACGCGAGGGCTCGGTCGGCCTGATCGCCGCCGACGCGCGGGTGCCGCGGCTGGCGGAGGCTCTCGAGGCGGCGGGGATCGGCTTCGTCGGGCCGGGCGAGGAGACGACCCACGCCACTCGCCTGACCCTGGTGCCGGCCTCGCTGGCCAAGGGCCTGGAGTACGACTACGTGGTCCTGGACGAGCCGCAGGCCGTGGTCGACGGCGAACCGGACGAGCGGACGGGGCTGCGACGGCTGTACGTGGCGCTGACCCGGGCGGTGTCGGGGCTGATCGTGACGCACGGGGCGGGGCTGCCGCCGCAGCTGGCCTGACCGCGGGCGGTCGCGCCTCCCCGCGTGCGAACGGCCCGGGAGGCGCCCCGTTCGCGCCGGGCGGCGCCGTCCTGCCCCGCGCGCGGCACCGCGGGCAGCTGCTCACCCCACAAGCGGCACCGCAGGCAACCGCTCACCCCACAAGCGGCACCGCAGGCAACCGCTCACCCCACAAGCGGCACCGCAGGCAGCCGCTCGACGGCGCTCAGCGCCCGAGTACCTCGCGCCACTCCGCGACCGCCTGTGCCGACACCGGCCCGTCCCACCCGGAGGGCCTCGCCGCGCCGCCGATGTGGAAGCCGTCGATTCCGGCGTCCAGCAGCCCCGGCACATGGTCCAGCCGCAGGCCGCCCCCGACCAGCAGCTGCTGCTCGTACCCCGGCTCCCCGCGCCGCCGGGCCTCGGCGAGCAGTACGGTCAGCCCGTCGTCCACCCCGCCGGCCGCCCCGGCCGTCAGATAGGTGTCCAGGCCCGGGAAGTCCGCGAGCTGTTTGCGCAGGGCGTCCCGGTTCGCGGCGCGGTCGATCGCGCGGTGGAACGTCCACCGGCATCCCTCCAGCACCCCGGCGACCCGCTCCACCGCACCGAGGTCCACGTCGCCGTCCGCGTCGAGGAACCCCAGCACGAACTGCGTGGCCCCGGCCTCCCGCATCTCCCCGGCGACCCGTGCCAGCCGCTCGACGTCCCCGGCGGCGAACCCGTCCGCGAGCCGCAGCATGACCCGTACGTCGATGTCGACGGCGGCGCGGATCGCGGCGACGGTCGCGGTCGACGGGGTGAGTCCGTCGGCCGCCATGTCGGTGACCAGTTCGAGGCGATCGGCGCCTCCGGCCTGGGCGGCGACCGCGTCCTCGACGTCGAGGGCGATCACCTCCAGGACTGCACGCTTGCTCATGGGACCCCATTCGTCGGCCTGCTACAGGTCTAGTCCAATCCAAGACTACGCCCAGACGACCGGCCGGGGCTCCCCCTCGTTCCGGGCGGGCCGCTCAGCCGCCGAAGAGGTTCAGCTCCGCCGCCGTCACCCCGGCCAGTTCGTACCCGGCCGTGCCGTCCACGGGCCGGCCCGCGTACAGCCGTACGAGCGTGGCGGCGTCCCCGATGAACCGCCCCGGCGGCCGCTCACCGCTCACCTCGCCCAGCTTCAGCGGCTCGTCCACGTCGTCGAGGTCGGCGTGCAGCGGCACGTGGCCGCGGTCGCGGGTGACCGCGGCCAGCAGCGCGAGCGCGTCCGGCAGCCCGCGCCCCGCGTACGCCCCCGGCTCGCCGAGGGCCACCCGGACATCACCCGCGTGCACCCACTCGCCCAGCGCGAGGCCGTCCAGGGCACCACCCGCACGGACGATCACCGGACCGGCCTCGGTCATGCCGCGCTCCAGCTCGTCCACGACCCGGGCGTTCGTCCAGTCGGCGCGTTCGGCGATGTCGCGGTCGTTCGACTCGGGCGAGAAGACGCCGTCCTCGAAGCGGTTCTCCACCACCCGCGTCAGCGCACTGGAGCAGTGCGCCAGCACGTCCCGCACGGTCCAGCCCGGACACGCGGCCACCGGCAGCGCGAAGTCCCCGTCCGCCCGGGACCGCAGCAGCGGCACCAGCTCGTCGCGTTCGGTGGCCAGCAGCCGCCCGGGCAGCTCGGGGTCGCGTACGTCGTGCACATCCGCAGGAGTCGTCATGGACCCCACGTTAGGGGCGGCCCCGCCCCTGCGGTCGGCGTTCCGGCAGGCTCAGCACGCCCCAGCGGACTCCTGCGGGCTCCCGCAGCCGAGGAGGGGTCATCGGCCTGGGACCGCCTTCCGCACGCCGCGCTCCCCCGCCGCCCCCGACACGGGTCCCGCTGCCCGAGGGAGCTCAGGGGCACCGGACCGGCGCGCACCGGTGACAATGGCCGCATGGCCGACCTCGACGCCCTGCGTTCCCGCTGGCTGCGCGCCCTCCTCCCGGCACGTGACGGCGCCTGTCACCCGGATCCGTACCGGTACGCCGACGAGTTGCTGCGCCGGTGGTCCGAGCCGCAGCGGCGGTACCACACGCTCGCGCACCTGACCGCGGTCCTGGACCACGTCGACGTACTGGAGGAGTACGCCGACGACCCGGACGTGGTGCGGCTGGCCGCGTGGTTCCACGACGCGGTGTACCTGCCCGACCGGTCCACCAACGAGGAGCGCTCGGCCCGCCTCGCCGAGCGCGCGCTGCCCGAGGCCGGGGTCCCGGCGGGGAAGACCGCCGAGGTGGCCCGGCTGGTCCGCCTCACCGTCACCCACGCCCCGGCCGACGACGACCGGGACGGGCAGGTGCTGTGCGACGCGGACCTAGCGGTCCTCGCCTCGCCGCCCTCGGCGTACGCCGCGTACACGGCGGCCGTCCGCGAGGAGTACCACTTCGTGCCGAACGACGCCTTCCGCGAGGGCCGCGCCGCGGTGCTGCGCCAACTCCTCGGCCTGCCACGCCTGTTCCACACCCCGCACGGGCGCCGGGAGTGGGAGGCCACCGCCCGCTACAACCTCACCGGCGAGCTGGAAATGCTGTCGCCGGGCGATGCCCCGGCCCCGTAGCCTGCCCGGCATGCGGAGCATGGGCGGGGAACAGGTGGAAGAGGCCGTCGCGGGCGCCGTCGCGCTGCTGCGGACGGCGGCCGGCCGGGACTGGGAGACGGTGCGGGCCGGGCGCCTGGAGTGGAGCTGCCGGTACACGGCGGAGCACGTCGCGAGCGACCTCATCGCCTACGCGGGCCAGCTCGCCGGACGCGCCACCGAGGCGTACGTCCCCTTCGAGATCACCCTGGACGAGGGCACCGGCAACGAGGACGTGCTCCAGGTGATCGAGACGACCGGCGCGCTGCTCGCCGCGACCGTCCGCACCACGCCGCGCGAGGTCCGCGCCTTCCACCCGTACCCCTTCCGCAGCGCGAACCGCGAGGGTTTCGCCGCGATGGGCATCACCGAGGTCCTCGCGCACACGCACGACATCGCCGAGGGCCTCGGCCTCACCTACGAGCCGCCCGCCGGGCTGTGCGCGGACGTCCTCGCCCGGATCTTCCCGCACGTCCGGCCGGGTACCGACCCCTGGCGCACCCTGCTGTGGGCCACCGGCCGCGGCGAACTGCCCGGACGCGCCCCGGTCACCGAGTGGCGCTGGCGCAACAACCTGCTGGTCCCGGCCGAGCGCCTCACCCTCCAGGGCGTCACCCCGGCCGCCGCCACCGACCTGGCCGCGGGCGGCGACGGGGGCTTCGACTGGGTCGGGGGCGGCCCCTACCAGGGCACCCGGGACGCGGCCGGAATGCTGCTGAAGGCGTACGAGGCGGGCGCGCACCGGCCGGAGTGGGGCGTGTTCGCGCTCGTGCGCCGCCAGGACGGCCGCGCGGTCGGCGGCATGGGCTTCCACGGCCCGCCCGACGAGGACGGCCGGGTGGAGATCGGCTACGACCTCGCCGAGGCCGCCCGCGGCCACGGCTACGCCACCGAGGGCCTGCGGGCGCTGTCCGCGTGGGCGCTGGCCCGCGAGGAGGTGACGTCCGTGTTCGCGACGACCGAGCCCGCCAACCTCGCCTCCCAGGCCGTGATCGTCCGCGCCGGTTTCACCCGGGTCGCCGGTGACGAGGAGCAACTCGCCTACGAGCTACGGGGCCCGCAGGGCTAGGGGGTGTCGTTTGGATCAGGTCGGCTCCAGGCAACGGTGCCTTGCGATCGACCCGAGCGGGGTCTGGTGCGTGCAGCTGCAAGGCGGAGGAGGGCGACAGGGCGGAGCCCTGGCAACCGACGACAACGCCGCAGATGTGCGTGCCAGACCCCGCGACCCCGGCAAGATCCAAACGACACCCCCTAGCGCGGCCGAGCGGAGCCCTTGCGTCGCCGCAGCCCCGCCCCGTGCAGCAGCCGCACCACCTCGCGGCTGCTGACCTCCAGCGCACCGGCGGACACGGCGTCGGCGTACCGCTGGGCGGGGAGGTCGTAGTGGTCGCGTTCGAAGGCGCGGCGCGGCACGCCCAGGGTCTCGGCGAACGCGTGCAGTTCGGCGTAGGAGACGTCGCTGACCAGGTGCGACCACATGCGGCCGTGGCCCGGCCAGGCCGGCGGGTCGATGTAGACGGTCACCGGGCCGTCCTCACGAGGAGCGGGTGCCGCCGACGGCACCGCCCAGCGAGCCGACCGCCGCGACCTTCACGCCCGCCTTGCCGCACACCCAGTGCGGGTCGGGACCGAGTTCGGGTTCGACGTCCAGCGCGTGCGGGTCGCCGGAGCCGCACACCGGGCACAGCGGCCAGCGGCCGTACCGCTCCAGCAGGGCGTCCTGCACGTCCTGCGCGACCAGTCCGGCCACGAACTCCGCGCCCTCCGGCCACTGCTCGACCCACCAGCGCCGCTGCACGACGGACTCCTCGACCAGCGAGACGACGTCCGGCTCGGCGACCTGGCCCGTCACCAGGTCGGCGAGCACGAGGGCGCGCGCGGCGTGCAGCGCCTGCTCCAGGGGGCTGATGGGGTCCATGCACCCATTGTGCGCACTCTTGACCCCCGCACCGAAACGAAAATATCTTTCATGAGTGACCGATGAAGTGAAGGAAACTTTCGCCTCTCCTCCCGCACCCGCCGCCCTGGTGGCCAAGGTGCGCACGCTGGCACCGTCGATGACCCGCTCCATGCAGCGGGTCGCCGAGGCCGTCGCGGGCGACCCCGCGGGCTGCGCGGCGCTCACGGTCACCGGGCTCGCCGAGCTCACCGGCACCAGCGAGGCGACCGTCGTGCGCACCGCCCGGCTGCTCGGCTACCCCGGCTACCGCGACCTGCGCCTCGCGCTCGCCGGGCTCGCCGCCCAGCAGCAGTCCGGCCGCTCGCCCGCCATCACGACCGACATCGCGGTCGACGACCCGATCGCCGACGTCGTCGCCAAGCTGGCCTACGACGAGCAGCAGACCCTCGCCGACACCGCCGCCGGACTGGACACCGTCCAGCTCGGCGCGGCCGTCGCCGCGCTCGCCGCCGCCCGCCGCACCGACGTGTACGGCATCGGCGCCTCCGGCCTGGTCGCGCAGGACCTCACGCAGAAGCTCCTGCGGATAGGGCTGATAGCCCACGCCCCGAGCGACCCGCACCTCGCCGTCACCAACGCGGTGCAGCTGCGCGCCGGGGACGTCGCCCTCGCGATCACGCACTCCGGGTCGACCGGCGACGTCATCGAACCGCTGCGGGCCGCCTTCGAACGCGGGGCGACGACCATCGCCATCACCGGCCGTCCCGACAGTCCCGTCACGCAGTACGCCGACCACGTGCTGACCACGTCCACGTCGCGGGAGAGCGAGCTGCGGCCGGCGGCGATGTCGTCGCGGACCAGTCAGCTGCTGGTGGTGGACTGCCTGTTCGTGGGGGTGGCGCAGCGGACGTACGAGTCGGCGGCGCCGGCTCTCGCCGCGTCCTACGAGGCGCTGGCGCACCGGCACGGGCATCGCGGGAGACCGTAGGTCCCCGCGGCACCGGGTAAGTACGGACACCGAAGTTGAAAAGAGCGGCTTCATGACTGCAACCCCCCACCACCCCGACCTCCGTTCCCAGTTGGAGACGCTGACCACCGAGGCGTTCCGGCCGGAGCTCGCGGAGATCGACCGGATGCCCACCCTCGACATCGCGCGGGTGATGAACGGCGAGGACACCGCCGTGCCCGCCGCCGTCGCCGAGCGGCTGCCCGAGATCGCCGCCGCGATCGACGCCGTCGCCGCCCGGATGGCGCGCGGCGGACGGCTGGTCTACGCGGGCGCCGGTACGGCCGGCCGGCTCGGCGTGCTGGACGCCTCCGAGTGCCCGCCCACCTTCAACACCGCCCCCGGACAGGTCGTCGGCCTCATCGCGGGCGGCCCGGACGCCATGGTCACCTCCGTCGAGGGCGCCGAGGACTCGGCCGAGCTGGCCCGCGCCGACCTGGACGCCCTCGCCCTCACCCCGGACGACGCGGTGGTCGGCGTGTCCGCCTCCGGCCGCACCCCGTACGCCGTCGGCGCCGTCGAGCACGCCCGCGCGCTCGGCGCCCTGACCATCGGTCTCGCCTGCAACCGGGGCAGCGCCCTGGCCGCCGCCGCCGAGCACGGCATCGAGGTCGTCACCGGGCCCGAGCTGATCACCGGCTCCACCCGTCTCAAGGCCGGTACGGCGCAGAAGCTGGTCCTGAACATGCTGTCGACGATCACGATGATCCGCCTCGGCAAGACGTACGGGAACCTGATGGTGGACGTCCGCGCCTCCAACGAGAAGCTGCGCGCCCGCTCGCGCCGTATCGTCGCGCTCGCCACCGGCGCCGCCGACGACGACGTCGAGCGCGCCCTGACCGCCACCGACGGCGAGGTCAAGCACGCGATCCTGGCCCTGCTGGCCGACGTGGACGGCCCGACGGCCGCCCGCCTTCTGGAGGACTCCGGCGGCCACCTGCGCGCCGCGCTGGCGGCGGCGAAGGGCTGACCGCACGCTCGGGGAGTGCACAAGGACCCCCACAAGGACCACCGCAAGGACCCCGCCGCCACGGCCGCCGCCCTGCTCCCCTTGGTCGGCGGCCCCGCGAACGTCACCTCCGTCGCCCACTGCATGACCCGCCTCCGCGTGGGCCTGGCCGACCGCTCCCGGGTCCGGGACGCGGCGCTGCGGGCGCTGCCCGGCGTGCTCGGGGTGGTCGAGGACGGCGACTCGTACCAGGTGGTACTGGGCCCGGGGGTGGTCGGCCGGGTGACGGAGGCGTTCGAGGCGCTGCTGACGGCCGGTGACGGCGGCACGACCACCGCGGGCGCGGGCCCGGCGGACGCCCCCGCCGGCACCACCGGTGCCCCGACCGACCCGGCGGACACCCCGACCGGCACCACGGACACTCCCACCGACCCGGCGGACGCCCTCGTCGGCTCGCCGGACGCCCCCACCGGCACCACGGACACTCCCACCGGCACCGCCGACGCCCTCGCCCGGCGCGGCGCCGAGCTGAAGGCGCGGCAGAGGCAGCGCAACGCGACCCCGCTGAGGACGGCCCTGCGCCGCGTCGCGAACATTTTCGTCCCCCTCATCCCCGCCCTGATCGGCTGCGGGATCGTCGCGGGCATCGCCGGTCTGCTGACGAACCTGCGCTGGCTCCCCGGCATCACGCCCGCCCTGGCCGCCCTCTCCTCCGCCTTCATGGCGCTGATCGCGGTGTTCGTCGGCCACAACACGGCGAAGGAGTTCGGCGGCACGCCCGTGCTGGGCGGCGCGATCGCGGCCGTCGTCGTCTACCCGGGCGTGGCGGAGGTGACGGCGTTCGGCGCCGTGCTCGCCCCCGGCCAGGGCGGCGTCCTCGGCGCACTGGCGGCCGCGATGCTCGGCACCCGCGTCGAGAAGTGGTGCCGCGCCCGCCTCCCCGGCACCCTGGACGTCCTGCTCACCCCGACCCTGACCGTGCTGGTCTCCGGCCTGGTCACCCTCTACGTCCTCATGTACGCGGCCGGCGAGGTCGCCACCGCCATCGGCACGGCCGCGAACTGGCTCCTGACGACGACGGGCGCCCTGGCCGGCCTGGTCCTCGGCGGTCTCTTCCTCCCCCTGGTGATGCTGGGCCTGCACCAGGCCCTCATCCCCATCCACACCACGCTCATCGAGCAGCAGGGCCACACCGTCCTGCTCCCCATCCTCGCGATGGCGGGCGCGGGCCAGGTCGGCGCGGCGGCGGCCGTCTACGTCCGCCTGCGCCACGACACCACCCTCCGTACGACGATCAGATCGGCGCTCCCGGCCGGCCTGCTCGGCGTCGGCGAGCCCCTGATCTACGGCGTCTCCCTCCCCCTCGGCCGTCCCTTCCTCACCGCCTGCGTGGGCGGGGCGGCGGGCGGCGCCTTCGTCGGCCTGTTCGCGATGCTCGGCACCGACGTGGGGGCGACGGCGATCGGCCCGTCGGGCTGGGCGCTGTTCCCGCTCCTCGCGGGCGGCGGCGGCTGGGCGGTGACGGCGGGGGTGTACGGCGGCGGGCTGCTCACCGGGTATCTGGTCGGCTTCGCGGCGACGTACTTCTTCGGTCTGCCCGAGGGCACCGCCCGCACCGTGTGCGACTCTGGGAAACATGAACCACGCCCAGCTGACCGCCCTGGGCCGCGCCCTGCGTCTCCTCGGTGAGCACGGCGAGGCCCTGACCACCGACACGCCGGACGCCAAGCTGCACGAGGTCCGCGCGGACCTGAAGCGCGCACTGGACCAGCTGGAGGAGAGCGTCACGACGACGGCCCCCAGCACCCGCTGTCCCGAGCACCCGAACGGCCCGGTCGACAAGGCCGCCCCCGACCTGTGCCTCCTGTGCGAGACCCGCCGCCGCACCGCCCGCCGCACCGAGTACAACGGCGGCCCGCTCCCCGCCCGGACCGCCGGCGAGCCGGTCCAGTCCCGGTACGGGGTGCGCGGCGACCGGCCGCAGCCCCAGCAGCGCTGGCTGCCCGAGCTGTGGAACGGGCAGGCGTGGCAGCTGTGCGGCACCCCGCGCCGCGACCGCCGCGAGGCCGAGCTGTACATCGCGGCCCAGCTGCGCGCACCCCGCGCGGCCATGGCGTACCGCCTCGTCCACGAGTTCACGGACTACGAGGTGCTGCGGGTGTGGGGGACGCCGGTACGGGTGGACATCGAGCCGATGGGCGGGATCTGAACCCTGCCGGATGTGTCCCCTACCGGCGGGTGAAGCGGGTGAGCGTGACGCCGTTGGTGAAGGCGGTGCGCTCGGCGGCGTCGAACAGCGTGGGGTCGAAGACGCCGTCGACCAGCGGGACACCGGCGCCGGCGATCACCGGGTAGCTCTTGATCAGCAGTTCGTCGATCTCGGGCAGCAGGGCACCCGCGAGCTTTCCGCCGCCGCACAGCCAGATGTCCAGGCCGGTGTCCTCCGCCTTGAGCTCGCGGACGAGCCCGAGCGGGTCGCTCGGCACGACGGTGACGGCGGGGTCTGCCTCGTCGGGCTTCAGGGTGCTCGACACCACGTACTGGCGCAGGTGCGCGTACGGGCTGGGGAACCCCTCGTCGAGACCGGGGCGGTAGCTGCCGAGTCCCATCAGGACGGTGTCGAAGTTCCGGTTGGGCACGTCCGTGAGACCGACGGCGGCGCGGTAGGCGGTCGGCACGGTCTCGGGGTAGAGCGGGTTGGTCCAGGCCGAGTAGGCGGCGGCCTGCCGTTCGTCGCCGATCGGGAAGAAGTCGAACTCGCCGCCGGGTCCGGCGATACGGCCGTCGAGGGTGACGGCGACGTAGTACACGAGCTTGCGCAAGAAGAGCCCCTCACGTAGTACTCTGTTCGAAGTGGTTTGAACGTAGTACTACACATGGAGTGGTGTCAATGAGGTTGTACTCATGGTGAGAAGGAACGACCAGCGCCGCGCCGCCCTCGTCGACGCCGCCATCGAGGTCCTGGCCGAGCAGGGAGCCCGGGGCCTGACCTTCCGGGCGGTGGACACGGAGGCCGCGGTTCCGGGCGGCACCGCGTCCAACTACTTCGCCAACCGCGACGACCTGCTCACCCAGGCCGGCGCCCGCGTCTACGAGCGCCTCCACCCCGACGAGGCCACGATCGCCCGCCAGCGGTCAGCCGGCCGCGACCGGGACACGTACGTCCAGCTCATGCGCGAACTCGTCGACCGCATCGCCTCGTTCCGCACCGGCTACCTCGCCCTGCTGGAACTCCGCCTGGAGGCCACCCGGCGCCCGGAGCTGCGCGCGATCCTGACCGAACGCATCCGCGCCGACGTCGCCGCCAACGTCTCCTACCACGAGGCGTCCGGCCTCCCCGGCGACGCCATGGCCGTCAAACTCCTCTACCTCGCCCTGAACTGGCTGATCGTCGAGCAGCTCACCCTGCCGGACGTCTTCACCCCGGCCGAGCGCGACGAGTTGGTGGCGGCGGCGGTCGAACGCATCGTGGCACCGGACCGGGACTGACGGCCCGCCAGGTCAGATCTGGTTCTCGCCGCCGTCGACGTACCAGTTGGCCCCGAGGACGAAGCTGCTCTGCCCGGAGGCGAGGAAGGCCACCACCGCGGCGACCTCCTCGGGGCGCCCCATCCGCCCGATCGCGGTGTCCGTGGCGAGCTTCGCCCGGACGGCGGACGCGTTCTCCTCGCCGAAGAGGTTCGTGATGCCCGGGGTGTCGACCGGGCCCGGAGAGACGGCGTTGACCCGGATGCCGCGGCCCTTGAGTTCGTTGGCCCAGCCCCGCGCGAAGGACCGGACGGCGGCCTTGGAGGCGGCGTACAGACTGAATGCCTCCGTACCGTTGTCACCGGCGGTGGAGGCGTTCAGTATCACCGACGCACCGTCGTTGAGCAGCGGCAGCGCCTTCTGCACGGTGAAGATCGTGCCCCGCACGTTGACGCCGAAGGTCTGGTCGATCTGCTCCTCGGTGATCTGCTCCAGCGGCGCGAGTGAGGCAGTCGCCGCGTTGGCGAAGACGACGTCCAGCCCCCGGCCCCGGGCACGGACCGCGTCGTAGAGCCGGTCCAGGTCGGCCAGGTCCGTGACGTCCCCGGCGACCGCCGTGACCTTCGCCGGGCCAATGGCATCCACGGCCGCGTCCAGTTCGGCCTTGCGCCGGCCGGTGATGAACACGTGCGCCCCCTCGGCCGCCAGCCGCACCGCGGTGGCGAAGCCGATTCCGGTGCCGCCGCCGGTGATGACGGCGGTCTTGCCTTCCAGCTGTCCCATGACGACTGCCCTCCACAAGGGTTTAGTACCGATCGGTACTGAAAGCGACCGTAGCACATCTGCACCGACCGGTACCGAAGGCGTAGACTGGTGCGCATGGAGACGCGACAGAAGGGGCCGATCGGCCGCCCGAGGGGCTTCGACGCCGACGAGGCCCTCGAACAGGCGATGCGGGTCTTCTGGAAGCAGGGCTACGAGGGCGCCAGCCTCACCGACCTGACCAGCGCCATGGGCATCACCCGCACCAGCATGTACGCGGCCTTCGGCAACAAGGAGGACCTGTTCCGCAAAGCCCTGGAACGCTACGCGGAGGGCCCCGCCGCCTACGTGGCCCGCGCCCTGCGGGAGCCGACCGCTCGCGAGGTGGCCACCGCGTTCCTGACCGGCGCCGTGCGGACCTCCACACGCCCCGGCTGCCCGCCCGGGTGCCTGGGAGTCCAGGCCTCCCTCGCCGCCGGCGACACGGGGCTCCCCGTCCGGGACATGCTCGCCGCCTGGCGCAACGAGGGCGTCTCCCACCTCCGCGACCGGTTCCGGCAGGCCCTCGACGACGGCGACCTGCCCCTGGGCACCGACCCCGAGGACCTCGCCCGCTACCTCATGACCGTCGCCAACGGCATCGCGGTCCAGGCCGCCGGGGGCGCCGGCCGGGAAGACCTCCAGCGGGTGGCCGACATGACCCTGCGGGGCTGGCCACCCGCCTGACGGCAACGCGGGAGCGCCTCCTAGGGCCGCACACTCTCACGATTCGTCCTGCTCAGCCGTGCCCTCAGCACCTCCTCCGGCTGCGCCACCGCCACCGACGCCCGGGGGCAGTCCCACGCCCGGCCCCCGGCGACCGGCCGCAACCGCACGTCGCCGCCGGCGTGTCCCACCACCTCCCCCACGCGCCCGTCCCGCGCGTCCACGGCATGCGTCCCGACCGCCGGCCGCTCACCCCGCACCACCGACGCCAGCCGCTCGGCGACCCGGACGTTGCACCGCCCCAGGTCCACCAGGGCGAACGGCTCGTCGCTCGCGCCGGTCACCGGATCGACACACAGGGACGGCAGCACGACCCCGACGCCCACGAGGGCCTGCCGCAAGGACTCGACGACTTCTTCGGTCGACCGCACCCTTCCTCACCTCCACGCTGAGTTTCCGAATCAGCACACAGCGTGTCTGCCCCGCCTCTAACCTGGCCATACAGGGCGCCCCAACAACCCCTCCTGTGCGACCGGAGTTTCACTGCCATGCCTGGACCGAAAGACCTCGACCCGTCGTCGTCCCCCCGCGCCCTGCTGGGCGCCGAACTGCGCCACGCCCGCGAGAAGGCCGGGCTGAGCCAGGAGGACCTGGGCGGACGGCTGTTCGTCAGCGGCTCGTTCATCGGGCAACTGGAGTCCGGTACGCGGAGGATGCAGCCGGAGTACGCACGGCTGCTGGACAACGTCCTCGGGACGGAGGACTTCTTCCGGCGCAACTGCGCGGCTTCGGCGAAGTCGAAGTATCCGGAACATTTTGCGGAGGCGGCGGAAGCTGAAGCACAGGCCACGACCATTAGGGAGTACGCGCCGTTGCTGATCCCGGGCCTGCTGCAAACGCCCGCGTATGCAAGGGCGGTTTGCCGTGCGTACCAACCCACGGCACCGAACGAGGTGATCGAGGAGCTGGTGGCGGCCCGGATGGAACGGACCCGTCTCCTCGCCGATCCAACAGTGCCTCAGTTGTGGGTCGTACTGGACGAAGCCGCGCTGCGGCGGGTGACCGGAGGCCGCGAGGTGATGGCCGAGGCGCTCGACCGCGTCATCGACCTGATCCGCAGGAGTCGGATCATCATGCAGGTACTGCCGTTCGATGCGGGAGCGCATGCGTCGATGGAAGGCGCCATCAAACTGATGGACTTCGAGGATGCGCCACCGTTGGTGTACTTCGAGGGTGTCGGCACCGGGCGACTGGAAGACGAACCCGCCGTCGTGCGGTACCAGCGTCACACGTACAGCCTCCTGTCAGCCTGTTCGCTGTCACCGGAGAACTCCCTGGCTATGGTCGAGGCGATGGCGCAGGATTACGCACATGAGGACCATTCCTGAGCACCAGCTGGACTGGTACAAGTCCAGTTACAGCGGGGGCAGCGGCGGCAACTGCCTGGAGGTCGCCCGCTGGCGCAAGTCGACCTACAGCGGCGGCAGCGGCGACAACTGCCTCGAAGTCGCGCTCGACAGCACGGCCGCCGTCCCGGTCCGCGACTCCAAGAACCCCCACGGCCCGGAACTCCTGTTCCGGGCCGACGCCTGGGCGGCGTTCGTCGGGAGTCTCAGGCGGCCGGCACTCGTCGACGAGCACTTCTAGGCGGGCCATCTGAAAGGCACGCCCGGAGACTGCCCGGCCCCACCCTGGGACACCGCGAGACCCCCCCCGCCAGAGCCGGAACACGCGATCGCCCACACGCGTACGCGGAGATCTGGCGCCGCGTGCAACCTCCGGGCCGGCAACGGGAGTAGGAGTGGATGGAGAGGCGCCCTCCGGTCCATCGACCCCACTTCCCGTAGGAGCAACGTGTCCAGCAGCATCAAGAAGCTCGCGGTCGCCGTCGGCGCGGTCGCCATCGTGGTCAGTACACCGGTAGCCGGTGCCTGGGCGGCCGACGGCTGGTCCGGTGACGCGTCCGGCAAGGAGCTGCGGACGCAGTCAGCCGTGCAGGGGGAGCAGCACCCGACTCGCCACACGCAGGACGGGGAACAGCGGAGCGTGACCCGTTCCGCCGGCTCCGGGATCATCGACGGCAAGGAGTGGTCGGTGACCCTGCAGTTCTATCCGGAGATTCCGGAGGGCTTCCCCTCCGAAGACCGGACCTCCGGCTTCGGTGGCTCCCGGCCCGTGGATCCCTCGCTGCTCTGCCAGCGGGTGTTCATCGGCGGGGTCCAGGTCGATCACCAGGCGGGACCGTGGGCGGGCTGCACCGTCGTGGACGGCCGGGACGACTTCGTCGAAGGCGCCGGGCTGCACGGCCTGACCGGCAAGGGCACGTACGGGACCCGGATCTTCGTCGGCAACCCCGCTCCGGGTACGGCCACGGCCCGGTTGACTCTCGACGGCGGTACGGTCCGTACCGCCGAGGTCGTGACGCTGCCGGGGACCTCGTACCGCGCTTTCGCCCTGCCCATCGCCGACGGGGAGACCATCGCGTCCGTCGACACCTTCGACCGACGGGGAAACCGGCTGACCCACGAGACGTACTGGGACTGACCCGCCGGCCCCCGGTCCCCGGGTGCCGCCCGCACCCGGGGACCGGACCGTACCTCCTGCCCGCCCACACACCCGCAGGGACAGACCCTTCGTGCACATCGGACCGGCCCTCACCGCCGAAGACGATTTCACGGCGTTCGCCTCGGCCTACTGGAGCCGCCTGGTCAGGACCGCCTACATGCTGACCGGGGATTTCCACGAGGCGGAAGATCTGGTGCAAACGACCCTGATCAAGGTGTACGCGCGGTGGGACCGGGTGCGGCGGGAGGACGCCGGCGCCTATGTACGGCGCGCGCTGGTGAACAACAACCGCAGCCGCCACCGCCGCAGACGGGTCGTCCACCTGCTCACCCCTCTGCTTCCGGACCGTCCGCAGCGGTCCGGCGAGGCCGAACGTCTGGAGGAGCGCAACGTGCTGATGGAGGCCCTGGCCGAACTGCCCGAACGGCAACGTGCTGTGGTCGTCCTCCGTTATTGGGAGGACCTCGGGGAGGACGAGGTGGCACGGACCCTCGGGTGCACGCCCGGCACGGTCAAGAGCCAGGCTTCCCGCGCTCTCGCCAAGCTGCGGGCGCACCCCGCGCTGACATCGCACGACCGCGCGGATCTCGGAGGTGCCGCATGACCGCCTCCCGCACACCCGGCGGGCGACCGGATGCCTCGGGTGCCTCGGGCGGTTCGGACGCCTCCGTGCCGGACCGGCTCGGCCCACCGCACGCTGCCGATTCCGCACAGGATGTGCGGCATGCGCTGGCCCGGGCGGCCGGGCGGAAGACGCCCGGACCAGCACCTGTGCAGGCCATCCTGGACGGTGCCCGTGCCCGGAGGTCGCGCCGCACCACCGTGAACGCGGCGGCCGGGGTACTGGTGGCCGCGGTCACGGCAGCCGTCGTCCTGCCGCTTCTGTCCGGCCCGCCGCAGGACGCCGGCCCGCGCATCGCGGCCTCGCCCCCCTCCGGCTCACCGGTTCCCGACGCGCTGGAGGCCGGAGAACGCAGCCGGGTGGTCCGCTCCGGCAGCATCGACGGCGAGGAGTGGTCGGTGACGCTGACGTTCTACCCGGACGCACCGGTCGGCCATCCCTCCGCTGACGCCGGCACCGGCGACGAGGCCGACCGCGACGCCGACGGGGGCTCCGACGGGGGCTCCGGCTTCGGTGGCGGTTCCCGGCCGGAGGGCCTCTCGCTGCTCTGTCAGCGGGTGTTCATCGGCGGGGTCCAGGTCGATCACCAGGCGGGACCGTGGGCGGGCTGCGCCGTCGTGGACGGCCGGGACGACTTCGTCGAAGGCGCCGGGCTGCACGGTCTGTCCGGCAAGGGCACGTCCGGGATCCGGATCTTCGTCGGCAACCCCGCTCCGGGTACGGCCACGGCCCGGTTGACTCTCGACGGCGGTACGGTCCGTACCGCCGAGGTCGTGACGCTGCCGGGGACCTCATACCGCGCTTTCGCCCTGCCCGTCGCCGACGGGGAGACCATCGCGTCCGTCGACACCTTCGACGGACAGGGCGACCGGCTGACCCACGAGACGTACTGGGACTGAAGCCGTCGGCTGACGGCTGCGCACCACGGGTAACGCCGCGGTGCGCGACCGGATCAGGCCAGGGCGGGCCGGGTCAGCTGAGGGTCTTCAGCGACTCCGCGTCGAACGGCGCCAGTTCGTCGAAGCGGCCGGCCAGCACCTTACGGGCCCACTGCGGGTCCTGGAGCAGCGCGCGGCCGATGGCGACCATGTCGAACTCGTCGCGCTCGAACCGGTCCAGGAGGTTGTCGAGGCTGCCGAGCGCCGCGCCCGCGCCCTGGAAGGAGTCGGTGAACTCGCCCTCCAGGCCGACCGAGCCGACCGTGATGACGGTCTTGCCGGTGAGCTTCTTGGTCCAGCCGGCGAGGTTGAGGTCGGAGTCGTCGAACTCGGGCTGCCAGTAGCGGCGCGTGGAGGCGTGGAAGGCGTCGACGCCGGCCGAGGCGAGCGGGGTGAGGATGGCCTCCAGTTCCTCGGGGGTCTCGGCGAGGCGGGCGTCGTAGGCGTCCTGCTTCCACTGCGAGTAGCGGAAGATCACCGGGAAGTCGGGCGAGACCTTCTCGCGTACGGCGGCCACGATCTCGGTGGCGAAACGGGTGCGGGAGACCGGGTCGCCGCCGTAGGCGTCGGTGCGGCGGTTGGTGCCCGCCCACAGGAACTGGTCGACGAGGTAGCCGTGCGCGCCGTGGATCTCCACGCCGTCGAAGCCGATGCGCTCGGCGTCGGCCGCGGCCTCGGCGAAGGCGCCGATGACGTCGTCCACGTCGCGCTGGGTCATTGCCTTGCCGGTGACCTCGTCCTCGCCGATCCGCAGGCCGGAGGGGCCGACGGCGGGGGCGTCGGGGAAGGGCTGCTCGCCCTGCTTGCGGACCATGCCGATGTGCCACAGCTGCGGCACGATCGTGCCGCCTGCCGCGTGCACCGCGTCGGCGACCTTCGCCCAGCCGGCCAGCTGCTCCTCGCCGTGGAAACGCGGCACGCGGTCGCTCAGCCCGGCCGACTCGTGGCCGACGTAGGTACCCTCGGTGACGATCAGACCGACACCGGCGGCGGCGCGGCGGGAGTAGTACGAGAGCACGTCCTCGCCGGGGACGCCGCCCGGCGAGAACATCCGGGTCATCGGGGCCATCGCGATGCGGTTGGGCACGGTCAGGCCGTTGATGGCCGTCGGACGGGCGAGGATCTGAGCGGCGCGCGAGGCGGCGTCGGAGGCGGTGACGGTCACGTGGGGGCTCCTCTGGAGGTACCGGTCGGTATGTGCATGCGCATGCACCTGCCGGTGACAACAACGGGCCCGCCCGTCCCGCTCATTCCGACCCCCCGCCATCAGTGGCGCAGGTCACAGCCGCACTCCCAACCGCAGTCGCGGTCGCATTCGCGGTCGCAGTCGCGGTCGCGGTCCGGCGAGGCTGCGGGCCGGCGCCCGGCGACCGGGAGCGGCGCCATGACGATCCCCTGCGCGCCGATGACCAGGACCTGCGGGAAAGGCCGGTGACACGCCCGAGGGCGGCACCCCCTGTCGGGGAGTGCCGCCCTCGGAACCGTAGGACGGTCGATCGACCAGAGGCCGATCAGAAGTCCATGTCACCGCCCGGCATGCCGCCCGGAGCACCGGCCGCGGCGGCCTTCTCCGGCTTGTCGGCGATGACGGCCTCGGTGGTGAGGAACAGCGCGGCGATGGAGGCGGCGTTCTGCAGGGCAGAGCGGGTCACCTTCGCCGGGTCGATGATGCCCTCGGCGATCATGTCGACGTACTCGCCGGTCGCGGCGTTCAGGCCGTGGCCGACGGTCAGGTTGCGGACCTTCTCCACGACGACGCCGCCCTCGAGACCACCGTTGACGGCGATCTGCTTCAGCGGGGCCTCCAGGGCGAGCTTCACGGCGTTGGCGCCGGTCGCCTCGTCACCCGAGAGCTCCAGCTTCTCGAAGACCTGGGAGGCCTGGAGCAGGGCCACGCCACCACCGGCGACGATGCCCTCCTCGACGGCCGCCTTCGCGTTGCGAACGGCGTCCTCGATGCGGTGCTTGCGCTCCTTGAGCTCGACCTCGGTGGCGGCACCGGCCTTGATGACGGCCACGCCGCCGGCCAGCTTCGCCAGGCGCTCCTGGAGCTTCTCGCGGTCGTAGTCCGAGTCGCTGTTCTCGATCTCGGCGCGGATCTGGTTGACCCGGCCCTGGACCTGGTCGGCGGAGCCGGCGCCGTCCACGATCGTGGTCTCGTCCTTGGTGATGACGACCTTGCGCGCGCTGCCCAGCAGGTCGAGCGTGGCGTTCTCGAGCTTGAGGCCGACCTCCTCGGAGATGACCTCGCCGCCCGTGAGGATGGCGATGTCGCCGAGCATGGCCTTGCGGCGGTCGCCGAAGCCCGGGGCCTTGACGGCGACGGACTTGAAGGTGCCGCGGATCTTGTTGACGACCAGGGTCGACAGGGCCTCGCCCTCGACGTCCTCGGCGATGATCAGCAGCGGCTTGCCCGACTGCATGACCTTCTCCAGGAGCGGCAGCAGGTCCTTGACGTTGCCGATCTTGGAGTTGGCGATCAGGATGTACGGGTCGTCGAGCGACGCCTCCATACGCTCCATGTCGGTGGCGAAGTACGCCGAGATGTAGCCCTTGTCGAAGCGCATACCCTCGGTGAGCTCGAGCTCCAGACCGAAGGTCTGGGACTCCTCGACGGTGATGACGCCTTCCTTGCCGACCTTGTCCATGGCCTCGGCGATGAGCTCGCCGATCTGGGTGTCGGCGGCGGAGATGGAGGCCGTGGAGGCGATCTGCTCCTTGGTCTCGACGTCCTTCGCCTGCTCCAGCAGGGCGGCGGAGACGGCCTCGACGGCCTTCTCGATGCCGCGCTTCAGGGCCATCGGGTTGGCGCCGGCCGCGACGTTGCGCAGGCCTTCCTTGACCAGGGCCTGGGCGAGAACGGTCGCGGTGGTCGTACCGTCACCGGCGACGTCGTCCGTCTTCTTGGCGACTTCCTTGACCAGCTCGGCGCCGATCTTCTCGTACGGGTCCTCGAGCTCGATCTCCTTGGCGATGGACACACCATCGTTGGTGATCGTGGGGGCGCCCCACTTCTTCTCGAGGACGACGTTGCGGCCCTTGGGGCCGAGCGTCACCTTGACGGCGTCCGCGAGCTGGTTCATGCCGCGCTCGAGGCCGCGCCGCGCCTCCTCGTCGAACGCGATGATCTTGGCCATGTGAAGTGGTCCCTCCAGGACTGGGGGTGATTCCTTCGGACCGCGCCCGCGCCCGCGACGGACGGCTCGCGTGCCGTGTGGTTCCTTCCCCACCCGGCCTGCGGGCCTCACCGACCCGGTCCTTCGTTGTCACTCTCACCTTCAGAGTGCTAACGCAATGATTAGCACTCGCCCCTGTCGAGTGCAAGCGCCTCTCGGGGATCGACACCCGGTCTCGGCCGACCGCGAACAAGGATCCGGGCGGGTCCGGGGAGACGCCGGGCCAGGTCCGGGCCAGGTCCTGAGCGGATCCGGGGCAGGCCGAAGGGCCCGTACCCCGGGGGGTACGGGCCCTTCGGATGAAGGCCAAATGCTGCGGTGGCCGCGCGTCTCAGGCGCTGAGGCGAACCATGTCGGCCTGCGGGCCCTTCTGACCCTGCGAGATCTCGAACTCGACCCGCTGGCCTTCTTCGAGGGTGCGGTAGCCGTCCATCTGAATCGCGCTGTAGTGGACGAAAACATCCGCACCACCGTCGACCGCGATGAAGCCGTACCCCTTCTCCGCGTTGAACCACTTGACGGTGCCCTGAGCCATGCCTAACTCCCCTATTACTGGCCCTTGCACAGATCCGCACTTCGCGGACCCGGGTCAGACCTCACCCCCCACGACTGGGGGCGTGCGCCGGAACGCGTCGACCGCGGCTGAATGTATCTGTCCAACTGCCCTCTGCAACAGGTCAATTGGACGAGAAATCTGGACGCACCCGGTCCGGAATGTGGCGAGAATTCGCCTGATTACGGGGCAAGTCGGGGCAGGCAAAGGGAACAAAAGCCGCGAAAGACGCCCACACTTTGGCTACATCTTGTCGGGCGTGCGGCAGAAATGAAGAGTTCCCGATCTTGTGATCGGGAGCGCGTTCCCCAACTCTACCGCGCTCAATCACATGGAATTGCCCCCTCCGCTTCTCTTACGGAGAGGGCAGTTCGCACTACGACGCGTATCAGCCGCCGGCGACCGCGGGAATGATGGAGACGCCCGCGCCGTCGGGGGTGGCGGTCTCCAGACCCTGCTCGAAACGGACGTCGTCGTCGTTGACGTAGACGTTGACGAACCGGCGCAGCTTGCCCTGGTCGTCCAGGACGCGGGCGGCGATGCCGGTGTGGTTCTTCTCCAGGTCGGCGATGACCTCACCGAGGTTCGCGCCCTCGGCGCTGACCTCCGCCTTGCCGCCGGTGTAGGTGCGCAGGATGGTCGGGATGCGAACGGTCACGCTCATGCGAGGCCAGCCTCTCGGAAGGAGTCCAGGTTCGGGCGGATGGTGGCGGTGAGGCCGGTGCCGGCCACCGCGTCGAGGGTCTTCAGGCCGTCGCCGGTGTTGAGGACGACGGTGGTGAGCGACGGGTCCAGGACGCCGTTCTCGATCAGCTTCCTGGTGACGCCGACCGTCACCCCGCCCGCCGTCTCCGCGAAGATCCCCTCGGTGCGCGCGAGCAGCTTGATGGCGTCGACGACCTGCTCGTCGGTCACGTCCTCCACGGCGCCGCCGGTGCGGCGGGCGATGTCGAGGACGTAGGGCCCGTCGGCCGGGTTGCCGATGGCCAGCGACTTGGCGATGGTGTCCGGCTTCTGCGGGCGTACGACGTCGTGGCCGGCCTTGTACGCGGTGGACACCGGCGAGCAGCCCTCGGCCTGGGCGCCGAAGATCTTGTAGGGCCTGTCCTCGACCAGCCCGAGCCTGATCAGCTCCTGGAGACCCTTGTCGATCTTCGTGAGCTGGGAGCCGGACGCGATGGGGACGACGATCTGGTCGGGCAGCCGCCAGCCGAGCTGCTCGCAGATCTCGTACGCCAGCGTCTTGGAGCCCTCCGCGTAGTACGGGCGCAGGTTGACGTTGACGAAGCCCCAGCCCTCGCCGGCCGGGTCGCCGATCAGCTCGGAGCAGAAGCGGTTCACGTCGTCGTAGTTGCCCTCGATGCCGACGAGCTCACCGCCGTAGACGGCGGCCATGACGACCTTGCCCTGCTCCAGGTCGTGCGGGATGAACACGCAGGAGCGGAAGCCGGCGCGGGCCGCGGCGGCGCCGACGGCACCCGCGAGGTTGCCGGTGGAGGAGCAGGAGAGCGTGGTGAAGCCGAAGGCGCGGGCGGCCTCGATGGCCTGGGCGACGACGCGGTCCTTGAAGGAGTGCGTCGGGTTGCCGGAGTCGTCCTTGACGTACAGGCCGCCGGTGACGCCCAGCTCGCGGGCCAGGTTGTCGGCCTTGACCAGCTTGGTCCAGCCCGGGTTGATGTTCGGCTTGGTCGCCACATCGGCGGGGACGGGCAGCAGCGGGGCGTAGCGCCAGATGTTGGCGGGGCCCGCCTCGATCCGCTTGCGCAGTTCCTCGGTGTCGTAGGCCGAGAAGTCGTAGGCGATCTCCAGCGGGCCGAAACACTCCTCGCAGGCGAAGACCGGGCCGAGCGGCACGCGGTGGCCGCACTCGCGGCAGGAGAGGGCGTCGGCGGGGCCCAGATCGACGGATCCGGCGGGAACGGCAGCGGCGGGGGTGGTGGTGCTTTCGGCGGTCTGCACAGCCATGGAGGCGAGGCCCTTTCTCCTCATCTTCCTCACGACGCATCTCGCCGTGAGACGGATTTGGCACCTTCCCTAGTCGGGAGCCTCGCCACGTCTGCGTGACAAGAACCGACTGGAGGGTTGCCGGGGCTTCAACGGGCCGTATCCCTCTGCCCCTCTGGATGAGCGGTATTCGGTTGTTGTGCGGTGGTGCGGTTGTTGCGCGGTGGTGCCGCGCGGGCCCCCCGGCATGCGGTGGGCCTTCGCGTTGTTCAAGACTGTAACCGAAGGCCAGGGCGGTTGAGACAGTCGTCCGCACCGCGAGATGGATCACAACGGATCACGAAGGAGCCACCGGACGTGCTGGAAGAAGTCGAGCGCTGGCTGAGCACACGCTCCTGGTCCCTGGCGGACCGGCCGGTCCAGCAGCTCCTGACCGCCAAGCACGCCACGGGCCAGTCGGTCAGCGTGGTGCTCCCCGCCCTCGACGAGGAGGCGACGGTCGGCGACATCGTCACGGTGATCCGCCGGGACCTGATGGGGCGCGTCCCGCTCGTCGACGAGATCGTGGTCGTGGACTCCGGGTCGAGCGACCGCACGTCGGAGGTGGCCGCGGCGGCGGGCGCGCGCGTCGTGCACCGCGACGCGATACTCCCCCGTCTCCCGGCCGTACCCGGCAAGGGCGAGGTCCTGTGGCGCTCACTGCTGGTCACCGGCGGTGACATCGTCTGCTTCGTCGACGCCGACCTGCGCGAGTTCTCCGCCGACTTCGTCTCCGGGATCGTGGGGCCGCTGCTCACCGACCCGGACGTGCACCTCGTCAAGGCCATGTACGACCGCCCGCTGGGCACCGCGGCCGGTCAGGGCGGCCGGGTCACGGAACTGATGGCCCGCCCGCTGCTCAACATGCACTGGCCGCGGCTGGCCGGTTTCGTGCAGCCGCTCGGCGGCGAGTACGCGGCCCGCCGCTCCCTCCTCGAACAGCTTCCCTTCCCCGTCGGCTACGGGGTCGAGCTGGGCATGCTGGTCGACGCCCTGCACCTGGTGGGCCTGGACGCCCTCGCGCAGGTCGACGTCGGCGTGCGCAGGCACCGGCACCAGGACGGCCAGGCGCTGGGCCGCATGTCCGCCGCGATCTACCGCACCGCCCAGCTCCGGCTGGCCCGCGGCCACCTGGTCCGGCCGTCCCTCACCCAGTTCGAACGCGGCGCCGACGGCTTCGAGCCGCGCACGTACTCCGTGGACACGGAGGAGCGGCCGCCGATGACGGAGATCGCGGAGTACGCGGCCCGGCGGGTGGCCTGACTCGCCGGGCCGCGGTCCTTGGTCCTCGGCCCCCGGTACGGGGTGGCCTGCCTCCCGGTCCCGGTCCCGGGGCCGCGTCAGCCGGAAACGCCGTCCGACCAGCGCCAGGTGCCGCCGGAGTCACGTGCGCAGGTCAGGTACTCGCCGCCGCGTCCGTGGGTGCTCAGGCCGCGGTGCTTCTTGGCGCAGAACTGGCCGTCGGCATAGCAGTTGCCCGCGGGGCTGGTGAGTTCGCAGGCGCCGGTACCACCGCCGGTACCACCGCCGCTGCCGCCGCCCGTGCTGCCGCCGGTGGCGGTGCCGCCCGTGCCGGTGTCCTTCGGCTTCGCCGATTCGGGGGCGGGAGTCGGCTTCGGGCGCAGCGAACGCCCGGCGCAGTCCCGGCCGTCGCGGGGGACGGTGAAGATCACGCCGTCGGGGCCGCTGGTCTGCTCGCAGACCTTCTCGCCGGTGCCCCAGGAGGAGGCCTGCCCTCCGGTGCCCTGGAGCCGGACGGTGTAGGCGATGTCCGCCTTCTTGGCGGAGATGACGGCCGCCCCGACGCTGCGGCCGGTGAAGTCCGGCAGCGTGGCGGGGGTGGGTGCCGGGGTCGGGGAGGCGGTGCTGGGGGACGCCTCGGGTGTGGGGCTGCTGTCCGGGGTCGCGGCGGCCGTCGCGGGCCGTGCGTCCGTCTCGTCGCCGGCGCCCTCGTCGCCGCAGCCGGTCAGCGCCAGTGCGCAGGCCCCGACCAGCGCCGCGGCGCGCGCGAATCCGCGCTTGCGTATGGGCATGCGGCCCACCCCCCAGAAAGTTGAAATGTGCACCGCACATCCTTGTTCTTTTCACACCAACCTCACAAGGTGCGTGACGCGATCGATGCCGAGGGGGCATCCGGCCACGTTTGAGGCCCCCGGGGCCGGGCTAGGTTGAGGCGTATGGCTTCAAGCTTCGGTGCTGCTCAGGTGCTGGTCGCCTCCAACCGGGGGCCCGTCTCGTACGAGGTAGGGGAGGACGGTTCGCTGCACGCCAAGCGCGGCGGTGGCGGGCTGGTCTCCGGGCTGTCGGCCATCGGGCCGGACGCGGGGGCGCTGTGGGTGTGCTCCGCGCTCGGCGACGGCGACCGCGAGGCGGTGCGGCGCGGGGTCGGCGAGGACGGCGTACGGATGCTGGACGTACCGGCCGACGTGCACGCGGACGCGTACAACGGGATCGCCAACAGCGTGCTGTGGTTCGTGCACCACATGCTCTACCAGACGCCCCTGGAGCCGGTCTTCGACGCGGAGTTCCGGCGGCAGTGGGCCTCCTACGAGGCGTACAACCGGGCCTTCGCCGAGGCGCTGGCCGAGGAGGCCGCCGAGGGCGCGGTCGCGATCGTGCAGGACTACCACCTGACGCTGGTGCCCGGGATGCTGCGCGAGCTCCGGCCGGACCTGCGCATCGGCCACTTCTCGCACACGCCGTGGGCGCCGGTCGACTACTTCCGGCTGCTGCCGGACGACATCGCCGAGCAGGTGCTGCGCGGCATGCTCGGCGCCGACCGGCTCGGGTTCCTCACCCGGCGCTGGGCCGACGCGTTCACCGCGTGCTGCGACGCCCTGGTGGGCGGGACCGGCGGCACGGAGACCGGCGTGCACGGGCTCGGGGCGGACGCGGAGTTCCTGCGGCAGCGCTCGCACGAGGCCGACGTGGACGAGCGGATGGCGGCGCTGCGGGCGGAGATCGGGGAGGGCCCGGACGGGACCGCGCGGAAGACGATCGTGCGGGTGGACCGGACCGAGCTGTCGAAGAACATCGTGCGGGGGCTGCTGGCGTACCGGGAGCTGCTGGCGGGCCGGCCTCAGTGGCGGGAGCGGGTCGTGCACGTCGCGTTCGCGTATCCGTCGCGGCAGGACCTCGCCGTGTACCGGGACTACACCGCCGAGGTGCGGCGGGTGGCGGACTCGGTCAACGCGGAGTTCGGGACGGCGGGGTGGACGCCGGTCGTGCTGCACGTGGAGGACGACTTCGCGCGGTCGCTGGCGGCGTACCGGCTGGCGGACGTGGCGCTGGTCAACCCCGTCCGGGACGGCATGAACCTCGTCGCGAAGGAGGTGCCGGTCGTCTCCGACGAGGGGTGCGTGCTGGTGCTGTCGCGGGAGGCGGGGGCGTACGAGGAGCTGGGTGAGGACGCGGTGGTGGTGAATCCGTACGACGTGTCGGGGACGGCCCAGGCGCTGCACGAGGCGTTGTCGGTGGGGCCCGGGGAGCGGGCGGAGCGGTCGAAGCGGCTGGCCGCGGCGGGTACGGCGCTGCCTCCGGCGCGGTGGTTCCTGGAGCAGTTGGAGGCTCTGAGGTCCTGACGGCCGGAGACCGGCGCCGGGCGGGCTGGGGCGGATGACCGGCGCCGGGGGTGGGGCGGGGCGCGAGGCCGGGACCCTGCCGGGTGCCGCCGCGCCCACCCCGGGCGGCACGACCGCCCGCGGTCAGGTGGCGTCCGCCAGGGCGCGGACGAGTGCCACCACTCCCGTCGGGCCGTCGACCACCACGTCCGCCCGTGCGCGCAGGTCCGGGACCTCGTCGCTGCCGCTGCACACCAGGAGGCCGGGGGTGCCCTCCGCGCGGAGGGCGTCGACCGCCGCGAAGGCGGGGAGGTCGCCCAGGTCGTCGCCGGCGTAGAGGACGGCGCCCGTGTCGAGCTCCCGGACGTACGCCCGCAGGGCGGCGCCCTTGTCCATGCCGGGTGGGCGCAGTTCCAGGACCATGCGGCCCGGCTCGACGATCAGGCCGTGGCGGGCGGCCAGGTCGGTGAGGGGGGCGCGCAGGGCGTCGAAGGCGGCCCGGGGGTCGGGGGCGCGGCGGGTGTGGACGGCGACCGCGTGGCCCTTCTCCTCGACCCAGGTGCCCTCCCCCGCGCCGGACCGCTCCAGCAGGCCGGGCAGTTCCGCGCGGACGGCGGCGACGCCGGGGTGCGGGTCGGGGGCGGTGAGGGTGCCGGTGGCGGCGTCCCAGCGTTCGGCGCCGTAGTGGCCGAGGACGACGAGGTGGTCGAGGCCGGGGACGCCCGCGAAGCCTCCGTGGTGGACGGCGACCTCGGCGGGGCGGCCGGTGATCACCGCGACGGCGGCGACCTTCGGGGCGAGGGTCGCGAGCGCCGGTACGGCGTCCGGGTGGGCGCGGGCCCGGTCGGGGTCGGCGACGATCGGGGCGAGCGTGCCGTCGAAGTCGAACGCGACCACCGCGCGGCCGGGACGGGCGAGAAGGGCGTCGAGCCCTTCGCGTCCGGCCTCCGTCGCGGGCGTCGGCAGGTGGTCCGGGGAGTCGTCACGGGTGGAGTCCTGGTGGCTGCCCATACCGCGAACCTATCCCGTCGGCGCGGGGGCACGCATGGCTCGTACGGCGACAGTCCGGCGGACGCCGACGGCCCGGCGGACGCCGACGGCCCGGCGAAGGTCGACGGCCCGGCGAAGGTCGGCGGCCGGCCCGCCATCGCGGCACGGTGCCGGGACGACGCCTGGAGGAGCCGGAGGAGCCGGAGGAGCCGGAGGCAGGCGTACCGGGCGGAGCCTTGCCCTCCGGTCCGTCCGGTACCGTCCGGTCCGGTCGCCGTCACCGCTCCGAGCGCCGTGCCTCCCGTATCCGGCGCAGCCGGTTGACCGTCACCGGGTCGGCCGCCAGGGCGCGGGGGTCGTCCAGGAGGGCGTTGAGGAGCTGGTAGTAGCGGACGGGGGCCAGGCCCAGTTCCTCGCGGATGGCGCGCTCCTTCGCGCCGGGGCCGGGGAAACCGCGGCGTTCCAGCGCGAGGATGTTCCGCTCCCTCTGTCCCAGGTCCATGTACGGCACCGTAACGTCCGCCACCGACAGCGGCCCCCGCGCTCCTGCCCCGCTGCCCGTTGCTCAGCCGCTCCGTTGCTCCGCCGCTCCCTACTCCGCGCTGCCCGCCCGCATCGCCGTCGCCTGGATCTGGTCGAGCACCTGCTCGGTGCTGCCGCCGGGGGCGACCGCCTGGCCGATGCGCTTCTTGATGTCCGCGCTGACCGAGGCCCAGGAGGTCTTGCCGACCGGGTAGAGCTCGGAGAGCAGCAGCTCGTTCAGGAAGGGCTGGAGGTCCTTGTCCTCCGCCGCGGTGCTCATGACCTGGGACGCGGAGGTGGTCACCGGCAGCAGGTCGTACTGGCGGGAGAAGGTGAGGACGTTCTCGTCGCTGTAGACGAAGTCGAGGAAGTCGCCGATCTCCTCCTGGTGGCCGTTCTTCTTGAAGGCGGTCATCCAGTCGGTGACACCGAGCGTGTTCCTGCTGGCGCCGTCGATGCCGGGGGTCGGCACCATGCCGTACTTCACGCCCTTGCCGGACGCCGTCTTCATCAGCGTGGGGTGTCCGTTGAGCATGCCGACGTCGCCGTTCGCGAAGGCGGCGAAGGCGTCGGCCCGGTTGAGCTTGCCGGGGGCGACCGGGCCGGTGAGGCCCTTGCCGACCAGTTCTTCCTTGAGCCAGGTGAAGGTGGTGACGTTCTGCGGCGAGTCGATGGAGTAGGTGCCGACGTCGTCGGTGTAGCCGCCCCCGCCGCTGAGCAGCCACTGCACCGTCTCGGCCGGCGCCTCCTCGGGGCCCAGCGGCAGGGCGTACGGGAACTTCACGCCCTCCTTCTTGAGCTCCTCGGCCGCTTTCGCGAGGTCGTCCCAGGACTTGGGCGGGGTGACGCCGGCCTTGTCGAAGAGGGTCTTGTTGTAGAAGAGCACGCGGGTGGAGGCCGCGAAGGGCAGGCCGTACTGCACCCCGTTGACCTGGCCGGCGCCGGCGAGCTGCGAGACGTAGTTGGCCTGGACCGGGATGGAGAGCAGGTCGTCGGCCCGGTAGAGCAGGTCCTTGTCCGCGTAGTCGGAGTAGGCGCCGATCTGCGCCATGTCGGGGGCCTTGCCGGCCTCGACCATCTCGCGGACCTCGCGGTCCACGTCGTTCCAGGAGTACACGGTGACGTCCACGTGCACGTCGGGGTGCTTGGCCTCGTAGGCCTTGGCCAGCTCGTCCCAGTAGTTCTGCGAGCTGTTGGCCTTGCTGTCGCCGTAGTCGGCGGCCACCAGCTTCAGCGTCACCTCGCCGGAGTCTCCGGTGAGCCCGCAGCCGCCGAGGACCGCTGCCATGCCCAGTGCGGACACCACCGCGATCGTTCCTGTCCTACGCCGCTGCACCCTGATTCCCCAACCCTGCCGACGACTTGTGTCGTTCGCTGCTTTGCTTACGCGTTCGCTAGTTCGCTTGTTCGTTTAACGGATTAAGGTCTACACCACGGCAGTGGACTAGACCTCTCCCGGGTCAACGGGCCACACTGTCCCCCGTGAGACATGTCATCGCCCTCGACGTGGGCGGCACCGGGATGAAGGCCGCCCTGGCCGGGCCGGGGGGCGAGCTGCTGCATCAGGCACGCCGGGCCACCGGCCGCGACCGCGGGCCCGACGCGGTCGTCGCGGGCATCCTGGACTTCGCCGCCGAACTGCGCGCCTACGGCGCCGACCGGTTCGGCGAGCCCGCCCGCGCCGCCGGCGTGGCCGTCCCCGGCATCATCGACGAGGCCAACGGCACCGCCGTGTACGCGGCCAACCTCGGCTGGCGCGACGTCCCCCTGCGGGCGCTGCTCGGCGACCGGCTCGGCTCCGTCCCGGTCGCCCTCGGCCACGACGTGCGCACCGGCGGGCTCGCCGAAGGGCGGGTCGGGGCCGGTCAGGGGGCCGACCGGTTCCTGTTCGTGCCGCTGGGCACCGGCATCGCGGGCGCCATCGGCATCGACGGCCGGGTGGAGTCGGGCGCCCACGGCTTCGCGGGCGAGATCGGCCACATCGTCGTACGTCCCGGCGGGACGCCGTGCCCGTGCGGGCAGCGCGGCTGCCTGGAGCGGTTCGCGTCCGCGTCGGCGGTCGGCCAGGCGTGGGCCGAGGCCTGCGGCGACCCGGACGCGGACGCCGCCGGCTGCGCCCGGGCCGTGGCGTCGGGGGACGCGCGGGCCGCCGCCGTGTGGCAGGACGCGGTGGACACGCTCGCCGACGGACTGGTCACCGCGCTCACTCTGCTGGACCCGCGCGTCCTGATCATCGGTGGCGGCCTCGCCGAGGCGGGGGAAACCTTGTTCACACCGCTGCGGGACGCCGTCCGGCGGCGGGTCACCTTCCAGAAGCTTCCGGAGATCGTCCCCGCGGCGCTGGGGGACACCGCCGGCTGCCTGGGTGCCGGGCTCATGGCCTGGGACCTGCTCGACGCCGGCCGCACCGGCACCGGCCCAACCAGCACCGGCACCGGCCCGATCGGCACCGGCACCGGCACCGGCACCGATCGGAGCACCGATGGGACCGGCACCGAACCGCTCGGCACGGAACCGCTCAGCACCACTTCTTCCGCTTCCACGACCGTGACTCCCCCGGAGGTAACCACCTGATGGCCCCAAGCAAGGTTCTCGCCGGTGCCCGGGTGGTACTGCCCACCGGGACCGTGGACGACGGCCGCGTGATCGTCGACGGCACGCGGATCGCGGACACGGCGCCCCCTCAGGCCGAGGTCCTCGACCTGTCGGGCCACTGGGTGGTCCCCGGCTTCGTCGACATCCACAACCACGGGGGCGGCGGCGCCTCCTTCACCGGCGGCACCGCCGAGGACGTCCTCAAGGGCGTCGAGACCCACCGCCTGCACGGCACCACCACGGTGGTCGCCTCCGCCGTCACCGGCGACCTGGACTTCCTGGCCCGGCAGGCCGGGCTGCTCGCCGAGCTGGCCCAGCAGGGCGACGTCGCCGGCATCCACTTCGAGGGGCCGTTCATCTCCCCGTGCCGCAAGGGCGCGCACGACGAGCAGCTGCTGCGCGACCCCGATCCGGCCGAGGTCCGCAAGCTCGTCGACGCCGCGCACGGCCACGCGAAGATGCTGACGCTCGCCACCGAGCTGCCGGGCGGTCTGGACTCCGTACGGCTGCTCGCGGAGCACGGTGTGATCGCTGCCATCGGGCACACGGACGCGACGTACGAGCAGACGCTCCAGGCGATCGACGCGGGCGCGACGGTCGCCACGCATCTCTTCAACGCGATGCCGCCGCTCGGCCACCGCGCCCCCGGCCCGATCACGGCACTGCTGGAGGACGAGCGGGTCACCGTCGAGCTGATCAACGACGGCACCCATCTGCACCCGGCCGCGCTCCAGCTCGCGTTCCACCACGCGGGCGCCGCCCGGGTCGCCTTCATCACCGACGCGATGGACGCGGCCGGCTTCGGCGACGGCCGCTACCTGCTCGGTCCGATGGAGGTCGAGGTCGCGGACGGCGTGGCCCGGCTGGTGGAGGGCGGCTCGATCGCGGGCTCGACGCTCACCCTGGACCGCGCCTTCAAGCGGGCGGTGACGGTGGACGGGCTGGCCGTGGAGGCCGTCGTCGCGGCGATCTCCGCCAACCCGGCCCGGCTGCTGGGCCTGGACGACCGGATCGGCTCCCTGGAGCCCGGCAAGGACGCCGACCTGGTGGTCCTGGACGCCGCGTTCGACCTGGTGGGCGTCATGCGCCGGGGCGAATGGGTGGTCGATCCCCGACTGGGCTGATCCGTCCCCGGGTCCGCTCCCGGGCCGGCCGCGGTGGCCGGGCCGGGGGTGGACCGGGGGGTGGGCCGACCGCCGCCCTTTTGGCATGATCGTGTCCACGGAAGGCCGCCCCTGCGCGGGCGGCTGCCAGGCGATCGGGGGAGGTCGGCACAGGTGACGCAGGCGACACGGGCGACACGGGCGACACGGGCGACACGGGTGATCCTCACCGTCACGCTGAACACCGCTCTCGACATCACCTACCGTGTCCCGCGCCTCAGGCCCCACGCCTCCCACCGGGTCACCGAGGTGACGGAGCGGCCCGGCGGCAAGGGGCTGAACGTGGCCCGGGTGCTGGCGGCCCTCGGGCACGAGGTGACGGTCACCGGCTTCGCGGGCGGCGTCACCGGTGACACCGTGCGCGAGGGGCTCACCGGCGTGCCCGGGGTGACCGACGCGCTCGTGCCGGTCGCGGGGGCGACCCGGCGCACCGTCGCCGTCGTGGACGAGCGCACCGGCGACACCACCCAGCTCAACGAGCCCGGACCGGCCGTCGCACCCGCCGAGTGGAACGCCTTCCAGGACGTCTACGAGGACCTGCTCGCCGGTGCCTGCGCGGTGGCCCTGTGCGGGAGCCTGCCGCCGGGCGTTCCGGTGGGCGCCTACGCCGGGCTGGTGCGCACGGCGCGCGCCGCGGGCGTGCCGGTGCTGCTGGACACCGGCGGGGAGCCGCTGCGCCGGGGGCTCGCCGCCCGCCCGGACCTGATCAAACCGAACGCCGAGGAGCTGGCCGAGCTGACCGGCTCGCACGAACCGCTGCGGGCCACGCAGGACGCCCGGCGCCGCGGTGCCCGCTCGGTGGTCGCCTCACTGGGCGCCGAGGGGCTGCTCGCGGTGACCCCGGAGGGCCGCTGGCGCGCCGCCCCGCCCGCCCACGTGCACGGCAATCCGACGGGAGCGGGCGACTCGGCGGTGGCGGGACTGCTCTCCGGCCTGGTCGAGAACCTGCCCTGGCCGGACCGCCTGGCCCGCGCGGTCGCCCTGTCCACGGCGACGGTGCTGGCACCGGTGGCGGGCGAGTTCGACCGGGCGGCGTACGAGGACCTGCTCGGACGCGGGGTCGCGGTGACGGCGGAGGCCGACGCGGCGTGACGCCCCGGCCCGCGGCGCCCTACCCCTACTCCTTGACCTGGCCCTTCTTCAGGGAGAACTGGTCCAGCAGCACGTTGCACTTGTCGCCGTCGGCGCAGGAGAGCGAGATGGTGTTGGTGCCCTTGTTCAGGGTGGGCCAGGCGTAGGTGGTGGTCCAGCCCTTGGCGAAGTCGCCGTCCTTGGCGCCGGTGAAGTTGCCCATGTTCAGCTTGCTGCCGAACTCCTTGCCGTTGACCGTCAAGGTCATCGACTGGTCCTCGCCGGCCGCGCTGTACCCGGTGAACAGGGTGTAGAGGCCGTCCTCGGGGATGCCGTCCACGGTCCAGGTGACCGAGGCACCGGGCTGGTTGAGGTTGGCCACATAGACGCCGCCGTCCGACCGGGCGCCCTCGATCTCCGAGGCGGTGGCCACGCCGGGCGACAGCCGCAGCGCCTTCGCGTCGACCGCCGGGAGCTCCGCCTCTTCCTCGGCACCCTTGCTGGCCGAAGGGCTCGGGTCGGTGGTCTGGGACTGGGTCGGGGTGGGGTCGCCCGCGGCCTCGTTGCCGCCCTTCTCGTCGTCCGAGCCGCTGCTGGCCATGGCCACGGCGATACCGACGACCACCGCGGCGACCACCGCGACCGCGCCGATCAGCAGGCCCTTGGTGTTGGGGCCGCGCCGTCCGCCGCCCCCGCCGTGCCCGGAGTGCTGCGGGGCGTTGGGAGCACCGCCGCCGGGGAAGGTCTCCGGCGCGGCGTAGTGCGCGTTGGGCCTGCCGTGGCCCTGCGGCTGGCCGTAGGCGCCCTGCTGCTGCGGGGCGGCCTGGCCGTAGGCGCCGGCCGGCCCGGCCTGGCCCTGCGGTGCCCCGTACTGCCGTGTGCCGACGGGACGCACCCGGTTGACGGAGTTCGGGTAGCCGTAGCCACCGGACGGCGGCTGGGCTCCGTTGGCCTGCCCGTCGGCGTAGAGGTAGCCGAAGGGGTCGTCGTCCTCGGGCGTGCTCGCGCCGTTGTTGCCGGGCGTCATCCCTAGGTCTCCTAACCAGATGCGGTGCGTGTGCGGTACGGGTGTGAGACAGCGAGCCTACCCGCTCCCACTGACCCGAACGGGTGACTCATACCGCATCAACGCGCTGACCTGGTGATCATCCGGCTCGGCGGTGCTGTTTGGGACGAGATCGTTTCTCGACGTACATCCGTTCGTCGGCGGACTTCAGCACTTCGTCCGCCGTCATGCCGCAGTGGGCCCACCCGATGCCGAAGCTGGCGCCCACGCGGACGGCCCGTCCCTCGGCCCGGATCGGCTGGATGATCTCGTTGCGCAGGCGTACGGCGAGGTCCTGGGCGTCGGCCTGGCCGAGCCCGTTGGCGAGGATCACGAACTCGTCACCGCCGAGCCGGGCCACCGTGTCGCCGTCGCGCACGCCGTCGCTGAGCCGGCGGGCGACCTCGATGAGCACGGCGTCGCCGGCGTTGTGCCCGAACCGGTCGTTGATCGACTTGAAGCCGTCCAGGTCGCAGAAGAGGACCGCGAGGCCCTTGGTGCCGTCGTCCCGGCCGTCCTCGGGGGCGACGGCGTGCACGTGGTGGTCGTAGGCGCCGTACGGCTCGGCGGCCGCCCCGAAGTCGAAGGTGTGGCCGCCGGAGTCGAACACGGCGGAGTCCCCGTAGGCGGCGTCCATGGCGTCCACGACGCCCGCGTGGGACGACTGCGGGCGCCGGCACAGCCGGGCGGCGAGACGGGAGCGCAGCTCGGCGGAGTTCGGCAGGCCGGTGAGGGAGTCGTGGGAGGCGCGGTGGGCGAGCTGGAGCTCGCGGCGCTTGCGCTCCTCTATGTCCTCGACGTGGCTGAGCAGGAAACGCGGCCCGTCGGCGGCGTCGGCGACGACGCTGTTGCGCAGGGAGACCCACACGTAGGTGCCGTCGCGGCGGCCCAGGCGCAGCTCGGCGCGGCCGCCCTCGGCGGAGGTGCGCAGCAGGGTGCCGATGTCCTCGGGGTGGACGAGGTCGGAGAAGGCGTAGCGGCGCATCGCGGAGGCGGGGCGGCCGAGCAGGCGGCACAGGGCGTCGTTGGTGCGCAGGATGCGGCCGTGCTGGTCGCCGCCCATCTCGGCGATGGCCATGCCGGAGGGGGCGTACTCGAAGGCCTGGCGGAAGCTTTCCTCACTGGCCCTGAGCGCCTGCTGGTCGCGTTCCAGGCGGACCAGGGCGCGCTGCATGTTGGAGCGGAGCCGGGCGTTGCTGATCGCGATGGCGGCCTGGAACGCGTACATCTGCAGGGCCTCGCGGCCCCAGGCGCCGGGGCGGCGGCCGTTGCGCGGCCGGTCCACGGACAGGACGCCGACCAGCTCGCCGCTGTTGCCGCCGCCCTGCGGGCCGGGCGCGTACATCGGGGCGAAGAGCCGGTCCGAGGGGTGCCACTCGTCCTCGAAGCGGGGCGCGGGCCCGTCGGTGTACCACTGGGGGACGTCGTCGTCGTCGAGGATCCAGCCCTCGGTGTGGGGTATGAAGATCAGGTCGCCCCACTGCTCGCCCATGGCCAGGCGGCGGTCCCAGGAGTCGCGCGAGCCGACCCGGCCGGTGATCAGTGCCTCGGCGGCCTGGTTCCCCGCGAAGGCCGCCACGACGAGGTCGCCGTCGGGGCGGACCAGGTTGACGCACGCCAGTTCGTACCCGAGGGCGTGGACGACGCCGTCGGCGACGGTCTGCAGGGTGTCGGCCAGACTGCGGGCCGTGTTCATGTCGGCCATGGCCTGGTGCAGCTGACGCAGGGACGCAAGACGGACGTAGGGCTCCGACTCGGTCTCCATGCTCGCCCTCCCCCCGAGACCTCGCAGTGCATCAAGGGTTCTCTTCGGCGCCTTTACTGATGGTGCCCTTGCAGGTTCCCCGCCACTGAATCACAGCGCGCTGCCCACTCGGTACACAGGGTCAACAATTACCGCTCCTTGTGACTCAAGTCACAGCGAAAGATGAACAATTGAGTGGTGTTTCTGCGGTTTCCCGGTGCGTTTACCGAACGCAAAGTTTGTAGGTATGCGCACAGCTCGTTCTGTGGTCCTAGGTCCCGGTTCGGGCCCCGGTTCGGTCCAGGGGCCGATGCGGGGCCGGCGGCCCGGCGATTAGCGTGACGGCGTGCCGAACTCTCCGTCCCTCACGCCCCCCGCGTTCCCGTTGCCGTCGCCCGCCCCCGGGCATGCTGAGGGGGTGAGCAACGAGGAGTTCCGTGCCGCCATGTCCCGGCTGGCCTCGGGCGTGGTCCTGGTGACCGCGCAGGAGCCGCCGCTCGACCCCGACGACCCGCAGGCCCCGCGCGGCGAGGACGTCGGGATGACGGCCACGGCGTTCATGTCCGTGTCCCTGGACCCGCCGCTGGTCCTGGTCAGCCTGCGCGAGGGCTCCCGCATGGACGACCTGCTCGCCGAGCAGCCCCTGTGGGCGGTCTCCGTCCTGTCCGAGAGCCAGCGGCACGTCGCGGGCCGCTTCGCGATGAAGGGCCGCGTCAGCGACCGGCTCCTCTTCGCGGACCTCCCCTGCCTGCGGGGCGAGCAGTCCGGGGCCCTCCTGGTGGGCGGGGCGCTGGCGACCCTGGAGTGCCGCACCGAGCAGCGGGTGCCGGCCGGGGACCACACCCTGGTGATCGGCCGCGTGCTGACCGCCGGTCTGCCGAGCCCCGACGGAGGACCGCTGGCGTACTTCAAGGGGCGGTACCGGCAGCTGGGCTGAGCCGTAATCGGCTCGCCCGCCCTCACACCGCGTGCCTAGGGTGCGGGCATGACGCCCAGCACCACGCTCCGCCTCGAAGAGATCACTCGCGCGAACTTCGAAGCCGCGGTCGGCATCCGGGTCCGCCCCGACCAGGAGGCCGCCGTCGAACCGGTGGTGACGTCCCTCGCCGAGGCCTACCTCCACCCGGGGGTGGCCTGGCCCCGCCTGATCGTCGACGGCGACCGCCCCGTCGGCTTCCTCATGGCCTTCTTCGACATCGACTGGTACGAGGACGGCAGCGTGCTGCGTTCCGGGCTGTGGCGGCTGAACATCGCGGCCGGCGAGCAGGGCCGGGGCTACGGCCGCTTCGCCGTGGAGTCGGTGGCGCGGGAGGTCCGCCGGCGCGGCGGCAAGGAGTGCTGGGTGACGTGGCATCCGGGCCCGGACGGCCCCGGGGGCTTCTACCTGGGCCTGGGCTTCCGTCCCGACGGGGAGACGAGCGAGGGCCAGACGGTGGGCGTGCTGGAGGTGGACTGACCGGTCCCGGCACCTCGGGCCGGGCCTGGCTCTTCGGACTGGCCCCGGCTCTTCGGGCCGGTCCCGGCGTCTCAGGCCGGTCCCGGCGTCTCGGGTCGGCCCCGGCTCCTCGGGCCGGTCGGGGCTCTTCAGGCCGGTCCCGGCGTCTCGGGTCGGCCCCGGCTCCTCGGGCCGGTCGGGGCTCTTCAGGCCGGTCGGGTCCCTTCGGGCCGGACCCGGCGCCTCGGCCCCGGCTCTTCGGGCCCGGCGCCTCGGGCCCGGCGCCTCGGGCCCGGCGCCTCGGGCCGGTTCCGGCTCTTCGAGCCGGCTCCCGGTCCTCCGGCTAGTCCCAGTTCTTCGGGGAGCGGCCCCGCTTGGTCTCCGAGCGCTGCTTCTTCTCCCGCAGCCGGCGTTCGTTGATGCCGCGCGGTATGCGGGTGGGCCTGCGGGGCCTGGGCGGGGGCGCGGTGGCCTCGGCGAGCAGCGCCGCGAGGCGCACCGCGGCGGTCTCGCGGTTGCGCCACTGCGAGCGGTGCTCGGAGGCGCGGACGGTGACGACCCCGTCGGCCAGGCGCCCGGCCAGCCGCTCCAGCGCCCGCCGCTTCCACACCTCGGGCAGGGACTCGGTCCTCGCCAGGTCGAAGCGGAGCTCCACCGCCGTGTCCGTGGTGTTGACGTGCTGCCCACCGGGCCCCGAGGAGCGCGAGAAACGCCAGACGAGCTCGGCCTCGGGCAGGGAGACGGAGCCGCGGATGACATGGGGACCGGACATGCCGTCCATGTTCCCGTCCCCGGGCGGCCCGCGTCACCCCAATATCCTCGGCCCCGGCCTCGGTAAAGAAAGTAAAGAGAGCAGGAACCTTGTGGACCCCTCTCGTCGTTCATGGGGATAGCTGTAGCTTTCTTGCCGTAAGTAAACGAAGGAAGGGACTCCCAACAATGGCTGTAAGCCTGTCCAAGGGTGGCAACGTCTCGCTCACCAAGGAGGCTCCGGGCCTGACCGAAGTCACCGTGGGCCTCGGCTGGGACGTCCGTACCACCACCGGCACCGACTTCGACCTCGACGCCTCCGCGATCGCGGTCAACACGCAGGGCAAGGTCTACTCCGACGCCCACTTCGTCTTCTTCAACAACAAGCAGACGCCGGACAACACGATCGTCCACACCGGTGACAACCGCACCGGCGAGGGCGCCGGCGACGACGAGGCGATCAACGTCAACCTGGCCGGCCTGCCGGCCGACATCGAGAAGATCGTCTTCCCGGTCTCGATCTACGACGCCGAGAACCGTTCGCAGAACTTCGGCCAGGTGCGCAACGCCTACATCCGCATCCTCAACCAGGCCGGCGGCGCCGAGATCGCCCGCTACGACCTGTCCGAGGACGCGGCCACCGAGACCGCGATGGTCTTCGGCGAGCTGTACCGCAACGGCGCCGAGTGGAAGTTCCGCGCCGTCGGCCAGGGCTACGCCTCCGGCCTGGTGGGCATCGCCCAGGACTTCGGCGTGAACGTCTGACGGTCGGTCCGCGACAGCGAACCGCCGACGTGAGGCCCCGGCACCGCCGGGGCCTCACGCATGTCTGCGGCCCCGACAGCCGGTCCCCACAGGCGGTCCCACCAAGCGTCCCCACAGGCGTCCCAAGGCGTTCCAACGGGGCATCCCAACGGGCGTTCCAACGGGGCATCCCAACGGGCGTTTCACGTGAAACGCCTCATAGGATCACGACGTGCGCACCCCCCGTCTGCTCGTTGCCGCCGCCACCGTCACCCTCCTCGCGGCGTGCAGCGGCGGCGGCGGAGTCGACGGCACTCCCGGCGGCTCGGGCGTGCGCGACCCGTACTTCCCGAAGGCAGGCAACGGCGGCTACGACGTCAGCCACTACGACCTGACCCTGGCCTACGACCCCGACGCCGAGCACCTCACCGGGACCACGACGGTCACCGCCCGCGCCACCCAGGAGCTGTCCGCCTTCAACCTCGACCTCAAGGGCCTGGACGTCGAGGAGGTCACCGTCGAGGGCCGGGAGGCGCGCTTCAACCGGGCCGGCCAGGAGCTGACCGTCCGCCCGGCGGACGAGCTGGACGACGGGGAGACGTTCCGCGTGACCGTCCGCTACTCCGGCGACCCGGTGACGGTGACCGACCCCGACGGCTCCGAGGAGGGCTGGCTGCCCACCGCCGACGGCGCGGTCGGGCTGGGCGAGCCGACGGGCTCGATGGCCTGGTTCCCCGGCAACCACCACCCCTCCGACAAGGCCACGTACGACCTCGCGGTGACCGTGCCGAAGGGGCTCGGGGCCGTTTCCAACGGCGAGTTGACGGGCGAGACCACCCGCGACGGCCGCACGACGTTCACCTGGCGCACCGCCGAGCCGATGTCGAGCCACGTCGTCACGGTCGCCGTCGGGGACTGGGAGACCGACCGGTCCACCACCGACGACGGTCTGGCGGTGTACACGGCCGTCGACCCGGAGCAGGCCGACGCGAGCCGGGCGGTCCTGGGGCGGATTCCCGAGGTCATGGCATGGGCCCAGGAGAACTTCGGCCCGTACCCCTTCTCCTCCACCGGCGCGATCGTCGACCGCGTCGAGGACGCCGGCTACGCCCTGGAGACCCAGAACCGGCCCTACTTCCCCGGCGCCCCCGACACCGTCCTGCTCGTCCACGAACTCGCCCACCAGTGGTACGGGAACTCGGTCAGCCCGAAGACCTGGCGCGACATGTGGCTCAACGAGGGCTTCGCCACCTACGCCGAGTGGCTGTGGGAGGAGGACGAGGGCGGGGACACCGCGCAGGAGACCTTCGACGCCCTCTACGACGGGACCTACTACCCCGACGAGGACGCGAACGACTCGATCTGGGCGTTCCCGCCCGCGGACCCGCCCGGCGCGGAGCACATCTCCGCGAGCCCCGTGTACCAGCGCGGCGCGATGGTCCTGCACAAGATCCGCCGGACGGTGGGCGACGACGCCTTCCTGGCCCTCCTGCGGGGCTGGGCCGCCACCCACCGCCACGGCAACGCGGACACCGGGGACTTCACGGCGTACGTGGAGAAGTCGGCGCCGGACGAGGACTTCTCGGGGATCTGGGACGACTGGCTGTACGGAGACGGCAGGCCGGAGAGGCCGTGAGACCGTGTTCAGCCCTTCCGCGGTCGTCTCCCCCAGCCGCTCAGGCGGTCTGCGCGGCGCGGTTCCGCTGGAGGGACGTGAGCCGGGTGACCAGGGCCATCGCCAGCACGGCGCTCACGACGCCGACACCGTTGGCGGACTGCGAGTTGAGGATGGACTCCCTGGCGCCCTCCACGAGGTCGTTCTCGTTCCAGGCCCTGAAGGAGTCGTTCGCGAACATCGTGAAGTGAGCGAGCCAGAACCACCACCAGGTGTGCAGCAGCCACCGCCCGGCGCCCTTCGGACGGCCGGTCGTCGCCGTCCAGATGTCGTTGGCGATCTGCTTGGGAAGGTAGAAGTTGACGACGGGGATGAACCAGCCGCCCGCCGCCAGACCGGGGCTGTAGCGGATGCGGCCCGGCGCGAGTGCGTCGGCGTTCAGCCACACGTGGCGGAACCAGCACACCCACACGCCCGCCACCCCCAGGATCGCCAGCGCGCTCAGGCTGTCGATCAGGTCGCTCGCGAGCGCCCAGTCGTCGAAGCCCTCGATGACGTGCGGGGACTCCTGGGCGTCGTGACGGCCGAGTTGGGTGAACACCCCCCCGAGGACGGCGCCGCGGGCCATCAGCAGCAGGGCGAACACGCCGAGGAAGGCGTTCAGGACCATGGCCAGGCCCCGGAGCGGGCGCACGGGCCGCCGGGCGAACGGGGTGGGAGAGACCGAGGTGGGGGCGGAGGCCGGCACGGGGGCGGGAGTGGAGTACACCGGAGCCTGCTGGGGGCCCGGCCGGGCACCGAACGGCGTGGGGACCGGGCCCGGGGGCGTCGACAGGCCGTACGCGGTGGGTGGCGGGCCGAAGCCCGCGACCGGCGCCCCGACCGGCAGACGCTTCTCCGGGTCCTCGCTGTCCAGGAGTTGCACGGCGTGCCGGCCCAGCTCCGCCAGTACCTCGCCGGGCAGCCACGCACCGCCCGGCGCGGCGTCCGCGCCCTCCATGTCCTCGATCGACGTCAGCAGCTCGTCCGGCGTGGGACGTTTGTCAGGGTCCTTCACCAGGCAGGCGGCGATCAGGCCGTGCCACGCCTCGGGCGTACCGGACAGGTCCGCCTCCTCGGTCGCGATGCGGAAGAGCAGCGAGTGCATCCCGCCCTCGGCGGTGCCGAAGGGCATCCGGCCCATCGCGGCGTAGGCCAGCACCGCGCCGAGGCAGAAGATGTCGCTGGCGTACGACACCTTCTCCCCGCGCACCTGCTCGGGGGACATGAACCCCGGGGAGCCCACGACGGCCCCCGTCCGGGTGAACCCGTCCGCGGACTGCGTGGACACGTCCAGCGCGCGGGCGATGCCGAAGTCGATGACGCGGGGGCCGTCGATGGTCACCAGGATGTTGGAGGGTTTGAGGTCGCGGTGCACGAGACCGGCGCCGTGGATGGTCTGCAGCGCCCGCACCAGGCCCACCGCCAGCACCCGCAGGGAGGAAGGGGGCAGCGGCCCGTACTGCTGGTCCACGACCTCGGCGAGCGACGGGCCGGCGACGTAGCCGGTGGCGACCCAGGGGGTCGGCGCCTGGGTGTCGGCGTCCAGCACGGGCGCGGTCCACTCGCCGCCGACGCGCTGGGCCGCCCTCACCTCCTGCGCGAAGCGCCGCCGGAAGTCGGGCTGGCGGGCCAGTTCCTCGCGGACGGTCTTGACGGCCACCGTCCGGCCCCGGTCGGAACGCGCCAGGTACACCCGTCCCATGCCGCCCTCGCCGAGCCTGCCGAGCAGTCGGTACGTACCGATCCATTCGGGATCGCCCGGCTCCAACCCGTTCATTCGTGCTCCCTCGTTCCTGGCGACACCGTGCGCCTGAGGATAGAGACACGAGGTATGTGTGTGAAAACCCGGTGCTCCAAAGCCAGTTGCGCCGCCCACCACCATGACTCACGAACGGCATGCCGCAGCCGGTTCCCCGGCCATGACACCATCACCTGCGTGCTCGACATCGGCTACGCCCTCTCCACCCGCTTCCCCGACCCCCCGCAGACGGACTACCGCCGTGCGGACGTCCACGCGCTGCGGCACGACCTGTTCTGCGGGGACGTGTATCTCGCCGACACCAAGGCGGACCGGGAGTTCTCCACGGCCTGGGGATGGGTGCCGGTGCTCGACTTCGCCTGGGCGCTGTGCGACATCGTGGAGCGCGTCGACCGGGACCCGGCGGGCTCCAGGGCCGCCCGGCCGCAGCGGGCGGAGCTGGACTTCACCGAGTCCACCGACCGCCTGCTCTTCGAGCGCCGCTTCGGCTGGGTCGACATCGAGGCGGAGTGGCTGCCGGCGACCGAGCCTCCGCTCTCCTTCTCCCACGCCGAACTGCGCCGGGAGGCCCGGGACTTCCTGCACGACCTGATCGCCGACCTCACCGACATGCACGACGACCTGGCGGACAACCCGGCGATCTGGACCCTCCAGGCCCGCTTCCCACGGGTCTCCTGACCGCCACGGCCCACGGGCCGCCGCCCACAGGCCACAGGCCACAGGCCACAGGCCCACGATGCAACGGGCCCTCGGTCCACAGGCCCACGATGCACGGGCCCTCGATCCACGGGCCCTCGGTCCACAGACCCTCGATCCACGGGCCCGCGGTCCACCACCCCTACCCCGGCGCCAGTACCCCGCGGCCCCCGCTCCGCCGTCTGCCCGGGCGCCGGCACCCGCAGCCCCAGCTCCGCCGCCAGCACCGGGCGCCGGCACCGCACCCCCGGCTCCCGCCGTCTACCCGGGCGCCAGCACCCGCAGCCCCAGCTCCGCCGCCAGCACCGGTGCCAGGTCCAGCAGCTGGGCCGGGCTGATCACCGCGCCCGACAGGCGGTCCACGCCCCGGGCCAGCTCCAGCGGTGCGGCGCCGCGCAGATCGACGTCCGTGAGGGCCGCCGCGCTGAAGTCCGCCCCCTTCAGGGCACAGTCCACGAACTCGACCCGCTCCAGGCGGGCGCCCCCGAAGTCCGGTTCGACCAGGACGCAGCTCTCGAAGACGACGTCCTTGAGCCGGGCCCGGCGCAGATTCAGGTAGTCGATCTTGCCGCCGCGGACCAGCACCCGCTCCAGGACGGCACCGTGCAGCTGGGTGCCGCCCAGACGGGCGTCGACCAGCTCGACGTCGCGCAGGGTCGCCTCGGCGAGCTGCGTACCGACGCCCCGGACGCCCGTGAGGACCGAGTCGAGCAGCCGGGCCCGGGTCAGCGTGGCCTCGTCCAGCGCGCACCCCGTCAGCGCGCAGTCCATGAAGCGGGCGCCCGCGCCGTCCTGCCCGGCGAGGTTCGTCTCCCGGAACTCCAGCGCGTCGTAGTCCCCGTCCGGCTCCAGCTCGTCTCCGTCGTACGGCGCCAGCGGCGGCAGCCGCAGCTCCGGGCGCCGCGCCGCCCGCACCCCCGTCGCGCCCGTACCGCCGCCGCCACCCACCGCTCTCCTCACCATGCCCCCCATGCTGCACCCCACCCCTGACAACCGGTGCTGACCTGCACGAACACCGTCCCTCCCGCCTTCATGTCACATTCGGCGCCGCGCCGGGCGTCGTACTCGCAGACAGGCATCAGCCAGGCGACTGCGACCCGAGGGAGAACCCAGCCATGCAACGCATCACCGTCATCGGCGGCGGTTTCGCCGGACTCACCGCGGCCATCACCGCCGCCGAGGCGGGCGCCGAGGTCACCGTGCACGAGGCCCACCACACACTCGGCGGACGGGCCCGGACCACCGACGGGCCCTACCGGACCAACGACGGCCCGCACGCCCTCTACAACGGCGGCCCGCACTGGGCATGGCTGCGACAGCGCGACCTGATCGGTCCGCTCGCGCCGCTCCCGCCCCTGGAGGCGGCCCGGCTGCGGCTGCGCCACAAGGGCGTGCTGCGCCGCACCCCGCCTCTCGCCATGCTCAAGTTGCTGCGCCGGGGCGTCGGGCCGGCACCCGTCGACACCGACTTCCTGACCTGGGCGGCCGGCATCGCGGGCGAGGAGGGTGCCCGGGCCGCCGCCCACTACTGCGCCGTCGCCCTCTTCCACCACAACCCCGGCTCGCTGTCCGCCGCCTTCGTGCAGGAACGCCTGCGCCGGGCCGCCAAGCTGCCGCCCGAGGCGCACTACCCGCGCGGCGGCTGGTCCGAGGTCGTCGACCGGATGGCCGCCCTGGCCTGGAACCTCGGCGTCCGGGTGGAGACGCTCTCCCGCGTCGACACCGTCCCGACCGACACGCCGGTCGTCGTCGCCACCTCCCTGGACGCCGCCCGCCGCCTGCTGGGCGACCCCGCGCTGACCTGGCCGAGCGGGCGCACCACCCTGGTCGACCTGGCCGTACGGACCCGGCGCGGTGACGCCTTCGCGGTCTCCGACCTGGACGCGCCGGGCTGGCTCGAGCGGTTCACGGCGCAGGACCGCACCCTGGCACCGGCGGGCGAGCAGCTGATCCAGGGGCAGATCCCCATCGCGCCCGACGAGTCGAGGGCCGACGGCACCGCCCGTGCCGAGCAGCTGCTCGATCTCGGATTCCCCGGCTGGCGCGAGCGCGTCACCTGGCGGCGCGAGGCGGTCGCGAACGGCCGTACCGGAGCCGTGGACCTGCCCGGCACCACGTGGCGCGACCGGCCCGCCGTCGACCGCGGCGACGGCGTCTACCTCGCCGGTGACCAGGTCGCCGCGCCGGGCCTGCTGTCGGAGGTCTCCTTCAACAGCGCCCTGACGGCGGTGTCCCTGGCCCTCGGACGGCGGGAGCTCGACGTCGACGGCCCGGGGCTGAAGGCCAGGGGCTGAAGGCCAGGGGCTGAAGTTCACGGGCTGAACCACGGGGCTGAAGCCGCGGGGTTCCTCGCGAGACGGAAACGCCCCCCGGCGGCCGGCCCGGATCCGTGCCCGTCCGGGCGGCGGCGTGACAGCGAGTGACGGCAGCTCACGGAACGGGATGCGGTACGTCCCGATTCATGTTCTTCTGGCCAGATGAGTGGCACCTGGACAGGTGGGCCGGCCGCGCCCGCGGAGGCCGACCCCCGCCGTTGGTGGGCGCTGGTGGTGATCGCCCTGGCCCAGCTGATGGTCGTACTCGACGCGACCATCGTGAACCTCGCGCTGCCCTCCGCGCAGCGCGACCTGGGCATGTCCGACGCCAACCGCCAGTGGGTGATCACCGCCTACACCCTCGCGTTCGGCGGGCTGCTGCTGCTCGGCGGCCGGGTCGCGGACCTGGTCGGACGCAGACGCACCTTCGTCGTCGGGCTGGTCGGCTTCGCCGCCGTCTCCGCGATCGGCGGTGCCGCCACCACCCCGGCGATGCTCTTCGGCGCCCGCGCCCTCCAAGGCGTGTTCGCCGCCGTCCTCGCGCCGTCCGCGCTGTCCCTGCTGGCGACCGCCTTCACCGACCCGAAGGAACGCGGGAAGGCCTTCGGCATCTACGGCACGCTGGCCGGCAGCGGCGCCGCCGTCGGTTTCATCGTCGGCGGCGTGCTCACCGAGTACCTGAACTGGCGCTGGTGCCTGTACGTCAACACCCCCATCGCCGTCGTCGCCGTGATCGGCGCCCTGGTCCTGCTCCGCGACCGGCCCGGCCACACCGGCGCCCGCCTCGACGTCCCCGGCGCGGTCCTCGGCTGCGGCGGCCTGGGCGCCCTCGTGTACGGCTTCAGCGAGGCGCAGCCGCGCGGCTGGACCGACCCGCTGGTACCGGCGCTGCTCGCCGCGGGCGTCGTACTCCTCGCGGTCTTCGTGTGGTGGCAGACCCGTGCCCCGAGCCCCCTGCTGCCGCTGCACGTCATCCGCGACCGCAACCGCGCCGGCTGCTTCCTGACGATGATGCTGGCCGTCATCGGCATGTTCGGGATGTTCCTGTTCATGACCTACTACCTCCAGACCGTCCTCGGCTACTCCCCCGTGCGGACCGGCCTGGCGTTCCTGCCGATGACCGCCACGATCGTCATCGGCTCCACCCAGGTCTCGGCCCGGCTGCTGCGCCGCGTGGGCCCGCGCATGCTGATGGTCCCCGGCATGCTGCTCGCCTCCGGCGGCATGGTGGTCCTCACCCGGATGACCGTGGACTCGGAGTACGTCTCCGACCTCCTGCCCGCGCTGATCCTGATGGGCCTCGGCATGGGCCTGACCTTCATGCCGGTCTTCTCCACCGCCACCGCCGGGGTCGCCCCGCGGGACTCCGGCGTGACCTCGGCGACGGTCAACACCGCGCAGCAGGTGGGCGGCTCGATCGGCACGGCGCTGCTCAACACCGTCGCCACCAGCGCCGGCGCGTCCTACGTCGCCTCCCACCTCACTGACCCGTCGCGGCGGGAGTCGGTCGTCCGGGAGGGCATCGTGCACGGTTACACGGTCGCCATCTGGCTGGCCGCCGGCGTCATGCTGCTGGCGAGCCTCGTCGCGGGCCTGATGGTGACGGCCAAGGCCCCGGAACACGACGCCCCCGCCGACGACCGGCCGGTGCCGGAGCCGGTGGCCTGAGGGGCCCGCACCTCGCAAGACCTGTGCGGGGCCCGCGCGGGAGGCCCACGCGGGAGTCGTGGGTACCGCCTAGGCCACCGGGCACGCCGTTACCGCCGAGGCCGCAAAGGCTCGATATCCGCGTGCCCTCTCCGCCGTGCCCCAGGTAGCGTCGGCCGACATGATCGACGTTCCGGACGCGCTCGCCGCCTCGCAGGCGAAGTACAACGGAGAGGCGGGCCGCGCCTTCATCGACGCGCTGCCCGCGCTGGCGGCCGGCTTCCTGGACCGCTGGGAGCTGCGTCTCGACGGTCCCGCCATGCACGGCTGGGCGGCCCTCGTACTGCCCGTCGTACGCCGCGACGGCACACCGGCCGTGCTGAAGCTCCAGATCCTCGACGCCGAGACCGAGGGCGAGCCCGTCGCCCTGCGGCTGTGGGACGGTGACGGCGCGGTACGGCTGCTCGACCACGACGCGGCCACCGGCACCATGCTCCTGGAGCGCCTGGACGCGGCCCGCATGCTCAGCCACGTCGAGGACTCCCGCGAGGCCGTCCTCGTCATCGCCCGGCTGCTCGCCCACCTCACCAGGGTCCCCGCGCCGCCGGGCGTGCGCCGCCTCGGCGACATCGCGCGGGGCATGCTGGAGCGGACGCCGCGGGTCCTCGAGCGCATCGCGGACCCGCGGGACCGCCGCCTGGTCGCCGACTGCGCCGCCGCCGTGCGCGAGGTCGCCGACGAGCCCGGCGACCGGCTGCTGCACTGGGACATGCACTACGACAACGTCCTCGCCGCGGACCGCGCCCCCTGGCTCGCCATCGACCCCAAGCCCCTGGCCGGCGACCCCGGTTTCGACCTGCTGCCGGCTCTCGACAACCGCTACGACCCGGCAGAGACCCGGTGGCGTTTCAACGCCATGACCGGCGTCCTCGGCCTGGACCGCGAGCGGGCCCGCGCCTGGTCGCTCGGCCGCGTCCTGCAGAACTGCCTGTGGAACGTCGAGGACGGCGACCCGCTGGAGCCCGAGCAGCTGGAGATCGGGCGGCTGCTGCGGACGGCGTGAGCTGTCGGTGACCGGGTTCGCCGCGGGCCCGCCGAACCGGCCCTGCCCGCACGCACCTCCTGACCCTGCGGATCCCCCGTGGTGGTCCGCGGGGCCGAGCCGGTCGTCAGTCCCGCACCGTGGGGTGCGCGTCCCGGAGCCGGCCCCGGCCCAGCGCGCCGGGCAGCTCGGTCCTGCGCCGTATCCGCAGCTTCCGGTAGGCGTTCGTCAGGTGGGTCTCCACGGTGCGGCGGGCCAGGTGCAGCAGCTCGGCGATCTCGGTGTTGGTGCGGCCGTCGGCCGCCAGTTCGGCGATACGGCGCTCGCTGCCGGTCAGTGCCCCGGAGCCGGCCCGGGCGGTCGCCGGGCCCCGGGCGCCGCTCTCACGCAGGGCCTGCCCTGCCATGTCCAGCAGCCGCAGGGCGCCCTTGCGTTCGGCCCGCTCCGCCGCCTCGCGCAGGCAGTCGCGGGCGCGGCCGCGCTCCCCGGCGGCGGTGAGCTGACGGCCCTGGTCGAGCAGTGCCGGGATCAGCTCCATGTCGGTGTCGGCGGGCGCGTCCCGCAGGATGCGCACGGCCTCCTCGGCCAGTTCCAGGCCGCGCCGCCCGCCGGTCGCGGTGCCCAGCACGCGCAGGGCGCGGCCCACCGTGCGCGGGGTGTTCCACACCCGGGCCAGCCGCAGTTCCTCCGTCGCCAGCGCCAGTGCCTCGCGGCCGCCGCCCAGCGCCAGCCGGCACTCCACGATCGCCGTCCGCCACGGGGTGACGACCGGGCTGACCACCTCGCGGGCGGTCTGCCGGCGTCCGCACTCCAGGAAGTCGTGGAGCGCGCCCGCCGGGTCGCCGGCGGCGGCCCGCTGCACGCCCCGCGCGTACAGGAAGCGGTTCAGTTCCCAGCCCTCCGGCGCCCGGCGCAGGTCGAAGGCGTTCGCGAGGCGCGCGGCCTCGTCGTCGCGGCCGGTGTGGACGAGGGCCATCAGGACGTGGGCGTCCCGGTTGGTGGGCCCGGTGCGGGACCGTGCCGGGCCCGCCGCGGCGGCGTCGGCGGCGAGCAGCCGGGCGTGGTCGCCGCGGGCCGCGGCGATGTCGGCACGGGTGTTGAGGAGCGCGTGCTGCATCGGGTGGAGCAGTGCGGGGTGCTGGCCGGCCAGGCCGCGCTCGACGAGCCGGTCCGCCTCGTCGAGTTCGTCGGCCCACTGGGCGACCGCGGCGGCCGTGCCCAGCAGGAAGGGTTCGGCGAGCGGGTCGGTGGGCTGCGCCAGCAGGGCCCGTACCCGGGTCATCGCCTCCTCGGCCGAGATCAGCGCGGCCGTCGCCGCGTACCGCACGAGGAGGGCCTGCCCGGCGGTGCCCAGCAGTTCCGGGGAGTGCTCACCGGTCTCGCACAGCCACCGGTACACCTCCTGCCGGGTCGCCAGGTCCACGTCGGACAGCAGCGCACCGGCGGCCTGCACGGTGCGGGCCAGACCGGGGTGGCCGGACAGCCGGTCCTCCGTGCGGCGCAGCACCTCCATGGCCGTACGGATCTCACCGCGCCCCGCCAGGGCGGTGCCGAGGGCGACGGCCGTACGCACCCGGTTGCGGGGATCGGCCGGCAGGTGCTGGGCCTCCGCGAGGCGCGCGATGGCCGCCGGGGCGTCGGCCGACGCGTACTCCAGGGAGCCCAGTTCGGTCAGCAGCCGCTGGCGCAGGCCGTCCGGCAGCGGCTCGTCCAGGGCCCGGCGCAGATAGCCGACGGCGTCGTCGGGCCGGGCGTCGTGCACGGCGACCGTGACCGCGTCGCGCAGGACGCGCAGCGCCCAGGGCAGGCCGACGGCCGGCGTCCGCAGGAGATGCCGGGCGACCGCCTCGACCCGGTCGCCCCGGCGCACCATGGCCTCCGCCGCCGCCCGGTGCGCCGCCTCCCGGCTGGGCCGGGGCCAGCCGGTGAGCACGGCGTCGCGCAGCAGCGGATGCGCGTAGCGGGGACGGCCGGCGGCGTCGGGGCGCAGCAGGCCCAGCCGGGTCATGGCGGCGAGCCACCCGGCGACCCGCGCGGGGTCGGCGCCGGCCGCCTCGGCGAGCAGGTCGGCCGGGTCACCGGCCCCCGCCTCCGCCGCCGCACGGCCCCGGGCGGCGGGCCGCGCGTACGGGCCGCCCTCCGCGTACAGGCCGTGCTCGGCACCCGGAGCGCCCTGACCGTGCTGCCCCACGGACTCCGCCTCCGCATACAGGCCGTACTCGGCACCCGGAGCGCCCTGACCGGGCTGCCCCACGGACTCCGCCTCCGCATACAGGCCGTACTCGGCACGCGAAGCGCCCTGACCGTGCTGCCCCACGGACTCCGCCTGCGCGTGCTGGCCGCTCTCGGCCCACCCGTACTGGTCGCTCCCCGCGCCCCGCGCGTGCCGTGCGCCCGGGACGTACGGCGTACGCCGCGTGTCCTGGCCGTCCGGAGCAGGCAGCGCGCCCTGGGCGTACGGTCCGGGCAGCGCGCCTTGGGCATACGGCCCGGGCAGCGCGTCCTGGGCATACGGCCCGGTCCACGCGTCCTGCCCGTACGACGCGGTCCGCGCGTCCTCGGGTGCCGCGGCAGCGCGGGGCGGCCGCGCGCCGGGCGATACGCGGGCATGCCAGAGCTCCCCGCGTCCGCTCGGCAGGTCCGCGGGGTCGTCGGCCGGGTCGCCGTCCTCGTCCTGCGGCCACGCCTGTTCCAGTGCCGCGAGGCACCGGGCCACGTCGGCCGTCGCGGGCCCGGCGCTGTTCAGCCACCAGGAGACGGCCGCCGGGTACGTCCCGGGGTACAGCGCGGCGCTGGTGGCGGGCAGGGGCGGAGCGCCTCCGGGCGCGTCGCCGTCCCCCCGCGGGATGCCGCGGAGGTCGTCGAGCAGGGCGTGCAGCAGCAGCGGACTGCCGGCGCCGGCCCGCACGCACTGAGCCGTCCAGCCTGGTCCGGCCGTGGGGAAGACGGCCCGGACCAGGCCGGCCGCCGCGGCGTCGCTGAGCGGGGCGAGGGTGTGGGTGCGCACGAGGGACGGGGAAAGAGCCTGGGTCAGTCCGGCGGGCCGCGGGGCGATGTCGTACTGGCTGCGCTCGGTGACCACCAGCAGTACCGGTAATCGGTCGACGCGCCGGGCCGCCTCGACCAGCCAGCGCCGTGAGGCGTCGTCGGCCAGGTGGACGTCGTCCACGGCCACCAGCAACGGGCCCTCGTCCGCGTACGAGCGCAGCAGCCGCCACAGCCGGGCCGCGCTGCCGCGGTCGTCGCCGCCGGGTGCCAGGTCCGTGAACTCCGGTACCGGGCCGAGGAGCTGGAGGACCGTGGCGAAGGCGACCCCAGTGTCCTCGGGCGAGCAGCGTGCGCTCAGCACCCGCAGGCCGCGGTCCTCGGCGTGCCGGGTGGCGGCCTCCAGTACGGCGGTCCGGCCGGTGCCGGTGGCGCCGCGGACCAGGACGAGACCGCCGGTGCCGGTGCGTGCGCGCTCGGTCTCGGCCGCCAACAGCGTGTGGGCGGCGTCGCGTTCGCGGAGCGGTCCGGTCATCGGTGCCTCCTGTGGTGGATGGTGCTCCCCCGGTCTGTGAGACGTACGAATGCGGGCGCGCGTGGTGTGAAGTGGCCCACGCGTGGCAACGATGTCTCCAGGGCCGGGCTGTGACCGCGGCCGCGGTCGTGGCCGACACCGTGGCTGTGGCGAGGCTCACGGTCGCCCCCGCCCGGCGCCACGGACCCGCGCGCCCTTGCGCGAAACCCTCCTGACCTGCTGAAACGTCTGACCGCGAGCCCGTTCGCGACGGTCGGTGCGCTGGTCTCGTGGTGTGCCTCGTGGTGCTCCACGATTGCGCGGTCCCAGCAGTCACAGAAGTGTGGAACACGCTCATCCGCTACCGGCCCGCGCCGGACGGCGGGCTCGTGAACAGGGGGGAAACGGTTGCTCAACTCACCCCGGGCCACCACCACAACCGCCATCGGTACCGGCACGGCCGTCGGCATCACCGACCGACGCGTCCCGGTGTCGGTGTCCGCTCCGGACCCGATCAGCCGCGAGGGCGCGATCAGCCAGTTGCGCCGGCACCCGGAGATCGACCTGCGCGAGGAGTCCGGCCCCGGCACCGTGGCCCTGCTCATCGAGGACGCCCTCGACGAGACGGCGCTCACCCGACTGCGCCGGATCGTGCGCAGCGAGGGCGCGCGCGCCGTCCTCGTGGTCGGCGCGATCCGCGAGAGTGAACTCCTGGACGTCGTCGAGTGCGGTGTCGGTGCCATCGTCTGGCGCCACGAGGCCACCGCCCACCGGCTGGTGCAGGCGGTGCTCGCCGCGTCCCGCGGCGACGGCGACCTGCCCGCCGACCTGCTCGGCCGGCTCATCAGCCAGGTGGGCACGCTGCACCGGGGCTCGGCGGGACGGCCCGGCGCCCCCTCACTGGGGCTCGCGCCCCGCGAGGTGGACGTCCTGCGCCTGGTCGCCGAGGGTCTCGACACCGGAGAGATCGCGGGCAAGCTGTCCTACTCCGAACGTACCGTCAAGAACGTCATGCACGGACTCACCACGCGGCTCCACCTGCGCAACCGCGCACACGCCGTGGCCTATGCCCTGAGGGAAGGCTACATCTGACCGAAAGGGCATTCGAAGTCGGCCCCTTGGGGCCCTACGGGCAGGGCGGCCTGCCCGGCCGTCGTCCCCGGCGCGCCTGCGGGCGGTACGTCACCCGGGGCACGATCGGGACACGATAGGTGACAGGCGTCGGCCGAGGGCGGGCCGGCGGTACAGAGGTGCGGGCAGGGCGGGAGCACGAGCGTGATCCACGAGGTGGACGAGGTCCTCAAGAGCCTCCTGGGCGGCGGGGCGTTGACGGGCTCGGGCATCGACGTGGCCTTCGAGGCACCCACCCGCGACTGGGCGGCCCGGCGCAACGCGCCCGTGATCAACACCTACTTGTACGACATCCGTGAGGACGTCGGCCGGCGCCACCGCGGCCAGATGGCGGTGCGCGACGAGCGGGACATCGTGGTCCGGCGCCGTCAGCCGCCGCGCTGGTTCCGGCTGTCGTACCTGGTGACGGCCTGGACGAAGACCCCGCAGGACGAACACCGGCTGCTGTCGGCCGTGCTGGCGACCCTGCTGCCCCGCGAGATCCTGGCCCCCGGCGAACTCCCCGGCTCCCTGGGGGCGCTGGGCCTGTCGGTGCCGCTGACCGTGGCCGGCATCCAGACGGAGTCCCGCTCGCTCGCCGAGATCTGGTCCGCCCTGGGCGGCGAGCTGAAGCCGTCTCTGGACCTGGTGGTGACCGCGCCCTTCCCGGCCTTCCCGGAGTACGACGCCGGGCCCCCGGTCACCGAGGGTGCGACGGTCCGGCTGGGCGGTCTGGACGGCGACCCGCCGACGACGGAAGGGCGCTCCCACCGGCCCCACCAGGTGGCGGCGGCCCGGACCGCCCGCGAGGAAGCGGCGGACCGCCGTACGGACAAGCGGTGAACGCCCCCTCCGCGCAGACGCCGGCCGCCACCGGTGCCCCCGCACCCGACCCGCACGGTGCCCCCGCACCCGACCCGTACGGCGACCCCGCCCACGTACTGCTCGCCCGCCTCGCCGCACTGCGGGAGCAGGTGGCCGCGCTGGTCGGGCACCGCTCCGCCGCCGACCCGACGGCCGACGACCCGCTGCGCGGCCTGTACCTGTCCGACGAGGCCGTACACCACCTGCTGCGCGCCTGGCCGTCCGGCGACGCCCCCGAGACCCCCGAGGCCCCCGAGGCGCTCGGCCCCCTCGGCGTCGCCCCGGCGCACGGGCCCGCCGACGGGCCGGCCGGCCCGGGTGACCGGCTGGCGTGGCTGGCCGGGCGCACGGGGCTGACCGAGCTGGACACCGCGCTCCTGCTCATCGCCCTCGCCCCCGACATCGACCGCACCTTCGAGCCGCTCTACGGCTACCTCAACGACGACGTGAGCCGCCGTCGCGCCACCGTGGGCCTCGCCCTCGACCTGTGCGGGGTGCCCCCGCACCTGACGGCGGCCCGCGCCCGGTTCCACCCCTCGGCACCGCTGCGCGCCCTCGGGCTGCTGGACGTGGAGGAGCTCGACCGTCCCTTCCTCACCCGTTCGCTGCGGGTCCCGGACCGGCTGATCGGCCATCTGCTCGGCGACGACAGCCCCGACGCCGCCCTCCTCGACCTGCTGCGGCCGATGCCGGACCCGCTGCCCGCCCCCGGCGCCGACGACTTCGTACGCCGCCTCGCCGCCCGTCTGCACGACGGACCGCTCACCGCCTACCTGCGCGAACCGCGCGAGGGCGACGGTCTGGCCGTCCTCGCCTCCGTCCTGGACGCCGCGGGCGTCGACGCCCTGCGCTGCTCCGGGCCCGGGGACCACGTCCCCGAGCTGCTGCGCGAGGCACGCCTCACCGGCCGGGCCGTCGTGGTGTCGGGGCTGCCCGAGAAGCCGGGCCCGCTGGTGCGGGCGCTGACCGCGGCGACGGACGTGACCGTCCTGCTCACCGACCCCCGCCCGTACGACCCGCACTGGTCCCCGACCGACCCGCTGGTCCTGGACGCGCCGGGCCGCCTGGCGGGCGGCGCGGCCGCCTGGCAGGCCGCGCTGGGACCGGACGCCGACGGCTTCGACCTGGCCGGCGCCGTCGCCCCGTACCGGCTCGGCGGTGACCGCATCCAACGGGCCGCGCACGCCGCCCGCACCCTCGCCGCCTTCGACGGCACCCCGGTCACCGCCGACCACATCCGGCTCGCGGCACGCCGGCAGTCGGCCTCCGGCCTGGAAAGCCATGCCCGGCGGATCCGTCCCGCCGTGGACTGGGGGGACCTGGTCCTGCCCGACAAGCCCCTCGTCCAGCTGCACGAACTCGCCCTGCGCGCCCGCCACCGCGACCGCGTCCTCGGCGAGTGGCGGCTCAGCGCGGGCGGCGGCCGCGGCCGGGGCGTCCTCGGCCTGTTCGCCGGCGAGTCGGGCACCGGCAAGACCCTGTCGGCGGAGGTGGTCGCGGCCGACCTGGGCCTCGACCTCTACGTGGTCCAGCTGTCGTCGGTCGTGGACAAGTACGTCGGCGAGACCGAGAAGAACCTCGAACGGATCTTCACGGAGGCCGACCGCACCGACGCGGTGCTCCTCTTCGACGAGGCCGACGCCGTCTTCGGCAAGCGCTCCGAGGTCAAGGACGCGCACGACAAGTACGCCAACATGGAGAGCGCCTACCTGCTCCAGCGCCTGGAGTCCTTCGACGGCATCGCCCTGCTCACCACCAACCTGCGGGCCAACATCGACGAGGCGTTCACCCGGCGCCTGGACCTGGTGGTCGACTTCCCGTTCCCGGACGCCGGTCAGCGTCTGGCGCTGTGGCGGCACGGTCTGTCGCACGTGCCGTCCGCCGAGGGCATCGACCCGGCCCCGCTGGCCCAGGAGTTCGAGCTGGCCGGCGGTTCGATCCGCAGCGCGGTGGTCACCGCCGCCTACCTCGCCGCCGGACGCGGGGACCTGGTGACGGCGGAGGACCTCCTGGAGGGCGCCCGCCGCGAGTACCGCAAGGCCGGCCGGCTGGTGCCGGGCGAGGCGGTCTGGTAGCGGCCTCCGGGCCCTTCGACGGGATCGCCCTTCCGGCACGGCACGCTCCCTGGAGGAGCCCCGGGCCGACGTCGGGCAGGCGCCGGGCGGTCCTCGGGCGGCCTCGGGCTGCAGACGCCCCCGGTGTCCCTCCCGGCGATCGACGACGCCGTCATCTCCGTACGACGTACGACTTCGTACGGCAGGATCCGGCGTCCGCGGCGGCGGGAAGTCCACCAGATCACGCCACGGCGTGACCGACCGCCCGAAGCGCGCCGTCGCGGACTCTCCGGGGCACGGCTCGTGACCGGACAGGGCGACAGATCCGCCCCGCGACCGTCACCGGGAGGGAATACGCCGCCGCCCGGCCCTGCCCCGCGAGGCGGGGCAGGGCCGGGCGGCGGCCGGTGATCGCGGGGCTCAGTCCTGCTTCGACGGGATGATCTCCCAGTCGGCGTCGTCGGATCCGTCGCAATCGAAGATCACCAGCCTGGCGTCCCTGACACCGACGCTCGAGCCGGCGACGTCCAGGCACGCGTTGTTGCTGGCGAAGTTGCGGATCCAGTAGTTCCCGCTGTCCTGCTTGTCGACCCACCAGAGCTGGTTGTCGCCGGTGGTGCCGTTGCAGGTGAACTCGGAGACCGGCGTCGTGAGGTCGTTCGCCCCGTAACCGGGAAGGTCCATGCAGAGCTGGTCCTTGACGTTCCGGATCTGGAAGAGCGCCGCTCCGCCGGGGCCGCCGTTCGGGTCCTTCACCTCCAGGTCCCAGAGCTGGTTGTCGGCGTCGGTCGGATCGCAGTGGGACTGCCAGACGGGACCGTCGATCTTCCCCATCTCGTGTCCCGGGAGTTCGGCACACATCGTGGTGACGACGTTGCGCAGCAGGACCCTGCTGGCCGGCACCACGCCGGGCTCCTTGGCCGGCTCCTTGGCCGGCTCCTTCTCGCCGCCGCCACCGCCGCCGCCACCGTCGCCGTCATCGCCGCCACCGCCGTCGCCCTTCGGCTCCTCGGAGGAGGGCTGCTCCGGCGCGGGCTGCTGGAGGGGCGCCGACTCGCCCGCACTGGGCAGCGCCTGCGGGCCGGCACTGGCGTTGGGGCTGGGCGCGAGGGCGCTGCCGGCCTGCTCGAGCTGCTCGGTGGCACTGGTGCGGACCTGGGGTTTGTACGCGATCCAGATCATCACGAAGGCGATGGTCAGCGCGAGGGCGATACCGAGGAAGGTCGCCAGCCAGCGGGGCAGGAAACCGCGCTGGACATACGTGCCCTCGACCTCCGTGGGGTCCACCCCGGACCGGCGCACCGCCAGGGTGTACGGCCGTTCCTCCTTGGACCCGAACCAGATGATCTGCCGCGGCTTCAGCGTCGTCTCCACGAACGCCGCACGGCCCGGCTCGATCTGCACGTTCCCCGGGCGGATCTCGTACGACAGGTGGTCCCCGTTGTCGCTGCCGGCGACCGACGCCGTCACCTTCGTGTTGCCGAGGTTGTCCACCGCCAGCCGCGGACGCCCCCGGAACCGCCCCTTCACGGTCGGCGGCACCAGCTCCGCGCGCACCTCGGTGAACGGCGTGACCGTCAGATTGCCCTCCGGAACCGTCACCGCGTCCGGATGCTCCGTCGGGGTGATCCGCACCGCATAGGGATTCGGCCCGGCGACGGCGTCAGGGGTACGGGGCGGAGCGAACGTCAGCTCCACCGTCCCCGTCGTCCCGGGATACAGCCGCAGCGTCTGCGGCTCCACCGTCGTCCAGGGCGCCACGTCCCCCACGGGCTCGAACCGGTACTCATCCACCACATCACCGGTGTTGCGGACCCGCAGGCGCACACGCGTGCTGCTGCCGGGGTCGACCGTGGCGGACGCGGGCTCCAGGGAAGTCCAAAGGCTCACACGAAGACGCTACGGGTTCACCGATGTTTCGTCAGGAGCCGTTGGGGCAGACTGATTTGCCCGAACGCACCGTCCCACCCGGCTGCCGGAGTACTACTCCGCGTCGTCGACGTGGTCAGTGGCCGCCCGCTGGGCGAGGACGGACGGGGCCGTCTGCACCCCCGCGGCGAAGGCGGCGCCGTCGGCAGCCGCGGTCCGCTCGGAATCCTGGCCCGGGTCGGTCACGGTGACTCCGGCGCCGTTGTTGTTGCCGGTTTCGCGGTTGCCTCTGAGGTTCTTGTCGACGTGGCCCAGCTCGTGGCCGATGAGGTCCTTCCGGCCGGCCGCCTGCGGCCCGAGGAAGACGTGGGTGCCGACCGTCATGGCCTGGGCGCCCAGCGCCACGGTCGCGCGCTGGGCCGTCGGGTTGTCGTGGATGCGGGCGGCGGAGAGGTCGTTCTGGTAGAACGACCCCGCCTCGGAGAGCAGCGACCCGGACAGCGGACGGCTCGGAGTGGCCAGGGCCGCGTCCAGGAGCTGGCGCTGGCCCGCCGGGCTGCTGTCCTCGACGCCGCCGTGCCCGCAGCCGGCACCGTGCACGTGCTGGTCCTCGTCGACGAGGCGCGAGACGACCCGGTTGCCGACGGAGCGCTGGAGCGCCAGGGCCGTCGCGGGGGTCATCGGCCCGCCTCGCGCGCCGATGGGCGCGGTCACCGCGCGGCGCGGGGCCGCACCGGTCCTGGCGGCCTTCTCGCCGGCGGCTTCCTCGTACGCGCGCACCATGCTCCCCTCCACACCTGACGGTTGGCCACCCACCCTTACCCGAGCACCCCGTTCCCCGGCAGGTCCGCGCGGGCAACCACGGGGGCAGCACGGCCGGACCGGGCCGCTGCCGGTCCGGCGCGGACAGGCGCGGACCGGCGCCGGACCGGCGTGTCCTCGGCGGGGCGTCGCCGGCCGGTCGCGGCAGTGGCAGTGGCGGTGGCGGTCAGGCCGAGGAGAGCTGGTTGGTGATCTCCTTCTCCCAGGCGCTCTGCAGTTCGGGCTTGTTGAGCGACTCCTCCCACTCCTGCTGCGACAGCCTGTGCTGGACCGGGCCGGCCTTGAGGACCACGAGCAGCGCACGTGCCGGTGTACGGATCTCGGCGGGAACGCTCTTGCCCACGGGGACGTCCGGTCCGGCGGCGAGCGCGTAGAGCTGCTGCGCCATGAAGTGACGCTTGCCCTGCTTGACGGATTTCGTCACCTTGAAGAACTCCTTCAGCGCGTCGCCCCGTGGGGCGCCGTCGGCCGACGGGGTCTCGGGCATCCGCGTCTCGCCCTGGGCCAGGGTGGGCCGGGCCCACCGGTCGGGGTGGCGCGCCTCCTCGTACCGGTTGCTGCCCGCCCTGGATCCCTTGTAGACGGCGTTGCCGAGCAGGAACGCCGCTGCCACGCCGGCCACGGCGGGTGCGGCCGGACCGCTGACCGCCCCGGCTGCGGCCGCGATCGCCAGCCCGCCGCCGGCGGTACGCACCGAGTTGCCCCCCAGGTTGGCGATGCGCTTGCCCACCTTGGTGTGCTGCTTGTGCCGCGCGTACCGGCCCACTTCGGCGAGGTGGGCGTGGAGTTGGTTCGTGAAGCCGTTGACCTGCCGGGCGAACTTCGCCATGTCCTCCTCCCTCGCGGCGGCGAGATGGAGCAGCCGGCGGGGCGGCAGGGCCTTGACCCGGTCCAGTCCCTCCTGCGCCTGCCCCAGCCGGTCGAGCACCTCCTGGAGCCGCCCCGCGGCCTCCGGGGCCTCGCCGGGGGCTTCCTGGACCATTCCCTTGAGTGCGCGGTCCTTGTGGTAGGTCTTCCAGATGGCGGCGGCGTCACGGGTGGCGATCAGCACGGAGAAGACCACGGTGGCACCGCCGGTCATCTCCGCGAGGGCGGTCACCCCGCCCAGCTGGCCGGCGTTCCTCGCCGCGGCGTTGCCCACGCTCCCGACGTCTCCGACGACCATGGCGGTGTTCTGCGCCGCGCCGAGAGGCTTGCCGTTCACGTCCTTCCTGGGCTTGTGGGACTCCGGCCCCGTGCCATTGCGGCCTTTGAACCCGGCCGCCAGGGCGCGCAGGTCGTTGAAGAGCCCCAGGGAGTCGGTCACGAGGTTGATCCCGGAGCCGACCTGTCCCTGGATCGCGGTGTCCTGCACCTGACCGGCGTTCGACGTGGCCAGCCCGTGCGACCGGACACCGCCCTCCGTCGGCCCGTTGATGCGGGTGGCCATCGTGTCGGGCACGTCGAGGACCTTCTTGGACTTGTCGGCTTTGGAGGTGCCGAGGATCTGCGTGAGCTTCCCGGTGGCCTCCTTGAGCTTGTCCCGGGCACCGAACAGGCTCCGTGTCCCGCTGCTCTGCCGGGCCTCCGCCGCAACCTCCGCGCCCGCCGCTTCCGGCTCCCGGCGCTTCTCCGCCGCCGCGGCCGCCAACTCGGCCCGCCGGCGCCGCTCCGCCGCCGCGGCCGCCAGCTCCCGGGGTCCCGCCGCCGCAGCCTCCTGGGCCTGCGGCCGCTGCTGCGCCGCCGCGCCCGCCGCTCCCGGCTGCCGGCGCTTCTCCGCCGCCGCGGCCGCCAGCTCCGCCCGCCGACGCTGCTCCGCCGTCGCGGCCTCCGCCTCCCGGGTGGGAGCACTCGACGCGCGCTGGATCGCTGCGGTGACGGCTCTGTTTCCCGCGCTGGCCTGCAAGGAGGCCAGCGCGGGCTGCGGCCGCTGAGGGCGGCGCCGAGCCGGATCGGCGGCGCGGCGTGTCTGCGTTTCGTGCGAGCGGTCCAACACGGGTGACTCCTCCTAAGGGACCGGCTGAAGGACCGGACCGGCCTGCGGCCTCTCACCAGGCGGCCGGCAGCCGTGGTCCCGGCCGGGCGCCGGATGGCCGGCACCCCGTTGCGGCACCGAGGACGCCGTGGAACCGGCAGCCGCCCCGAGGGCTCCGTGCTCCGGCTGCCGCACGGCTGAGGCCGGCGGACGGCTCCGGCCGGCGCACGCCGCTCGCGCTGACCGCGGCGGCCTGCACCACTGCCCGTGACCGCCGCGCCCGCGCCGGCCCCGGCCCGTCCCGCGATCCGTCCCCGGCCCGTCCCGTGTCGCGCGCCCGCACCCCTGAACGGCGACCACGACCGCGGCCGGTTCCGTCACCGTTCCCTCCCCCGCGGTGCCGCGCCCCGGCGCGGCCGGACGGCTCACCCGGTCCGGTCATGGCCACGAGGTGTCATCCTGGCGAACTGATACCCAACACCCGCTGTTGAACCAGAAACGGCAGCCGTCCACCAGAGAAGGACGAGGAGTCTGCCCCAACGGGCACGACCAGGGGCAACGGACATGCCCCCACTCCGGCACCCGAGGACGTTTCGGCGGCGCGGACGCGCGCGCGAGGCTGAGGGGCGTCCTGTCTCGTACCCCGAGGAGAGCAGAGCATGCCGTCCTACCTGTCGCCCGGCGTCTACGTCGAGGAGGTGGCCAGCGGCTCGCGCCCGATCGAGGGAGTGGGCACCTCGGTGGCGGCCTTCGTCGGGCTCGCGCCCACCGGCCCGCTGAACGAGCCCACGCTGGTGACCAACTGGACGCAGTACGTCGCGGCCTTCGGTGACTTCACCGGCGGGTACTACCTCGCGCACTCCGTCTACGGGTTCTTCAACAACGGGGGCTCCGCCGCCTACGTCGTCCGGGTCGGCGGCTCGCCCGAGGACGCCTCCGGCGACGCCGTGGACACGGGCTCCGCCCCCGCCGCGGTGACGGGTTCCGCCGCCCCGGCCGCCCTCCCCGCCGCCGAGCCCAGGCAGCTCGGCACCTTCGCCGTGACGGCCACCGGCGCCGGCCAGAACGGCCCGCTGACCGTCGAGGTCGCCGACCCCGAGGGCGAGGGCCCCGCCGAGCGCTTCAAGCTGATCGTCAAGGACGGCGACAAGCCGGTCGAGACGTTCGACGTGAGCGCCAAGAAGGGCAACCGCTCCTACGTCGTCACCCAGGTCAAGGAGCGCTCCAAGCTCATCACCGTGACGGAGGCCGCGCCGTCCGCGCAGCTGGCCCGCCCGGAGAACCAGACCCTGACGCTGCCCGCGCCGCCGGCCGCCGCCCCCGCCGTACCGGCCGGGCAGGACCGGAGCGCCGCGCACCCCGGGCCGGCCCAGTACCTCGGCGACTCCGCGGACCGCACCGGTTTCGGCGGCCTGGAGGCCATCGACGAGATCTCCATGGTCGCGGTGCCCGACCTGATGGCCGCCTACCAGCGCGGCGCGATCGACCTGGAGGCCGTCAAGGCCGTCCAGCTCGGTCTCATCGCCCACTGCGAGCTGATGGGCGACCGCGTCGCCATCATCGACCCGCCGCCGAACCAGAACGCCCGTCAGATCCGCGTCTGGCGCCAGGAGACGGCCGGTTACGACTCCAAGTACGCGGCCCTGTACTACCCCTGGGTCAAGTCCTTCGACCCGGCCAGCGGCCAGTCCCGCCTGGTCCCGCCGAGCGGCCACGTCGCCGGCATCTGGGCCCGCAACGACTCCGAGCGCGGCGTGCACAAGGCCCCCGCGAACGAGGTCGTCCGCGGCGCCGTCGACCTCGAACTCCAGATCACCCGCGGCGAGCAGGACCTGCTCAACCCGATCGGCGTGAACTGCATCCGCTCCTTCCCGGGCCGCGGCATCCGCGTCTGGGGCGCCCGCACCCTGTCCTCCGACCCGGCCTGGCGCTACCTGAACATCCGCCGGTACTTCAACTACCTGGAGGAGTCGATCCTGCTCGGCACCCAGTGGGTGGTGTTCGAGCCGAACGACCACAACCTCTGGGCCCGCATCCGGCGCAACGTCTCCGCGTTCCTCGTCAACGAGTGGCGCAGCGGTGCCCTGTTCGGCGCCCGCCCCGAGGAGGCGTACTACGTCAAGTGCGACGAGGAGACCAACCCGCCGGAGTCGGTCGACCTCGGCCGGGTGATCTGCGAGATCGGCATCGCCCCGGTCAAGCCCGCCGAGTTCGTGATCTTCCGGCTGGCCCAGTTCTCCAGCGGCAGCGGGGAGCTGGAGGAGTAGGCCCCGCGCCTGCGCCCGTAGCGCCCGCACGCCTCTTCGTAGGCAACCTCGTACGCAACCGCCAAAACGCCTCAGAAGGACAGAGAACACATGAGTCTCAGCCCCGGTGACTCCCTTACTTCACATAATTTCGGCCTCCAGATCGACGGCGTGATGGTCGAGTACCTCGCGGAGGTCAACGGCCTCAGCATCGAGCAGGACGTCATCAAGAGCTACCAGAACACCCAGGCGGGCAAGCCGGAGGTCAGCCTCCTGCCGGGTACGCAGAAGGACGGGCAGTGCACCGTCGTGCGCGGCATGACCCAGTCCCCGGCGTTCACGTCGTGGATCAACGACTCGATCGCCGGTCAGATGAGCACGGCCCGTAAGAACGCCTCCATCATCATGATGGATTACCAGAACAACCCGGTGAAGCGTTACAACATGCGCAACGCCTGGTGCAGCAAGATCGACGCCAGCGCGCTCAAGGCCGGCGAGGCCTCCCAGCTCTCCGAGACCGTGACCATCGTCTTCGAAGAGCTGGTCATCGAGTAATGCGGCGTTCGGCTGCCGGGGCGTCAGCCCCGGCCCCCCAGACCGCGGCGGCGGGAGCGGACTTCCCCCGTTCGGCTCCCGCCGCCGCTCCGGCGGAGACACCGGCCGGTCCTCCGGCCGGCCCGCCCGTCGACGTGGCACCGCGGCAGCGGCTGCAGACCGAGTTCGCCTTCGAGCTGCCGCGCGGGTACGTCGACGACTCGGGCACGGTCCACCGGGACGGTGTGATGCGCCTGTCGACGGCACGGGACGAGCTGATCCCGCTGCGCGACGTGCGGGTCCAGGAGAACCCGGCGTACCTGTCGGTGGTGCTGCTCGGCCGGGTCATCACCCGGCTGGGCACGCTGGCGATGGTGCACGACGGGATCGTGGAGAACATGTTCGCCTCCGACCTGGCGTTCCTGCAGGACTTCTACCGCCAGATCAACGCGGAGGGCCACACCCGCGCGGCCGTGCAGTGCCCGCACTGCACGGAGCCTTTCGAGGTGGAACTCGGCGGGAGCCGCCTGGGGGAATCGTGACGTACGCGACCGACCGGCTGCACGAGGAGATCGCGTACGTCGCCTACCACTTCCACTGGAGCCTGGAGGCGATCCTGGACCTGGAACACCAGGACCGCCGCCGGTACACGGACCAGATCGCGTCGCTCGTGACGCGAGGCACGGCGGAGGGCTGATCGGTGGGATTCCTGGACCGGCTGCGGGGACGCCATGACGGCACCGGCGGGGGGCGGCAGACGCCCCCGGCCGAGGCCCCGGGCCCGGCGGGGGGCGGGGGCGAAGGTGCGGCACGTACCACGCCCGACCCCGCGCCGCCCGTGGCCGTCGCCGCCTGGGCGGGCCTGCCGCCGATCCAGCGGGCGACGGGCACCTCACCCGCCGGTGTCGCGGACGCCGGGTTCGGAGGACGGCTGCCGACGTGGCAGAACCCGTCGTTCACGGGGACGCCGTCCCCCGCGGTACTGAACCCGGCATCGGGCGACAGCATGCTGTCCGGCGCGCTCGGCACGCCGGCCCGCCCGGCGGGTCCCGAACGTCCCGCGCAGGCGCTGCCGTCGGCGTCCCCGCCCGGCGCCCCCGCGGTACAGCGGATGCCGGTCGCACCACTGCGGGCGATATCCGGGCCGACCCCGTCGCCCACGACCATGCCCACGCCCACGCCCGCGCCCACGGCTTCCGCGCCGGACACGCGGACGGGTCCGGCCGCCACGCCCGCACCGGCGTCCGCCCTCCCGGCGACGCCGGTGCAGCGGTCGTACTCCGCCGGGCCGGCGTCGTCCGCGGCTCCGGCGAGCACACCGGCGCCCCGGGCGTCCCGCGGCGTCCGCGTGACACCGGTGCCGCCCGCCCCGCCCCGCCCCCGGAACCCGCTGACCAAGGCCCCGTCCGGGCCGTCGGCCGTGCAGCGCCGGGCCCTGCCCGCGACCCGCCGGTCCTCGGACGCCGGGCCCGCCTCCTCCCACTCGAACGCCGGGCCCGCCTCCTCGGGTACGGCGCCGTCGTCGTCGGACGGTGACCGCGGGGACCCCGGCTCGGCGCACCCCCGGGGCACCTCCCCGAGCCGCCCGTCCGGTGACGGGGCGGCCGCACCCGCGGCATCCGCCGACGCCCCGGTGCAGCGGGCCGTACGCCCGCACCAGCACCGGCCGACGGCCACCGACGCCCCGGCAGGCCTCCCGGTGCAGCGAGCGGTGCCCGGCCCCGGTGCCACGCCTGCCGCCGGTGCCCGGGGCGGCTCCCCCGCACCGGCCGGCTCCGGCGACGGCGCGGCGACCGGTACGCCGGTCCAGCGCGCCGTGCCCCGGGCCGACGGCCGGACCTCACCCACGGTGAGCAGCGGTACGGCTTCCGGCACGCCGGCCCAGCGAGCGGTGCCGCGACCCGATACCCGGACGACGCCCGCGCCGGGCGGCGCCCCGGCACCCAGCACACCCGTACAGCGCGCCGTACCGCGGACCGGCGGGCGGACGGCTCCCGCGGCGAACGCCGACGCGGCCCCCGCTGCTCCGGCACAACGCGCCGTACCGCAGTCCGGCCCGGCTCCGAGCACCCGCACCGGTCCCGCCCACGGGGCCGCTCCCACCGGCGGACGCCGGGCCACCCCGCCGCAGGCCACGACGCCCGGCGCCCCCGTGCAGCGGGCGGTGCCGCAGCACCCCGGCCCGGATTCCGCCACCCGCGCCAACCCGGGGCCCGCCACCTCCCGGCCCGGCAGCCGGACGGCGTCCGCACCCGGCAGCGACACGACGACCGGCACGCCAGTGCGACGCGCCGTGCCGCAGCCCGGCCCCGCACCGGCCGGTGCGGCGGGCGACCCCCCGGTACAGCGGGCGGAGTCCCGGCCCTCCACCGGCTCCACCCCCGCCGCCCCCGGCACCACCCCCGCCCCGGCACCCACCCCCACGCCCAAGGCCGGCCCCGCCACCGGCCGGACGGCCGCCCCGGCCGCCCCGGCCGACAGCGGCACGACCGGCCTCCCGGTGCAGCGGGCGGCGTCCCGGCCCGCCGGCGGCACCCCGCGCACCGGCAGCACGGCGACACCCTCGGCGTCACCGTCACCGTCGCCGTCGTCAAAGGCCGTACCGCCCGCCGGACAGCCGGCTCCCCCGGTCGGCGACAGCACGGCCGGCGCGCCCGTCCAACGGGCCGTGCCCCCGCGCGACCAGCCCGCCGTTCCCGCCGTGCGAGCGGCGTCCGCACCTGACGGCGGCGCGACGACCGGCGCCCCGGTGCAGCGGGCGACCGCCCGCACCGACCGCGCCGCAGCGGCCTCCGGCGCACGCGACGACAGCCGCGGCAGCGCCTCCGGAACCGGTGCGACACCCGGCACCCCGCCGGTACGACGCGCCGTGGCACGGACCAGCCCCGGGCAGGGATCCGGCAGCGGCAGCGGCGAAGGACGGCCCACCGCGTCCCGGCCGGCCGGCACCGACCTGCCGTCGGGCGGCCCCGCGGGGCAGGGACAGCACGCGGGCGCCCGCGGAAACACTCCCTCCGGCGACGCCGGCGCGGCGACCGGCGTACAGGCGACCGGCGTACAGAGGTCCGCGACACCTCCCCCGTCGGCGAACCGTTCCCCCGCGGCCACCGGCCGTCCCGTCGCCCCACGCGGCGCGCAGTCCCCTGCCCCGAGCGGTACGCAGCCCTCCGCCCACAGCAGTGCGCAGCCCCCCGTCCAGCGGCAGGCGGCAGCCCCCGTCCGACCGAAGGCACCGCAGCCCGCGCATCCCGCGCCGGTCCGCCGCGCCCCCGACGCCGCCGGCCCGACGGCGCCCGGCACGGCACCGCGCTCACCCTCCAGCTCCGCCGGCCCCGTCGGCCCCGCCGCCGTCACCTCGCACACGACGCCGCCGCCGGTACAGCGCGCCACGGACCGGTCCGCCGCTGCGCCGAACACACCCGCGGCCGGGCCGACGCCTGCCGCTCACCACGCCACCCGCGACACCCGCGACACCCACGTCGCCCCCGCCCCCTCCGACCCGCCCGTCACGCCCGCGCCGCCCCTCGTCCAACGGTCCCTCCCGGCGCCCGCCGAACCGGCGGGACCGGCCGGCCCGGTCGGCCCGGCCGCCGTACCCCTCACCAAGAAGGCCGCCACCCCCGCCCCGGCACGTCCGGTGCAGCGCAGCGCCACGGCGCCCCGCGTCGGCCTCGGCGCCCCCGTCTCCAGGCCGGTCACCGCCGTACGCCCGAACACGGGCCCCGAGGCCACCCCGCAGGCATCCCCCGCCGCCGGCCCGGCACCGGCCACCCCGGCCCCTCGCCGTTCCCCGCTCGGCGCTCCCCTGGCCACGGCGCCGGCCGGCACCGCGCCGCTGACGGCCCGGACCCCGGCCCCCGACGCCCCCCGCACCGAGGGACGTACGCCCCCGCCGGTCCAACGGGCCACCGCCCCGGCCGCCGCCCCCTCGGCACCGCCCCTCGCCCCCACACCGCCCTCCCCCGCCGCGGCCTCGTCGCCCCCGGCGTTCCCCGGAGCGGCCGTTCTCGCGCCGTCCCTCGCGCAGGCCTCCCCCACCCCCGGCGGCCCCACTCCCGCGCCCCCTGCACTCCCCGCGCCCTCCGCGCCCTCCGCACCCCCCGTGCAGCGCGCCCACGCCACCCCGCCCGCGTCCACCAGGGCCGCCGTACCTCTGCGCCGGCCCGCGCCCCCCGGCGCCACCGCCACCCGGACCGCGCTCCCGGTGGCTCCCCTCACTCCGCCCCGGCCGGCGCCGCCCGCCCCGCTCCCGGCCGCCGGCGCACCGGCGGCGGCGCCCGCGCAGACGACGCCCGAGCTCCCCGTGCAGCGCGCGTTCGGCCGCGGCCGCACCACCGGTGCCCTCGCCGCGGCGGCGGCGTCCACGGTGGCTGCCGGCCTCAGCCGCTTCCGGCACTCGTCGTCCTCGCAGCACACCCCGCCGGCCGACCCGCCGTCCGGCCCCCCGGCCGACCCGCCGCCCGCGTACAGCGCGTCCCCGCCCGGCGGCCCGCCCCCGTACATGGCCGTGGCCGCCTCCTCGGGCGCGGCGCCTGCCGACCCGCCGCCCGCGTACACGGCGGTCCCGGACGGCGGGTTCGACCCGCGCGAACTGACCGACTTCCAGCTCGACGAGCTGGTGCACCGGATCATCGGCCGCGTCACCCGCCTCGTCCGCACCGACCTGCGGATGGACCGCGAACGGATCGGCAGACTCCGCGATCCCCGCTGACCGGTCCCCTCCCGGCCGGCCACACCCCGACCGGCCCACCGCCACCGCCGCCGACGCCGACGCCGACGCCGACGCAAGCCGAGCCGCCACGGCACACCCGACAGAAAGGCCCACCCCCGATGCCCCGCCAGGACCCGGGCTCCACGATCTGGTTCACCCTCACCATCGACGGCGAGAGCCTCGGCTACTGGAACGGGTGCGACGGCCTGTCGTCCCAGGTGGAGATCGAGCAGCGCCAGGAGGGCGGCAACAACGGGTTCGTGTGGCAGCTGCCCACCCGCGTCTCCTTCTCCAACATCCGGCTGACCCGCCCCCTCACCCCGGACACGGCGAAGGTCGCCAAGTGGATCTCCTCCATCCAGACCGGGATCAACCGGCCCACCGCGCAGATCTCGGCCCTGCGCGCGGACGGGTCGCTGGTCGCCCGCTGGGGACTGATCGACGTACTGCCCGTCAGCTGGCAAGGGCCCAGCCTCGACCCCAACAGCCCGGCCGTGGCCACGGAGGTCCTGGAGATCACCCACCACGGATTCACGGACTGACGGCGCCACAGAGCAGAGAGGAACACCCATGGCCAAAGGCAGCAAGGGCGCCGGCAAGAGCCTCGTACGCGCCAACCTCGCGATCCACGAGCCCCCCACCGGCACGACCACCACACCCGGTGCGCTACTGCGTACGTTCGACTTCGAGTTCAACCCGGCCCAGCTGTCCCTCACCCAGCGGACCCAGTGGAAGGCGACGCCGACGGCGGCCGTGCGCAAGGCCGCGAAGCCGCAGTTCATGGGCGCCGAGCCGCGGGAGATGACCCTGGAGATCTTCCTGGACTCCTCCATGAGGCCCACCGGCAACACGGTGATGAAGAAGGTCGAGTCCCTGCTGACCTGCTGCGAGGTGACCTCCAACAGCCTGTCCGCCAAGCAGCCGTCGCCGCCCTGGGTGGTCTTCGAGTGGGGGTCGTTCTCCACGGCCCGGTTCACCGCCTACGTGGCGTCCGTCGAGGCCTCGTACACGCTCTTCAGCACCACCGGCGTCCCCATCCGCGCCACCTGCCAGGTGCATCTGGTCGAGATCCCCGGCCCGACCCGCGGACAGAACCCGACCTCCGGCGCGCTCACCGCGCGGCGCGTGCACCGGGTCGTCGCCGGCGACTCGCTCGAGTCGCTGGCCTGGCGCGAGTACGGCAGCGCCAACTCCTGGCGGGCGATCGCCGAGGCCAACGGCATCGACGACCCGTCCCGCCTGACGAACGGCACCGAACTCATCCTGCCGGCCGCCGAGGAGGTGCCTCACTGATGGTGCGTCCCGCATTCTCCAGCATCGTCGAGGTGCGGATCGGCTCCGCGAAGCTGCCCGACGACATCGCACCGATGCTCGTCGAGGGCTGGGTCGACCAGGGCGTCGGCGTGCCCGCGGCCTTCCGGCTCACCTTCCGCGACCCCTACCACCTGGTCCTCGACAAGCTGAGCGTGAAGTTCGGCACCAAGGTGGTCATCACGCCGGTCGCCGACGGCCAGGGCGTCGGCAAGCCGCTGCTGACCGGCGAGGTCACCGCGATGGAGGTCGACTACGACGGCACCGGCAGCTTCACCGTGATCCGCGGCTACGACTTCGGGCACCGCCTGATGCGCCAGCGCCGCGTGGCCGCGTACCGCAACCAGAAGGCCTCCGACATCGCGCGCAAACTCGCCGCGATGGACGGCCTGTCCATCGGCAGGATCCAGCCGACGAAGGGCATGTACGGGTTCATCAGCCAGTCCAACGTCACCGACTGGGACTTCCTCTCACGACTCGCCGACGAGAACAACGTGGTGATGTACGTGGACGCCAAGGGGAAGTTCCGGTTCGTCACGGCGAACCCGTCCGCCGGCGCGCCCTCCCCGAAGACCAAGGGCGAGGAGAGCGCCTTCGTGCTCCAGGCCGGCCACGACATCCTGCGGCTGCGGGCCGCGGTGACCGCCGCCGACCAGGTCGGCAAGGTCGAGTCGCGCGGCTGGAACGTCACCACCAAGAAGAAGATCACCGAGATCGCGCCGGCCCAGACCGACCCGGGCATCACCATCGGCTCCACGCCCGGGGAGGCCGCCGGCAAGTTCAAGGCCGCCAAGCTCGTCGAGACCGCCAACCCCTACGACAAGCAGGACGAGGTCCAGCACGCCGCGAAGGCCCTCGCCGCCGACGTCACGTCCTCCTTCGCCGAGCTGGAGGTCGCCGTCTACGGCAGCCCCGACCTGCGGCCCGGCGTGCCGGTCGCGCTCAGCGACGTCGGCAAGCCCTTCGAGGGCAAGTACACCGTCACCTCGGTACGCCACCACTTCGGCGACGGCAAGGCCTACGAGTCCTGGATCAACGTCAGCGGACGCCAGTGGCGTTCCCTGTACGGGCTGGCCTCGGGCGGCAGCGGCGGCACCGACCCGGCGAGCGCCGCCCGGCTGCCCAGCGTCGCCAACGCCATCGTCACCGACGTGCAGGACCCCCTCAAGCAGGGCAGGGTCAAGCTGCAGTTCCCGTGGCTGGACGACACCTACGTCAGCGACTGGGCGCGCAGCGTGCAGATGGGCGGCGTGGGCGGCGGCGGCGTCTTCCCCATGGACGTCGGCGACGAGGTGCTGGTCGCCTTCGACCGGGGCGCCCTCGACCACCCGTTCGTGATCGGCGGGCTCTACAACGGCCGGGACGTGCCGACCAAGGTGAACGACGTGCCCCTGCACGACGGCCTGAAGAAGCAGGCCACCCGGCACACCCTGTCCGACCGTCAGGGCAACCGCGTCGACCTGCTCAGCCAGCGGACCGGCGGGCGCAAGCAGGGCGTCCGGATCGCCAGCGGCAACGACAAGCTGACCATCAACCTCGACCGCACCAAGACCGAGATCACCGTCGACAGCAAGGGCACCGTCAGCATCACCGGCAGCCGTTCGGTGTCCATCGACGCGGGAACGGACCTCAGCCTCAGCGCCGGGCGCAGACTCAGCATCAAGAGCGGCGGGATGCTCGACATCCAGGGCCGCGGCATCGTCAACGTCAAGTCGCTGACCGGCGCCGTCACCGTCGACGCGATGGGCGCGCTCAACCTCAAGGCCCTGGGCGCCACCATGATCTCCTCCGGTGGCACCCTCCAGGTCAACTCCATCGCCAACGTCGGTATCCGCGCGGCGACCCTCATGCTCCAGGGCGTGGTCCTGGTCAACAACAAGCCGTACCCACTGCCATGACAGCGGCACCGAAGACTCTCCACACGACAAGGGCGGTTCTCTGATGGCCGAGCAGTTCGTCGGCTCCGGCTGGGCGTTCCCCATGCGCATCGGGCCCACCGGCGGGATCGCCCTCGTCAGCGGCGAGCAGGAGGTGGAGGAGGCCATGCGGCTCGTCCTCGCCACCGCTCCCGGCGAGCGGCCGATGCGGCCGGAGTTCGGCTGCGCCATCCACGACCTGGTCTTCGCCCCGGTCAACGAGCAGACCGCCGGCCGCATCCAGCACGAGGTGTACGTCAGCCTGGACCGCTGGGAGCCGCGCATCGAGGTCCACGACGTCGAGGTCTCCACCGGCGAAGGCCAGAACGTCCTGTACATCGACGTCCGCTACTCGATCCGCGGCACCAACAACCCGCGCAGCCTCGTCTTCCCGTTCTACGTCATCCCCTCCCACGACGAGCCGGACCTCCCCGACGGTCCCGCCGGCCTCCCGGGCTCTTCCGAAAGCGACCGCTGATGCCCCTGCCCTCCCCCAACCTCGACGACCGGCGCTTCCAGCAGTTCGTCGACGACGCCAAGCGTTACATCCAGCAGCGCGCCCCGGAGTGGACCGACCACAACGTCTCCGACCCCGGCATCACGCTCGTCGAGACGCTCGCCCACATGGCCGACCAGATCGTCTACCGCCTCAACCGGGTGCCGGAGAAGAACCACCTCGCCTTCCTCGACCTGGTCGGGATCACCCTCTTCCCGCCCTCCGCCGCCCGTACGGACGTCACCTTCTGGCTGTCCGCGCCGCAGGAGGACACGATCCTGGTCCCGGTCGGCACCGAGGTCGCCACCCTGCGCACCGAACGCGACGAGGCCGTCGTCTTCGCCACCGAGCGCGACCTGAACATCGTCCCGTGCTCGCTCGGCCACCTGGTCGTGCAGCACCGCGGCGAGCCCGTCACCGACCGCACCACGGACCTCGCCGAGAGCAAGGACGTGATGTGCTTCGCCGAGGCGCCCGGCCCCGGCGACTGCATGCTCATCGGCCTCACCGCCGCCACGCCGCACTGCGCGCTCGCCCTCGAACTCGACAGCCGCGTCGACGGCGTCGGCGTCGACCCCCGCCAGCCGCCGCTGGTCTGGGAGGCCTGGACCGAGGACGGCTGGCAGCCCTGCGAGATCGACCGCGACGGCACCGGTGGCCTCAACCGCCCCGGCGACATCGTGCTGCACGTCCCCGGCGGCCACGTCCTGTCCCGCAACGGCGGCCACGAGGCCGGCTGGATCCGCTGCCGCGTCACCGAACCGCTGCCCGGCCAGCCCTTCTACACCACCTCGCCGACCATCCGCTCCGCCGAGGCCTACACCATCGGCGGCACCACCGGCACCGTCCACGCCGAGACCGTGTACGACGAGGCCCTCGGCGAGTCCACCGGCCTGCCCGGCCAGCGGCTGACGCTCGAACACGCCCCCGTCGTCGCCGACGACCCGCCCGTCATCCTGCAGACCGCCGCCGGTGACGGCGGCTGGCAGGACTGGCAGGTCGTCCCGCACTTCGCGGCCTCCCGCCCCGACGACCACCACATCACCCTGGACGCCGCCACCGGCGAGATCGCCTTCGGCCCCGCCGTCCGCGAACCCGACGGCACCCTGCGCCAGTACGGCACCGTCGCCCCCAAGGGCGCCGTCATCCGCGCCCGCCGCTACCGCACCGGCGGGGGCAGGGCCGGCAACGTGGCCCGCGGCGCCGTACAGGTGCTGCGCACCTCCATCCCGTACGTCTCCGAGGTCGTCAACCGCGAGGCCGCCCGCGGCGGCGTGGACGGCGAGACCGTCGAGGAGGCGAAGCTCCGGGCGCCGATCACGCTGCGCGCCCAGGAACGCGCCGTCACCCTGCGCGACTACGAGGAACTCGCCCGCCGCGCCGCCCCCGAGACCGCCCGCATCACCTGCCTGGAGGGCGAGGAGAACGAATACGGCGCCCACGCCGTCCGCGTCCTCGTCGTCCCCCAGGCCGTCCCCGACCCCGGCGGCCGGCTCCGCTTCGAACAGCTCGTCCCCGGCGACGCCCTCCTGAGCCGCATCACCCGCCACCTCGACGAACGCCGCCTCATCGGCACCCGCCTCGCCGTCGGCCCGCCCTACTACCAGGGCGTCACCGTCGTCGCCACCGTCCACGCCTTCCGCGGCGTCGACGCCGACCGCGTACGCCGCCAGACCCACGACGCCCTCTACCGCCACCTCGACCCGCTCACCGGCGGCGCCGACGGCAAGGGCTGGCCCTTCGGGCGCCCCGTGCAGACCGGTGAGGTCTTCGCCGTGCTCCAGCGCGTGCCCGGCGTCGAACTCGTCGACGAGGTCGTCCTGCACCCCGCCGACCCCCTCACCGGCAAGCGCGGCGACCCCACCGACCGCATCGACCTGCAACCGCCCGCGCTGGTCTTCTCCTTCGACCACCGCGTCCGAGTGATCGGGGACGGCGCGTGACGGCCACGACGTACCGGGGTTCCGTCGACGGACTCGGCTCCTCGCTGCCCATCAGCACCCTGCTCCCGGCCGTCTTCGCCGACGACGACCTGGCCCAGCGGTTCGTCGGCGGACTCGACGACGTCATCGCCCCCATCCTGAGCGTCCTGGACTGCCTGGACACCTACTTCGACCCCGCCCTCACCCCGGCCGACTTCGCCCAGTGGCTCGGCACCTGGGTCGGCGCCGAGACCGACGGCACGGAACCCGAGGACCGGCTGCGCGCCGCCGTGGCCGCCGCCGCCCGGCTGCACCGCGTACGCGGCACCCGGCAGGGCCTGTCCGAGGCCGTACTGCTCGCGTTCGGCGTCGAACCCGACATCACCGAGAGCGGCGGTGCCGAATGGAACGCCCGCCCCCTCGGCCCGTTCCCCGGCAGACCCCGCCCCCGTCTGCACGTCGCCCTCCGGCTGCCCGACCCGACCCCGGCCGACACCCATCGGCTGGACGCCCTCGTCGCCGCCGCCCGCCCCGCTCACATGCCCTACACGGTCGAAGTGACCGCCTCCGAAAGGACCCCGGAGAGATGACCACGCAGAACTGCGCCGAGTGCGGAACCCGCGCGGAACCGGGCCAGTCCTTCTGCGACGCGTGCGGCGCCGTACTCCGCTGGGACCAGTCCGGCGCCCGCACCACGCAGCCCGCGGCCTCCTCGGCCGACCAGAACCCCGGCTGGGACGCCTTCGCCCGCCCCGGCCCCGGCGGCACGGGCGTGCCCCCCGCCCGGCACGACCGCCCGGCGCCCGCCGCCACCGGCGGATCGGACGACGACACCGCGGAGACCCCGTGGGTGCCCAACCCGCGCCACCCGGCGGACGCCTCCGGGCCCGACAGGACGGCCGGGACCGACGCGGCACGTCGCGACACCGACGGCGCGTGGAGTGCCGGGGGCGCCGCCGTAGCCGGGGGTGCCGCGGGAGCCGCGGGAGCCGCCGCGGCATCCGGAACACCCGGGTCTGCCGGGACCAGCGGAGCGGGCGGCGCGGGCAGCGCATCCGCCGCTCCCGCCTCCGCCCCCACCCCTGGCCGCGCTCCGGGCGCCGACGAGACCGCCCCCACCACCCCCATGGCGTCCGCTCCGCCCCCGAACGCCCTCACCGACACGATGTCCGACCGGGCCCGCTCCCTCCTCGTCCCCGTCGCCGAACCGGAGGCCCAGGGCCCGACCCCGCCCCCCGCCGTCGCCCCCGTCCTGCCCGGCCGCCCCGACGCCGACCGGCCGCAGGTCCGCGCCCCCGCCCACCAGCCGGACATCGCCAACGGCCCGCCGTGCCCGTGGTGTTCCACCCCCAACCGTCCCGACCGCCACTACTGCGCGCGCTGTGCGATGCCCCTGGACCGCACCGACGAGCACACCACCGCGCCCGCCCCCTGGTGGCGCCGCCTCTTCGGCGGCCGGCGCAGCGAGACCCCCTGGGCGGGCGACCGCCCCCGCCTGCGCCGCGTCTTCGACCGCATCGGCACCTGGATCACCGTCGTCGTCGTCATCACCCTGGTGGTCCTCGGCTTCGTCTACATCCCCGACGGCATCCAGGCCACCCGCGACCACTTCGCCAAGCGCGCCCCGGTCTCTCCCGACCGGATCACGGCCTCACGCTCCTTCACCGGACACAAGCCCGAGCTCCTCATCGACAAGCGGAGCAACACCTGGTGGGGCCCGGGCATCTCGGAGTCCGGCCGGGGCGAGTGGGTCGAGGTGCACTTCACCGAGCCGACCCGCCTCCTGGACCTGATCATCACCCCGGGCACCTCCACCAAGGCCGACAAGCTCAGCGAATCGGCCCTGCCGCACCGGGTGACGGCGACGATCACGATGAAGGACGGCACGACCAAGACCCGCGACATCACCCTGGACCAGGGCGCGGGCGGACAGCGCCGCCCGTTCCGCGTCGGCGAGGTCACCAAGGTCCGCTTCACCATCGAGTCGGCCCACGCGGCCTCCGCCAACAAGCAGGTCGCCATCGCGGAGATCGAGTTCTTCGGCCGCTCCAGCGCCAACCGCACCTGATTCCCACGCGACCGCGGACGACCCCCTGGCCTCCGGTGGCCTGGGGGTCGTCCGTATCCCACTGCCCGAGCCACGTGACAAGCCACGGGGGGTGGCCCGGCATCTGCACGCTGCGGCCGATGCCGTGCTCGCGAACTGGGACGCACGGGAACGCGGACCGCTCACGCGGCGCTCACGCGAACGGCCCCGGACGAGACGTCCGGGGCCGAACAGAGCCCTGCTCCCGGGACGCCCCCCGGTTCAGAGCCTTACTCACAGAGCCCCCTGTCGGATTCGAACCGACGACCTACGCATTACAAGTGCGTTGCTCTGGCCATCTGAGCTAAGGAGGCACTCGCGCGGCGGCGCGCGCGGAGGCTGCTCCACTGTACACAGAGCCGGTGAACGATGGGGTTCGAAAATTTCGGCGAAGTTCACAGCCTCACAGGTACTGACAGATCAGGTGAACGCCAGGTACCGTCCTGCCCAGCTTCACCTGTGTGGACTACACCACACCACCTTCCTACAACGGATCGTCCGGCACGTTCCTGCCGGTAGAAGGGGGCCCATTCACCATGGCCACAGTTACGTTCGACAAGGCGACCCGCGTCTACCCGGGTTCCACGAAGCCCGCCGTCGACGGTCTCGACATCGACATCGCGGACGGCGAGTTCCTCGTCCTGGTCGGCCCCTCCGGTTGTGGCAAGTCCACCTCGCTCCGCATGCTCGCGGGCCTCGAGGACGTCAACGGCGGCGCCATCCGCATCGGTGACCGCGACGTCACGCACCTGCCGCCGAAGGACCGGGACATCGCCATGGTGTTCCAGAACTACGCGCTCTACCCGCACATGACGGTCGCCGACAACATGGGCTTCGCGCTCAAGATCGCCGGCGTCAACAAGGCGGAGATCCGCAAGAAGGTCGAGGAGGCCGCGAAGATCCTCGACCTCAGCGAGTACCTGGACCGCAAGCCGAAGGCGCTCTCCGGTGGTCAGCGCCAGCGTGTGGCGATGGGCCGCGCGATCGTGCGTGAGCCCCAGGTGTTCCTCATGGACGAGCCGCTGTCCAACCTGGACGCCAAGCTCCGCGTCTCGACGCGTACGCAGATCGCCTCGCTCCAGCGCCGCCTCGGCATCACCACCGTCTACGTCACCCACGACCAGGTCGAGGCCATGACGATGGGCGACCGCGTGGCGGTCCTGAAGGACGGTCTGCTCCAGCAGGTCGACAGCCCGCGCAACATGTACGACAAGCCCGCCAACCTCTTCGTCGCCGGCTTCATCGGCTCCCCGGCCATGAACCTGGTCGAGGTCCCGATCACCGACGGCGGCGTGAAGTTCGGCAACAGCGTCGTGCCGATCAGCCGCGACGCCCTGAAGGCCGCCTCCGACAAGGGCGACCGCACGGTCACCGTCGGCGTCCGCCCCGAGCACTTCGACGTGGTGGAGCTGGGCGGCGGGGCCGCCAAGAGCCTGTCGAAGGACTCCGCGGACGCCCCGGCGGGCCTCGCGGTCTCGGTGAACGTCGTGGAGGAGACCGGCGCCGACGGTTACATCTACGGCAGCGTCGAGGTCGACGGCGGGACGAAGGACCTCGTGGTCCGCGTCAGCAGCCGTGCGGTGCCGGAGAAGGGCGCGACCGTGCACGTCGTGCCGCGGCCGGGCGAGAGCCACGTCTTCTCGTCCTCCACGGGCGAGCGCCTCACCGACTGAGGACCCGCCCGCCGAGGACCCGCGCGCCGGGAGACCGCGCGCTGAGAAACCACGCGGCCGGGTGAAATCACCCGCGTTGACGGAAAGTGCCCCGCAGCCTGCTGCGGGGCACTTTCCGTTGTCGACAAATACCCCGCCACAACGGACGTTTCGAGCAGCGGACGTCAATGCCCTACCCATTTCCCACCCCTCCCCCTTCCCCTGAACGGGTGACTAAATGTCGCCAAATCATTACCAGGCGCTACCCTCACTCGCGTGAAGCACTCCGTGAAGCACTCCACCACCCGACAGACGCGACGCGGCCGGGGCCCCGCCCGCCGGATCGGCCGCTCTCTCGCCTTCGTCCTGCCCGTCGTCCTGGTGCTCTCCGGGACTCTCGCGGTCACCCGAGTCAACTGGTCGGGAGACCCCGCGGACTCGGTGCTCGCCGCGTCGCAGGCCTCGTCCTCGAAGACGTCCACCGGGACCGCCGCCCGTGCACCGCACGAGGTGCTGCGCGACCGGCTGCTGACCGAACTGCAGGAGGAGGACCCGGGCGTCGCCCTCACCCACCTCCAGGAGGCCGTGAACGAGCGTCCGTCGCTGGCCCGCCACTGCGCGTCGGTCGCCCGCTCCCTCGGCCGCGCGGCGGTCAAGGTGTACGGTCCGACGCGCGCCCAGTCGTACGCGCGCCCCGTCTGCGACACCGCCTTCGCCTCGGGCGTCCTGGCCGCCCACGGCTGAGCCGGCCGGGCCGGCCGAACGGAACACCCTGCGGAGGCCGGCGGGGCGCCGCGTACAGTGCGGGCATGACCGATCCGAACGCCGCGTCCCGCCGCCCCGTTCAAGCCGTCGTCCTGGCCGGCGGACAGGGTTCCCGGCTGCGTCCCTACACCGACGACCGGCCCAAGCCGATGGTCGAGATCCCCGGCACGGGGACTCCGATCATCGGCCACCAGCTCGCCTGGCTCGCCGAGGAGGGCGTGACGGACGTCGTGGTCTCCTGCGGCCATCTGGCCGAGGTGCTGCAGAAGTGGCTGGAGACCGCCGACCTGCCGCTCTCCGTCACCACCGTCGTCGAGACGGAACCCCTCGGCCGCGGCGGCGGCCTCAGGTACGCCGCCGCGCACCTGCCGCACCCGGACCGGCCCTGGTACGCCACGAACGGCGACATCTGGACCCGTTTCTCGCTGCGCGACATGGCCGACTTCCATGCCGAGCGGGACGCCGTCGCGACCCTCGCCCTGGCCCGCCCGCGCCTGCCGTGGGGCGCCGTGCAGACGGACGGCTTCGGCCACATCACCGACTTCATCGAGGCACCGCCGTCGACCTTCGAGATCAACGCCGGTGTCTACGTCTTCTCCCCCGCCTTCGCCACGATGCTCCCGGAGCGCGGCGACCACGAGCGGACGACCTTCCCGAGGCTGGCCCGTGAGCGCCGGCTGGCCGGTTTCCCGATCCCTCAGGGCTCCTACTGGCGCGCGATCGACACCGCGAAGGACCTGACGGAGGCGGCACGGGAACTGGCGGCCCTGGCCGGCCGCTGAGGGACCGCTCCCCCTCCGCGATGCGCTGTTCGTCGAGAGCCGGGAAGACACCCTGGCCGCGTAGCTCGGCATCGGCCTGGAGGTGGCGGTGAAGGGCGATCCGGGGCCCTACGGGACCGGCTTGCGCATGCGACAGGTGCTCGGGGTCGCCGTCCGGGCGGAGTGTCCGGCCAGCTCGGCGGCCTTGTGTTCGACGGCGGTCAGGAAGACTGGCGGGGCGGTTCGGGCACCTCGACAACCGCACGGACTCCAGGAACACCGGAGCATGCCCACCGGCCACCGCGACGCACCGGAAAACTCCAAGATCCCCGACAGGGCCGAGCTCAGCCCATGTTGGCGAATGTGAGCTCGGCCATGACCCAAAGGCCGAAGAGCTGGAGCCCCAGAGCGCCGACCGCCACTCCCGACGCGGCGCCGGTGGTCAGTCGGCGCCGCACCAACCTGTACACAGCAAGCGTGACGGCTGCGACAAAGAGGACCAGGATCACGGAAAGGGGCATATCTACCTCTATGGAAGGATCGCAGCTCGACGGTATGAGCGCACCCGGATAACAGCGTCGACGAATCTCAACCGTCTAGACGAAGTCGGTCGTGCATTGGTTCACCGGGTTCTGAGCGCATCGGAACCTGCGGAAGACCCGCCAAGACTTCGGAAGGGCGGGCGCCGTCTTGTCCGACGGGGCGCGTCACACACATGCGCAGCCGGCAACCGCATGAACGCCCAGTACGCCACCACACTTCTACGAGCCCTGCTCGTTCTGGCGAGCCCCCCGTGTCCTGGAGCTTCTGCATCCGGACTTCACCGGGTTCGGGGCTTCTGTGCGCCGCCTCTTCGCTCCCGTCCGCCAGATCGGCGACCGCCGTACGCGGCTCGCAACGCCCCCGACGGAAGACTGAAGGGCGGGGCCGGGAAGATGTCGGCCACTCATCGTCTGTGAGTGGCCACAACTTCCCGGCCCCGGCACCGGCGTCAGCCCAGGAGGCCGCCCACGAGGCCCCTGCCCGGCTCTCCGGTGGAGGAGGAGCCGCCGCCGTCGCCGCCGCTTCCGGTGCCGGAGCCGCCGGTCGAGCCGCCGCTGCTGCCACCGCCGGTCGCGGTGCCGCCGGAGGTGGGTCCCGAGGTGGTGCTCGGCGCCTGGCGGGCCGGGGAGGACTGCCGCGGCGGGGCCTCGCCCGTGGTGCCCTGGGTCTGGCTGGGGGTGCCGCCGCCGGTGGCGGTGCCGCTGTCGCGGGTCGCTCCGGGGGTCGTCGCGGCGCCCGTGGACGGCGTGGGCGCACCGCTGGTCGCGCCCTGGGTGGGTGATGCGGAGGCCTCCGGGGTCGTCGGCTTCCGCGTGCCGGGTTCCCGCGGGATCGGGGAGCCGGGCAGTTCGTTGCGCGGGGACTCGCCGGGCCCGGGGACGATCACGCGGTCGGCGTCCCGGACGGCACCGCCGAGCAGCGAGCCGACGAGGAGGGTGATGCCGGTGACGAGGAAGGTGACGAGGGCGCCGCGGCGCAGGACGTAGCGGCGCAGGTCCCAGATGTCGGCGCGGGGGCCGAGGCGGCGCCAGGCGCTGCCGGCGAGCCGGCCGTCCACCGAGTAGACCGGGGCACCGGCGATGATCAGCGGCGACCAGGCGGCGAGGTAGATGATGTCGGGCGCGTCGTAGACGGGGACGCTCTTCCAGCTGACGGTGACGAGGAGCGCCGCGGACAGGCCCGCGCCGATGACGGCGCCGACGCGCTGCCAGCAGCCCAGGACGGTCAGGACGCCCACGATCACCTGGAGGAAGGCGATGACGAGTCCGGAGCCGACGGGGTGGGCGAGGGCGAACTGGCGCAGCGGCTCGGCGATGTCCCAGGGGTGCAGGGTGTTGAGCCACTTGACCATGGAGCCGCGTTCGCCGCCGTCGAAGTAGACGGGGTCGCAGAGCTTGCCCATGCCGGCGTAGACGGAGATGAAGCCGAGGAAGACGCGCAGCGGCAGCAGCACGACGCCGAGGTTCATGCGGCGGCCGGGGAAGTAGGCGTGCCGCGCCGGGTCGTCGGCGTGGCGCCGGGCGCGCGGTCCGGCCGGTTCCGGGCCGTCGTCGTACTCGTCGTCGTAGTCGTCGTAGTCGTCGTGCCCGGGGGCCGGGTCGAAGTCCTCGCCGGTGTAGGCGGGTTCGTCGTAGGCGCTGCCGACGGTACGCATGGCGGGCAGCAGCCGGGTGCCGTCGGGGGCGGGGCCGCGCTGCGCGCCGACGAGGGGGGTCTCGATGGTCTGGGTGGCGGGGCCGTCGTCGTAGCCGTCGTAGCCCGGGGCGCCCTCGTCGAAGCCGTCCCGGTGGATGACCTGGGTGGCTCCGGCGTCGGCGCCCTGCTCGTCGGTGTGGTGACCGGCTCCGGCCCGCACCGCCTGGAGCAGCCGGTGGGCGCCGGTGTCGTCCGGGTCGGACCGCCCGCTCCAGACGACGGCGCGACGGCGGGCGGGCGCCGGGGCGGCGGGCCCCGCGGTGCCCGCGAGGGGCATGCGGGCGGTGTCCTGGGTGGCGCTCAAGTGCCGCGCGATCCGCGGGGACCGGGTCCGCCGCGCGGAGGCACCGAGCTGCACGCGGAAGCTCGCGTGATTGACGATGACCTGGGCCGGATCGCTCGGCACCTTCACCATGCTCAGCGCGGGAGCGTCGTCGATTCCCGACGAGCGGTCCCCCGTGGGTGTGCGGGGTGTTCTGGTGTCCACACTCATCTAACCGAGTGACGTGTCGTTAGGACACTGCCTTGACCGCCCGGATCTGTCCGGACCGCGTCAAGCTTGTCCGGAGAGCCGGGAAAACCCCGTGTGGGCGACCGCGCCGAACACCCGTTCTCCGTTCGGCGCGCCGCCCCTCACTCGGCGACGCCGGCGCGGCGCCTCGTACGGCACGGTCCCCGCCGCGACACCGGCGGCCCCATCCTTCTGCCCCGCTCGCACAACCGCGCCGCTCGCACGACCGCGCCGCTCGCACGGCCGCGCGGCTTCCCACGGCCGCGCCGGCCTCCGACCGGCGGTCACCGCACCCCGAGCCCGTGTCAGACCCGCCGGCGCGACGCCTCGTACAGCACGATCCCCGCCGCGACACCGGCGTTCAGCGACTCCGCACCGCCGGGCATCGGAATCCGCACCCGGACGTCGCACGTCTCGCCGACCAGCCGCGACAGGCCCTTGCCCTCGCTGCCGACGACGATGACGACCGGACCCGACAGTGCCTCCAGGTCGCCGAGTTCGGCCTCGCCGTCGGCGGCGAGGCCGACGACCGTGATCCCGGCCTTCTGGTAGGTCTCCAGCGCCCGCGTGAGGTTGGTGGCGCGGGCCACCGGCGTGCGGGCGGCCGTGCCGGCGGACGTCTTCCAGGCGCCCGCCGTCATGCCGGCCGCGCGCCGCTCGGGCACGACGACGCCGTGGCCGCCGAAGGCGGAGACGGAGCGGACGACGGCACCGAGGTTGCGCGGGTCGGTGACACCGTCGAGGGCGACGATCAGCGGGTCCGCGCCCTCGTCGTGGGCGGCGGCGACCAGGTCCTCGGGGTGCGCGTACTCGTACGGCGGGACCTGGAGGACAAGCCCCTGGTGGTTGAGCCCGTTGGTCATCCGGTCGAGCTCGGGACGCGGCGCCTCCATGAGGTTGATGCCGCCGCGCTCGGCCGCGAGCTGGAGGGCCTCGCGCACCCGCTCGTCGTTGTCGATGAACTGCTGGACGTAGAGCGTCGAGGCGGGCACGCCTTCGCGCAGCGCCTCGTAGACGGGGTTGCGGCCGACGACGAGTTCGGACGTCGACCGGCCTCCCCCGCGTCGCTGCGGCGTACGTCCCGTGGCGCGGCGTGCCTTCGCGTTGGCGGCACGCTGCTTGGCGTGCCCCTTGCGCATCTCGGCGGGGGGCGTCGGCCCCTTGCCTTCCAGGCCCCGGCGTCGCTTGCCGCCGCTGCCGACCTGCGCGCCCTTCTTGCCGGACATGCGGCGGTTGTTCGCGGCCATGAGTTACCTGTCTCCGCTCTCTACGGGAGTGTGCGTCGTACGTGCGTTGTATGCAGTGTGCCGCCCGGGGGGCCGGGCGGCACAATCGATCTACGGAAACCCGCGGGGTCCACGGGCCCGGACTTCGGTGACCGGGCCCGGGGTCAGCGGGAGCCGAGGCTCCAGCGGGGCCCCTGCGGACCGTCCTCGATGACCAGGCCGGACTGTCCCAGCTGGTCGCGGATGGCGTCCGCGGTGGGCCAGTCCTTACGGGCCCGCGCGGCCTCGCGCTGGTCGAGGACGAGCCGTACGAGGCTGTCGACGACGTGCCTCAGGTCCTCGCCCTGCTCCTGCTCCCCGGCCCAGTGCGGGTCCAGCGGGTCGAGGCCGAGTACCCCGAGCATCGCACGGACCTCGGCGAGGCGGGCGACCGCGGCCTCCTTGTCGTCGGCTGCCAGCGCGCTGTTGCCCTGCCGGACGGTGGTGTGCACGACGGCGAGGGCGCCCGGGACGCCCAGGTCGTCGTCCATCGCCTCGGCGAAGGCGGGCGGCACGTCGGCGGCGGGCTCGCCGGCGTGGCCGGCGAGCTCGGTGACGCGCTGCACGAAGCCCTCGATCCGCGCGTACGCCGACTCGGCCTCGCGCAGGGACTCCTCGCTGTACTCGATGGTGGAGCGGTAGTGCGGGGTGCCCAGGTAGTACCGGAGCACGACCGGGCGCCACTGCTTGACCATCTCGCTCACGAGCACGCTGTTGCCGAGCGACTTGGACATCTTCTCGCCGCTCATGGTGACCCAGGCGTTGTGCACCCAGTACCGGGCGAAGGCGTCGCCGAAGCCGCGGGCCTGGGCGATCTCGTTCTCGTGGTGCGGGAAGATCAGGTCGATCCCGCCGCCGTGGATGTCGAACTCCTCACCCAGGTACTTGTGCGCCATGGCGGAGCACTCCAGGTGCCACCCCGGGCGGCCCCGGCCCCACGGCGTCTCCCAGCTGGGCTCGCCGGGCTTGGCCGCCTTCCACATGGCGAAGTCCCGCGGGTCCCGCTTGCCGCTCTCGCCCTCCCCGGAGGGCTGGCGCAGCTCGTCGAGGTCCTGGTTGGACAGCGACAGGTACCCGGGCAGGGAGCGTACGTCGAAGTAGACGTTGCCGTCGGCCTCGTAGGCGTGGCCGCGCTCGATGAGGCCGCGCATCATCTCGACCATCTCGGTGATGTGGCCGGTGGCGCGGGGCTCGTAGGTGGGCGGCAGGCAGCCGAGGGCGTCGTAGGCGTCGTTGAACGCCCGCTCGTTGTCGTACCCGATGGACCACCAGGGGCGGTTCTGGTCCGCCGCCTTCCTGATGATCTTGTCGTCGATGTCGGTGACGTTGCGGATGAAGGTGACGTCGTAGCCGCGGTACGCGAACCAGCGGCGCATGATGTCGAAGTTCAGCCCCGACCGGATGTGCCCGATGTGCGGGGCGGCCTGCACGGTGGCACCGCACAGGTAGATCGAGACGCAGCCCGGCGTGAGGGGGGCGAAGTCACGGATCTGCCGGGCGCTGGTGTCGTACAGGCGAATAGTCACGGGTCCAGGGTAGTAGGCGCGGGGCAGTGCCAGGGGCGCACTTGCCCGCTTGTTGCCCGACCGAGTCGGTGAGACGGGGGGAGGGAAGGGGACGGGAGGGGACGGGAGGGGGAGTCTCTTGTCCGATGGCCGGCCGAGTCGGCTGGTCGGTGGGTGCGGGGCCGGGGGCCAGGTGACGGGGCGGAGCCCCTGCCGGGTGGGGGGCCGAAGCCCGTACCGGAGCGCGGGGCCGAGCCCCTGCCGGGTGCGGGGACGAAACCCGTACCGGAGCATGGGGCCGGAACCCGAGCCGGGGTACGGGGGCGGAACCCGAGCCGGAGCGCGGGGACGAGCCCCGTACGGCACCACCCCCGCCGCACCGTCACAGGCGGCGCCCTGCACCGCACCCCGCACTCACTCCACCCGCGCCACCAACGCCGTGGCCACCGCCATCAGCCCTTCCCCCCGTCCGGGGAACCCGAGCCCGTCCGTCGTCGCCCCCGATACGGACACCGGCGCCCCCACCGCCTCGGACAGCACCTTCTGCGCTTCCTCGCGGCGCTTGCCGACCTTCGGCCGGTCACCTACCACCTGCACTGCGACGTTCCCGATCCGGAACCCCGCCGCCCGTACGATCCGCGCGGCCTCCGTCAGGAGCGTCACCCCGGACGCCCCGGACCACTCGGGCCGCCCGGTGCCGAAGTGCCGGCCCAGGTCGCCGACCCCCGCGGCGGAGAACAGCGCGTTGCACGCCGCGTGGGCGACGACGTCCGCGTCGGAGTGGCCGGCCAGCCCGGCCCCTTCGCCCTCCCATTTGAGTCCGGCGCACCACAGTTCACGTCCGTCCTCGAACGCGTGGATGTCCGTACCGATCCCGACCTGCGGCAGCACGGGGAGTCCGTCCGTCTCAGAAGCCATCGTTCAGCCTCCTGCGCGCCAGTACGGCCTCCGCCAGCACCAGGTCGAGCGGCCGTGTCACCTTGAACGCCTCTTCGTGTCCCGGCACGACCATCACCGTCAGCCCGAGTTGTTCGACCATGCTCGCGTCGTCGGTGACGTTGTCGCTCACCGTCTCGTGGGCGCGCACCAGCGTCTCCCGGTCGAATCCCTGCGGTGTCTGCACCGCCCGCAGCCGCGCCCGTTCCGGCGTCGCCACCACCGGCTCCGGCTCGCCCGGGACGGCGGCGGGCTCGACCTGCTTGACCGTGTCGGCGAGCGGCAGCGCCGGCACCACGGCGGGCGCGCCCTCCCGTACTGCCTCGATCACGGCGTCCACCGTGTCGACCGGCACCAGCGGCCGGGCCGCGTCGTGCACGAGGACGGTGTCGTAGTCGGCCGGCAGCGCGTCCAGGCCGAGCCGTACGGACTCCTGCCGCGACTCGCCGCCCGGTACGACGAGGAAGTCCGTCCTCTCCGGCAGCGCGTGGGCGTCGAGCAGGCTCTTGACCTCGGTGGCTCCGTCGGGCGGGGCCACGACGACGACCAGGGAGACCGCACGGGAGGCGGCCATCGCCCGGACGGCGTGGATGAGCATGGGAGTACCGCCCAGCGCACGCAGCGCTTTCGGGGCTCCCGGTCCAAGCCGTACGCCCCGGCCGGCGGCGGGAATCACGGCCGCGGTCCGGGTGTTCGCACGGGCGTCGGTGGGCATCTCGGCGGGCGAGGGACGCGATTCGTCAGACATCGGTTCCTGTCAGGTTTGTGTGCTCGACCAAGTTGGGTATGGCCTCACCGTGCCGGGCGCGACGCCTTGACCGGACCCTTCCGTGACCCTGGTCGAGCCAGCAGCCCGGGCCCGGCACGCCAGGACCGGGGGAATTCTCCCGGGACGGGCCTCCGAAGACGAATGAGGGGACGGACCCGGCTCCCGGGTGCGAACATGCCGCAGCGCCCGGCGACAGCAGAAATGTCATCGGGCACCGCGGCATTCAGTGCGCTGAACCGGGCGTGCAGCGGGCTGCGTCTCGCCTCAGGAGGCGAGCACCTCGTCGAGCAGGGCCTCCGCCTTGTCCTCGTTGGTGTTCTCCGCAAGCGCGAGCTCGCTCACCAGGATCTGGCGGGCCTTGGCGAGCATGCGCTTCTCACCGGCGGAGAGTCCGCGCTCGCGCTCGCGCCGCCACAGATCGCGTACGACTTCCGCGACCTTGATGACGTCGCCGGAGGCGAGCTTCTCCAGGTTTGCCTTGTAACGACGCGACCAGTTCGTGGGCTCCTCGGCATACGGCGCGCGCAGCACCTCGAAGACCCGGTCCAGTCCGTCCTGACCGACCACATCACGCACGCCGACGAACTCCGCATTGTCCGCTGGCACACGTACCGTCAGGTCACCCTGGGCGACCTTCAGCACCAAGTAGGTCTTGTCCACGCCTTTGATCTGGCGAGTTTCGATAGCCTCGATCAGCGCGGCCCCGTGATGGGGATAGACCACGGTGTCGCCAACCTTGAACGTCATGTGACAGGTACCCCTTCCGTGGCTATCCAGGGTAACACGGAAACGGCGTCTTCTGAATGGCGTTTTCGCAGGTCAGGGCATATCTCGGGGCTTGACAACAGCGACGGGAACGTGCTGCGCGGAGCGAGCGGAAGAAAGTATTCGCAGGTCGGAGCGGCTCTTCGGGCCGGGCGAAACGTGCACGTCACACACCCCCGGAGGCCCGTTCACCCGCCCGAAGGTTCCCTTATGTCCGGTTCCAGGCGTGCGACTTCCGCTACTCCGTTCGGTGACCTGGGCGGGGTTCCGGACGAATCCGGAATTGATCACGAGGGTCCTCCGGCCGGCCCTCGGATGATCAATTTCCTGGCCGTCCGCGCATTCCTTCACGCAAAATTCGCGCACCGATCGGCGACTCGTATGGCGTGGGGCCTCTTATATGAATGAGGGACGCGCGCAAGCGGCAAAGCGACCGGGACGCGGCCCTGGAGGCACCGGGGAGGGCACCAGGGAGCACCGGGCGGAGGACGGCCGGGGAACCGGGCGGAGGACGGCCGGGGAACCGGGGGGAGACCGGCTGGGGAACCGGGGGGAGACCGGCCGGGGGCCAGGCGGAGACCGGCCGGGGGGCCAGGCGGAGACCGGGAAGAGCGCGGCGCGCACTCCGCGCCTACCGCCTGCCGGGCGAAGCCCGCGGCTCGGGGGAGGGTCGGGTGCGGCGCCCGGGGAACGGCTCGGTAGCCTAAGCCCTGCTGACAGTCACTTAGGGCGGCTTTATCCGTTGCCGCCACCCCGCTCGAGTCCAAGGAGTTGCCGCCGCCGTGAGCAGCAGCCTTCGACGCGGTGCCCTCGCCGCCGCCGCCATCGCGTTCTCGATCGCCTCGCTCGCCGCGTGCGGTGCCGGTCACAACGCCCAGACGCTGGAGATCAAGCCGGACAACGCTGCGACGACCGTCGGTGACATCCAGATCCAGAACGCGATCGTCATCACGCAGCCCGACCCGGAGTCGACCGGCCCGGCCGCGGTCTCCGCCACCCTGTTCAACAACGGCCGCACGGACCAGACCCTCGAGTCCATCACCGTGGACGGCGCCGGCGAGCCCGTCGAGCTGAAGCCCGCCGAGGGCGAGGAGGGCGCCGGCGACGGTCTGACCGTCCCGGCCGGCGGTTCCCTGATCCTCGGCGGCGAGGGCAACGCCTCGGCCGTCCTGACCGGCGGCCGCGAGGCCGTCGAGGACGGCGACGCGCAGAAGGTCACCTTCGCCCTCAGCAAGACCGGCGACGTGAGCCTGGAGGCGTTCGTCGTCCCCGCCGACAGCTACTTCTCCGAGTGGGGCCCGAGCGACGTGCCGGCCGCGCCCGGCGCGTCGTCGCAGCCGTCGCAGGAGACCTCCGGGGAGCCGTCCGACGGCGAGTCCGCGGGCGGCCCGTCGGACGGCGAGACCTCCGGCGCCCCGTCCGACGGCGAGACGTCCGGGACCGAGGACGCCGCCGGAACCGGTGAGTCCGCGGGTACCGGCACGGAGACGGACGCCTCCTCGCAGGAGGAAACGGCCGGCCACTGAGCCCCGTACCACCGCTCGTACCGCGCGAAGGGCGGGACCTCTGCAGAGAGGTCCCGCCCTTCGCCGTACGGGGTTGTCCGTACGTCACGCACGGGCGCGGGGCCGGCGGTACCGACCGCACCGGCCGCGCAGGCCGCTCTACGGCTCGAACTTGTAACCGAGCCCCCGCACCGTCACCAGGTACCGCGGCGCGCCCGGGTCGGGCTCGATCTTGGCGCGCAGCCGCTTGACGTGGACGTCGAGGGTCTTGGTGTCACCGACGTAGTCGGCGCCCCAGACCCGGTCGATCAGCTGCATGCGGGTCAGCACGCGGCCGGCGTTGCGCAGGAGCATCTCCAGCAGGTCGAACTCCTTGAGCGGCAGGTCGACCTTGGTGCCGCCCACGGTCACGACGTGCCGGTCGACGTCCATGCGGACGGGGCCGGCCTCCAGTGCGGCGGGGGCGACCTCCTCCGGCTCGCCGCGGCGGCGCAGCACGGCACGGATGCGGGCGACCAGCTCGCGGGAGGAGAAGGGCTTGGTGACGTAGTCGTCGGCCCCTATCTCCAGGCCCACGACCTTGTCGATCTCACTGTCCTTGGCGGTCACCATGATCACGGGGACGTTCGAGCGGCCGCGCAGCTGGCGGCACACCTCGGTGCCGGGCAGTCCGGGCAGCATCAGGTCGAGGAGGACGAGGTCGGCGCCGTTGCGCTCGAACTCGTCGAGTCCGTCGGGCCCGGTGGTCGCGACGGCGACCTCGAAGCCCTCCTTGCGGAGCATGTACGACAGGACGTCGGAGAAGGACTCCTCGTCCTCGACGACGAGCACACGGGTCACGGAAGGACCTCCGGGGCGGGAAGCGTTTCGTACGGGGAAGTGTGGGGGGATGAAGAAGCGGACCGCCCGTTCTCGGCGATTTCTCCGTGTTCCACGTGTCCCAGGTCCATCTGTTCGACCTGGTCCACGCGGTTCTCGTGGTCATCGCGGGCGGCCCGCCGCGGTGCGCGGTCACGGGCGGCGCTGCCCGACTCCGGCAGTCGCAGGGTGAAAGTGGAGCCCTGGCCTTCGGCGCTCCACACCGTGACCTCCCCGCCGTGCGAGGCGACCACGTGCTTGACGATCGCGAGACCCAGACCGGTGCCTCCGGTGGCCCGGGAGCGGGCCGGGTCGACGCGGTAGAAGCGCTCGAAGACGCGCTCCTTGTCCTTGTCGGAGATGCCGATGCCCTGGTCGGTCACGGCGATCTCGATCAGGTCGCCGCCGGGGGCGCCCACGCGACGGGCTGCTATGCCGACGCGGGTGCGGGCGGGCGAGTAGTTGACGGCGTTCTCGACGAGGTTGCCGAGGGCGGCGGCGAGCTGGCCGCGGTTGCCGCGTACGTGCAGATCCGCCGTTCCTCCGGCGGCCATGGTGATCTGCTTGGTACCGGCTGCCTGCCGGCAGCGGTCGATGGCCTCGGCGACCAGCTCGTCCACCCGGACGGGCTCGGCGTCGTCGAGGGGTGCGTCGTTCTGGACGCGGGACAGGTCGATGAGCTCCTGCACGAGGTTGGTGAGCCGGGTCGCCTCGATCTGCATGCGCCCGGCGAACCGCTCCACCGCCTCCGGGTCGTCCGAGGCGTCCATGACGGCCTCGGAGAGCAGGGAGAGCGCCCCGACCGGCGTCTTCAGTTCGTGGCTCACGTTGGCGACGAAGTCGCGCCGTACGGCCTCGATCCGCCGGGCCTCGGTGAGGTCCTCGACGAGCAGCAGCACCAGCCGCGACCCGAGGGGCGCGACGCGCGCGGAGACGGCGAGCGCCTCCCCCCGACCGTTCCCCCGCCTCGGCAGGTCCAGCTCGACCTGCCGTATCTCCCCGTCCCGCCGGGTGTCCCGGGCCATCTGCAGCATGGGCTCGACGGCGAGCTTGCCGCCCCGGACCAGGCCGAGGGCGTACGCCGCCGAGCTGGCCTTGACCACCGCGTCGGCCTCGTCGAGGACGACCGCGGAGGAACGGAGCACCGACAGGACGGTGTCCACGCCGGGCGGGAGCACGGGATCGGTGTGCAGGGAGGTGCGGGTGGGGCGGCGCTGGTCGCGCTCGCTCCAGCGGAACGCCAGCATGGCGATGACGCCGGTGAGTACTCCGGCGATCGCTGCCACTGCGGCGACCGCCGCGTTCACGTCCATGCGTCCAGGTTAGGCATGCCGAACGGCCCCGCCCCAGCCATCGGACTGCGACCTCGAACACTCGTCGCCCAGAGTTCACCTTGGAGCCAGGGATGGTTCATTTGTGGTGCCGGAAACGGACGCGTACGGGCCGGAACGTGTAAGCGTGGGGGCACGGTGAGGGGTTGCGAGCCGGTGCGAGCCAGTGCGAGCCCCCTAAATGGACGTACGAGAGGGAACCCTGATGCGGGACGCGTACCACGAGGAACTGGATTCGATCGGCGACAGTCTGGTGGAGATGGCCCGGCTGGTCGGATCGGCGATCGGACGCGCCACGACCGCCATCCTCGACTCCGACCTGAAGCTCGCCGAGAACGTGATCGAGGGCGACCAGAAGGTCGACGAGCTCCACCACGAACTGGAGGCCCGGGCGATAGCCCTGCTGGCCCGGCAGCAGCCGGTGGCGACGGACCTGCGCATCGTCGTCACCTCGCTGCGGATGTCGGCCGACCTGGAGCGCTCGGGCGACCTGGCCCAGCACGTGGCCAAGCTGGCCCGGCTGCGCTACCCGGAGCGTGCGGTGCCGCACGACCTGCACGCCACCATCCTGGAGATGGGCCAGCTCGCGCAGCGCCTGATGGCCAAGGCGGCCGAAGTGATCATCACCAAGGACGTCGACCTGGCCCTCCAGCTGGAGCAGGACGACGACGCGATGGACCTCCTCCACCGCACCCTCTTCCAGCACCTGATGGACGACCGCTGGAAGCACGGCATCGAGACGGCCGTGGACGTCACCCTCCTCGGCCGCTACTACGAGCGCTACGCCGACCACGCCGTCGCGGTCGCCAAGCGGGTGGTCTACCTGGTCACCGGCGAACACGCGGACGACTTCCAGCCGGACATCCAGCCGCCGACGCAGGCCGAAGGGGCCTGACGCAGGCCGGGCGGAACCGGCCCGGCGGAAGGGGTCCGGGGGGGGGACGGGTCCGGGGGGGGACGGGTCGAGGGGGACAGGTCGGCAGGACGGATCGGGCCGGTCGGCCCGGTCGGACGGCCCGGTCGGACGGCCCGGTCGGGCGGGCGGGCCGGGCGGGCAGGCCGGGGGCGCGCGCGTTCGCCCCAATGCGCCGTTGCTGCGACTGGCTCCCGGGGCGTGCAATGGGCCCAGGCACCAGCCTCCAGGAGGAACCATGGCCGATTCCCCCAGCACCAGTCCCGACCCCGCACAGGAACGCCCCACCGAACAGCCGCCCGAGACCCGCAGCCTGCCCCTGGTCGCCGCGTGCGGCTGCGGCTCGGGCTGCGGCTGCGGCTGCCAGTCGGGCAATCCCTGCCAGTGCGGCTGACGCGGTAAGCAGCGAAGAGCGGTACGGCGTGGTACGGCGTCCGGGTTCGCCCCGGACGCCGTACGGGCGCACCCTGAAGGAAAGACCCTGAAGGGGGTGCGAGGCCATGGCTCACTTCATGGACGTGCACCACGGAATGCACGGCATCACCGCGGACCAGCTCCACCAGGCCCACCAGGCGGACCTCGCCGTGGAGAAGGACGAGGACGTCCACTTCGAGCACGCGTGGGCGGACCCGGAATCCGGCACGGTCTACTGCCTCTCCGAGGCCCCGTCGGCCGACGCCGTCCAGCGCGTCCACGAGCGCGCGGGCCACAGGGCGGACGAGATCCACGAGGTCCCGCTGACGGTGTAGGCCTTCTCCCTGGCCCAGGTGCCGCGTCGTCGACCTGAGTACGGGTACTCAGGCCCGTCGGCCCGTCCCCGTCCGACCCTGGAGGCAGGACGGGAACACGACGTACGGGGAGACCTGCATCCGATGAAGACCGGGAAGCCCACCGGGAAGACCACCGGGAAGACCAGCCCGATACGCACCTTCACCCGCCTGGCCTTCGCCAACCGCGCCTCGGCGGTCTACCTCGCCCTGGTCGGCGGCGCGTCGGCCGTCGCCGCGCTGGAACCCCTCTTCACGAACAGCCCCGACGCGTCCCTCGTCTGGGTCTGGCCGGCCCTGTCCGCCTTCCCGGCCTTCGGCTTCGTCGCCTGGCTCGGCGAAGCGGGCTGGGGCGGCGACGCGCCGACGTGGTTCTTCGTCGGCGGCATCGCGGTCTCGGCACTGGTCCAGTCACTGGCGGTGGGCGCGGCCTGGCAGGGCCTGCGGGGACGGCGTCGCCGGCGCGGGCGGCTGACGACGGCCGTCTGAGGCGGCGGGGACGGCTGACGACGGCCGTCCGAACCGGACGTCCGGCTCATCGATCGGCCTTCCGACGCTGTACGGCGGCGCCCGCGAAGCGCTGACCGGCACCCGTTCCCGGAACTCCGCGGCCGCCTGGAACACCGTCGCGGCCGCACTGCGGCCCCCCGGTGCGGACGGAGGGCCCGGTGCGGCCGCCGGCGGCCGTGTCATGGGCGTCGAGGCGGCTACCAGGACAGGGCGTCCGCCGCGTTGTCCTGCCAGTAGGTGACGGTGGCGGCGCTGTTGAAGAACACACCGCCCTTCGGCAGCTTCAGGGTCTTCTCCTGGCCGGCCGTGCCGCCGTTCTTGTCGGCGAGGATCACACCCAGGGTCTTCTCGTTGCCGCCGCCCTCGCCGTCGGGGGAGTACGTCAGGATGCCCGCGTAGGCGGACTGACCGGGCTTGAGCGTCACCACGGCCTGCGGGGTGGTCTCCTGGGCCCACGCCAGCGGGGCCTGGGCGTCGGCGCCGGCCCTCAGGTAGGGGGCGCTGTAGGCGTAGCAGGGCTTGGTGCCGGTGTTGGTGGCCTTGAGCAGCAGGTGGTTGACCGGACGGGTCACCTCGGTGACGGTCAGCGCGGTGTTCGCCGCGGTGCAGGTGACGACCGACGGGGCCTGCTTCGGCGCGGCGACGGCGGTCGTCCCGGCGGCCTGGATACCGACGAGGGCGAGGGCGGCGGCGACCACGGAGGAGGCGGCCGAGCGGGAGCGGAAGCGGTTGGCGATACGCATGATGGGTCTGCTTTCTCCGAGTACCAGGAAGACGTTCCTGTGGTGGCGGACGGTGCCGGTCGGTCACGTCCCCGCCGTGCTGCCCGGGGCCCGAGTGGGCGCCGGAACGCGGGTCATGAGGACCGGGTTGAGCGCGGCGGACCACCGTGTCCGGCGAGGTGCCGTGCTGTTGATGACCCAAGCCTGTGCCACCCGGCGTCCCATCCGCCATTCCATCGGCAATTGCGGGACGCTGGAATGCGTAAACCGCCTCTGACCTGGAAGAATGCCGCCTTCCTGGGACGCCGAATGGAATGGACGGCCGGCGCGGAACGCTGGGGCGCGTGCTGACGCGCGGTATTGCGGCGGGAGTTGAGGCAGCGTCGTCCCGGGCCGAGTCGGCCCGAGCCCAGCAGTAAGCCCCCGCGCCGCGAAGCAACCGCAGGGCGAGGGCTCGGTGAAGGTGCAGTCAGGTGTCGGGGCCTCAGCCCTTCGGCTGGGTGAAGCGGATGCGGTTGCCGAAGGGGTCGCGCAGACCGCAGTCGATACCGTACGGCCGCTCGGTGGGTTCCTCGGTGAACTCCACCCCCTTGCCGAGCAGCGTCTCGTAGGTCTTGCGGCAGTCGTCCGTGGTGAGGATGAGCCAGCCGCCCATGGCTCCCTTGGTCACCAGTTCGCGCACCTGCTCCGCCGTCTCCTCCGACATCGCCGGCGCGCCCGGCTTCTCCAGAAGGATCTGCCGCTCGGGGTGGCCGGGAACGCTGACGGTCAGCCAGCGCATGAACCCCATGTCGACGTCTGCGGTGATCTCCAGGCCGAGCTTGCCGACGTAGAAGTCGATGGCCTCGTCCTGGTCGAGGACGTATATCTGTGACTGCGTGATGGCGTTGAACATGACACTGACACTAGTGATCAGCCGGGCCGAGAACTTATCCAAAACTGCTCAGTCGGCAGGGCTCTCCATCGGCCGGTCAGGCATACGGCCGGGCCCACGCCATCGTGAAGCAGGTCGGCACGCCCGCGGCGACCGCTTCCTTGCGGTACGTCCGCGGCGACCGGCCGACGATGTCGCGGAACGTACGGCTGAAGGTGCCCGGGCTGGTGAAGCCGACCTCGAAGCTGATGTCTGTCACGCTGTGGTCGGTCTCCCGGAGCAGGAACATCGCCCGTTCCACGCGGCGACGCTGCAGGTAGCGGTGTGGTGTCTCACCGAACGTGGCCCGGAAGGTACGCGTGAAATGCGCCTGCGACACGTGCGCGATGCGGGCGAGGGCGGGGACGTCCAGCGGCTGCGCGTAGTCGCGGTCCATCACGTCACGCGCTCGGAGCATACGGCGATTGGTCTCTTCTGCGGCGCGGCTCACGACCCCATCTCATCACGGTCCGCCGGGACAGCCCCTGCGCGGCAGATCGGCAAGTGGTTCGGCAGGATGCTCGGACGCGGATACTTCGGGGAGGAAACCCATGCACGCTGAGGATGGCGCCATCGATCTGATCCATCTGGCCGACAGACCCGGCACCAGTGGCCACAGTGTCTCCGTGCGCGTCCTGGGCCGTTATCAACCCGGAGTTCTGACCGGTCACGACCTCCTCGAGTGCGAGATCGTCATCGTGGCAGAGGAGTCCCTCAACGCCTCCTTCGTGGTGACCCTCTTCCCCGAGGACCTGGAGGACTGGGAGGAGGTTCTGGGAAGGCTGGAGGCCGGACGGTTCGCCACGTGGCTCGTCTCCGGGCGGACTCCTTCCCTGAGGTTCAAGCCCCAGGAGAACGGCGGGCTCTTGGTGTCCGTGCACGACGGGCCGTCGACCGGAATCACAGCCACCCTCCCGTTGTCCGTGCTGCCGCCGACGTGGACCGCCGATCAGCGTGACCTCCTCACCCGGGCGCGTGGGGTCTACCCCCGTGAGGTGGTCGAGACGTCACCCGGTACGCACGCGTGGCGGCGTGATCGCCATGTCTGACGGCCCGGAGACGGCCCCAAGACAGCGACAAGCCCCCTGCCCGCGGGAGAAGCGCAGGCAGGGGGCTTGATCGTGGGTGCTTACTTCTTCTTGCCCTGGTTCTTGACCGCCTCGATCGCGGCGGCGGCCGCGTCCGGGTCCAGGTAGGTGCCGCCCGGGTTCAGCGGCTTGAACTCGGCGTCCAGTTCGTAGGAGAGCGGAATGCCGGTCGGGATGTTCAGGCCCGCGATGTCGGCGTCGGAGACGCCGTCCAGGTGCTTCACCAGGGCGCGCAGGCTGTTGCCGTGGGCGGCGACGAGGACCGTGCGGCCGGTGAGGAGGTCGGGGACGATCGCGTCGAACCAGTACGGGAGCATGCGGACGACGACGTCCTTCAGGCACTCCGTCTGCGGGCGCAGCTCCGGCGGGAGCATCGCGTAGCGGGCGTCGGAGAACTGGGAGTACTCGGCGTCGCGGTCCAGCGGCGGCGGCGGGGTGTCGTAGGAGCGGCGCCACAGCATGAACTGCTCCTCGCCGAACTCGGCGAGGGTCTGGGCCTTGTCCTTGCCCTGGAGGGCGCCGTAGTGGCGCTCGTTCAGGCGCCAGTGGCGGTGGACGGGGATCCAGTGGCGGTCGGCGGCCTCCAGCGCGAGCTGGGCCGTGCGGATCGCGCGCTTCTGGACGGACGTGTGGACCACGTCGGGCAGGAGGCCGGCGTCCTTGAGCAGCTCACCGCCGCGCGTCGCCTCCTTCTCGCCCTTCGGGGTGAGGTTGACGTCCACCCAGCCGGTGAACAGGTTCTTCTCGTTCCACTCGCTCTCGCCGTGGCGGAGGAGGATCAGCTTGTACGGTGCGTCGGCCATGGCTCCGAGCGTAATCGAACCGTCTGACCGCCCGCGCGCCGCGCCCGCAGGGCGGACGGTTGACGGGAATTGTTAATCGGGTGGCTCCCGGGGATCGCCCGTTTGTAAGTTCTGCTTGCCGCACCAGGCACTTACATCTGTTCTGCCATCTGCTTACGGGGGTCCCATGTCAGTCGCCGGACTGAGACGTGCCGCGCGCGAGACCGTCTCCGGGCTCCCCCGCGAGTTCTGGTGGCTGTGGACCAGCACCCTGGTCAACCGGCTCGGTGCCTTCGTCGCCACCTTCATGGCGCTGTACCTGACCATCGACCGCGGCTACTCCGCCTCGTACGCCGGTCTGGTCGCCGCGCTGCACGGGCTCGGCGGGGTCCTGTCCTCGCTGGGCGCCGGGGTGATGACCGACCGGCTCGGGCGGCGGCCCACGCTGCTCGTCGCGCAGGCCTCCACCGCGGTGTCCGTCGCACTGCTCGGCTTCGTGCGGGACCCGGTCGCCATCGCGGCCGTCGCCTTCCTGGTCGGCATGGCGAGCAACGCCTCCCGGCCGGCCGTGCAGGCGATGATGGCGGACATCGTGCGGCCCGAGGACCGTATCCGGGCCTTCTCGCTCAACTACTGGGCCATCAACCTCGGCTTCGCGATCTCCTCCATGGCGGCCGGGTTCATCGCCGAGGTCAGCTACCTCGCCGGGTTCCTGGTCGAGGCGGGCATGACCATGGCCTGCGCCGTCCTCATCTTCGTGAAGCTGCCCGAGTCCCGGCCGAAGGAGGACGCCGGCGAGGCGTCCGGCGCGGGGGACGCGACGCCCGTCTCCCTCGGTACCGTGCTGCGCGACGGGCGGTACATGGGTGTGGTCGGGCTGTCCTTCCTCATCGCCCTGATCTTCCAGCAGGCGTACGTCGGGCTGCCGGTGGCCATGGGTGAGGCGGGGTTCACTCCGGCCGACTTCGGCATGGCCATCGCCGTCAACGGTGTGCTGATCGTCGTGCTCCAGATTCCCGTCACGCGGTTCATCGAGCACCGCGATCCCCGGCTGCTGCTCGTCGGCTCGGCGCTGCTGGCCGGGTACGGCTTCGGGCTCACCGCCTTCGCCGGGTCGGTCGGCGTCTTCGCCCTCACCGTGTGCGTGTGGACGCTGGCCGAGATCGTCAACGCGCCGACCCAGACCGGGCTCGTCGTCCGGCTGTCGCCCGTGCACGGACGCGGCCGGTACCAGGGGATGTACACGATGTCCTGGGCGGTCGCCTCCCTCGTGGCCCCGCTGATGTCCGGGTTCGTCATCGACCGCTGGGGCGCCGAGTGGCTGTGGGGCGTGTGCGCCGTCGTCGGGACGGTGGCGGCGGCCGGGTACTGGGCGCTCATGCGCCGGCTGCCGGAGGAGGACCCCACGGTCTCGAAGACGGTCCCCGAGGCGGCCCCCGAGGCGGTCTCCGAGGCGAGTTCGGATGCGGGTTCGGAGGCGGGTTCGGAGGCGGTCCCCGGGGCGGTCCCCGGCACGTCCGAGTCCGCGAAGGCCGAGGTCACCAACGCCTGACGGCCACCGTCGGGCGCCGGGCCGCTCACGGGTGCATCCGCGCCCCCTTCAGCACCTTGTCCACCGCGTTCTTCGGGCCGTAGACCGCGAGGCCGACCAGGTCCAGCCCGGCCGTGGGCACGGCCCGTACCGCCGCACGGTTGTCGCGGTCGTTGCTCGTGGCGAAGAGGTCGGACGTGAACAGCGCGCGGGGCAGGGCGCGCGACAGCACGCGCGCGTGGGCGTTCACCAGCGTCTCCTTGGTGCCCTCGAAAACCAGCACCGGCTGCCGGAACATCGGCAGGTAGCCGACCGCGTCGGCGTCCTCGTAGGGCTCCCCGATCACCTCGGGGACCTGTGAGCCCAGGCCGCTGACCAGGAAGGCGGTGACGTTGAGGCGCTGCCAGGTCTCCAGGTCCTCGCGCAGCAGGACGGCGATCTTGGTGTCGAAGCGGATGGGGTCGTCTGCGTCGTGCGTGCTCATGGGGTGAGACTGCCGGTCGGCGTACGGCCCGGTCTTGTACGTTTTTTGCATGGCCGCCGACCGGGACACGCGGAACGTCGCCGCCTGGCGCCCACGAGTCCCGGGCGTCGTCGAGGTCTTCCACGCCCACTACACCGAGTACGCCTATCCGATGCACGTCCACGAGGCGTGGACGCTGCTCATCGTCGACGACGGGGCCGTGCGGTACGACCTGGACCGGCACGAGCACGGCACCCCGCACGACACGGTGTCGCTGCTGCCTCCGCACGTGCCGCACAACGGCTCCCCCGCCACCCCGGACGGCTTCCGCAAACGCGTCCTGTACCTGGACGCATCACGGCTCGGCGACGACCTGATCGGCCCGGCCGTCGACGCCCCCGACCTGCGCGATCCGGTGCTGCGGCGGCGGGTCGGGCAGTTGCACGCGGCGCTCGCCCTGCCCGGTGACGAGCTGGAGGCGGAGAGCCGGCTGACGCTGATCGGCGAGCGGCTCCACGCCCATCTGCGGCCCCGGGGGGACGGGAGTCCGGCGCGCCGGGATCCCGTCCTCGCCCGCCGGCTGCGGGAACTGCTCGACGAACGGGTCGTCGAGGGGATCGGCCTGGACGACGCGGCCGCGCTCGTGCACGCCCATCCGGCCCACCTGGTACGGGCGTTCAGCGGCGCCTACGGCATCGCGCCGCACCAGTACCTGATGTCCCGCCGTGTCGACCGGGCCCGGCGGCTGCTGCTCGCGGGGCGCACCCCGGGCGACGTGGCCGCCGCGACCGGCTTCTACGACCAGGCCCATCTGACCCGGCACTTCAAGAGGCTCGTGGGCGTCACGCCCGGCCGCTACCGCACCAGCGGCCGGCACTGAAGGGGCGTCAGGCACCTGAGGGGAACCGTCTGAGGGGCGTCGGACTCCTGTCGGACGCCGGGCTCCGAGCCGGACCTCCGGCTCCCGACAGACGTCAGTCCCCCGCGCGCTCGATCAGGTGCTGGAACGCCTCCAGGTTCCGCGTCGACTCCCCGCGCGCGGTCCGCCACTCGTACTCCTTGCGGATGGCGGACGCGAAGCCCAGCTCCAGCAGGGTGTTGAAGGCGCCGTCGGCGGCCTCCAGCACCTGGCCGAGGAGGCGGTCGATCTCGTCGGCGGTGACAGCGGCGAGGGGCAGCTTCGCGGTGACGTAGACGTCGCCGAGGCGGTCCACGGCGTAACAGACGCCGTACAGCTTGAGGTTGCGCTCCAGCAGCCAGCGGTGGACGGCGGGTTCGTTCTCGTCGGGGTGGCGGATGACGAAGGCGTTGAGGGAGAGGGAGTGCCGGCCGAGGAGGAGGGAGACCGTGGTCGAGAGCTTGCGGGTGCCGGGGAGCTTGACGACGTAGTTGCCGGGCTCGGGGCTCTCCCACTCCAGCCCGGCGTCCTTGAGCGCCGCCTCGAGCACCTGTGCCGTCTTCTGTGCCGCCTCAGCCATGGTGGGAGCGTACGCGACGGCGGTGGGAGTGGATCGCGGCCGTGTAGGCGTCGGCCGTCGCGGCGGCGGCGCTGTCCCAGCCGAACGACTGGGCGTGCCGGGCGGCGGCGTCGCCCATCCGGGGCGTCAGCTCCGGGTTGTCGGCGAAATCGCGCAGCACGCGCGCGTACGCGGCGGGGTCGTGGCCCTCGACGAGGCGGCCGGTGTGCCCGTCGCGCACGGCGACCGGGAGGCCGCCGACCGCGGCGGCGAGGACCGGTGTACCGGCCGCCTGGGCCTCTATGGCGACCAGGCCGAAGGACTCGCTGTAGGACGGCATCACCAGCACGGAGGCGGCCCGGAACCAGTCGGCGAGCTGTTCCTGCCCGACGGGCGGGCGGAACCGTACGACGTCGGCGATGCCGAGCCGCGCGGCGAGTTTCTGCAGGCCCTCCGGCTTGGCGAGGCCGCTGCCGCTGGGGCCGCCCACGACGGGGACGACGATGCGGGAGCGCAGGTCGGGGCGTTCGTCGAGCAGGACGGCGACGGCGCGGAGGAGCACGTCGGGGGCTTTGAGGGGCTGGATGCGGCCGGCGAAGAGCGGGATCAGCGCGTCCTGCGGCAGGCCGAGGCGGGCGCGGGCGGCGGCGCGGGCGTTCGCGGTCTCCCCGGGGCCGGGTTCGGAGCCCTTGGGGAAGGGACGGAACCGTTCGAGGTTCACGCCGGGGTGGACGACGGCGACCTTGGCCGGGTCGGCGGCGTAGTGCCGGACGAGTTCGTCGGCCTCCTCCGCCGTGTTGGCGATCAGGCGGTCGGAGGCGGCGACGATCTGCGTCTCGCCGATGACGCGGGCGGCCGGCTCGGGAGTGTCGCCCTCCGCGAGGTTGGCGTTCTTGACCTTGGCCATGGTGTGCATGGCGTGCACCAGAGGGGCGCCCCAGCGCTGGGCGGCGAGCCAGCCGACGTGGCCGGAGAGCCAGTAGTGGGAGTGGACCAGGTCGTAGTAGCCGGGACGGTGTCCGGCCCAGGCCTGCATCACGCCGTGGGTGAAGGCGCACAGCTGGGCCGGCAGCTCCTCCTTGGCCAGGCCCTCGTACGGTCCGGCGTCGACGTGGCGCACGAGGACGCCGGGCGCCAGCTCGACGGTGGGCGGGAGCGTGGCGGTGGTCGCGCGCGTGAAGATCTCGACCTCGATGTTGATCGCGGCGAGGCGCTGCGCGAGTTCGACGATGTAGACGTTCATGCCGCCGGCGTCGCCGGTGCCCGGCTGGTGGAGCGGTGACGTGTGTACGGAGAGCATGGCGACGCGGCGGGGCCTGCGCAGCAGCCGGAGCCGCGGGGAAGCCGCCGGTGAGCGACGCCCGAGCCTGCTGACGTACTGGCTCACGAGCCGTTCCTCCTCGCTGCGGACATGCCGTGCGGAGGACACGCGCCGCCCTCCAAGAGGTGCGAACACCGGATGGCGGTGCTCCATTTCCGGTTTCCCGACCTTTGCCGAATCATTACCGCTGATCGCTCAACCGTTCGAAGCGGGATTGCGTCAAGACGGGGAGGAACCGGGAGACGCTCCGAAGGGAGCGGACCCGGCTCGGCCGCATACCCTCGTACGCATGCCCTCCCGCGCCACCGCCCTCCCCCACGCCCGGCTCCGCTCGCGCGGCGGGACCCCTATGAGCGGGGAGACCCCCATGAGCGGGGGGCACTCGTCGTGAGCACGGTCACGCGCGTCGTGGGCACGGTCACGCGCGGGACGACGAATCCGAACCGGCTGCGCCGCATGGACCGCTGGATCGCGGCCACGCACGGTGCCGAGCTGCGCCGCGCCGCCGATCCCGTCGCCGTCGACCTCGGCTACGGCGCGGCCCCCTGGACCGCTGTCGAGCTGCTGCACCGCCTGCGTACGGTCGCGCCGCACGCGCGCGTGGTGGGCGTCGAGATCGACCCCGCGCGGGTGGCCGCGGCCGAGCCGTACGCGCGCGCGGGGCTCGTCTTCCGCCACGGCGGCTTCGAGGTCCCCCTCTCCCCCGGCTCCCGCCGGCCCGTCCTCATCCGGGCGGCGAACGTGCTGCGCCAGTACCACGAGGACGAGGTCGCCGCGGTCTGGCGGCGGCTGTGCGCGCGGCTCGCGCCCGCGTCGGAGCACTCCGGCGGCGGGCTCCTGGTCGAGGGGACCTGCGACGAGATCGGGCGCCGGCACGTATGGGTGGCGCTCGGACCCGAGGGGCCTCGCACGGTCACCTTCGCGACCCGGCTGGGCTCCCTGGACCGCCCCTCCGACCTGGCGGAACGGCTCCCGAAGGCGCTCATCCACCGCAACGTCCCCGGCGAGCCTGTGCACACCTTCCTGCGCGACTTCGACCGCGCCTGGGCCGCCGCCGCGCCCTACGCCTCCTACGGCGCCCGCCAGCGCTGGATGCGTGCGGTGCGGGACCTGACCGCCGACTGGCCGGTGACGGACGGGCCGGTGCGCTGGCGCCAGGGTGAAGTGACGGTGCGGTGGGAGGCGTTGGCGCCGCGCGCGTGAACCGGCGGCGGGACGGCAGGCGGAGGGCGGGAGGGCGAGAGGGCCGGAGCGCGCGAAGGCCGGGAACACGCGGAGGCTGGGAACGATCTCCGTGCGGCGTTCGTCACACAGCGGGGGAGCTACGAGGGACAGCAGGGCGCAGCGCGAGGGACAGCGCAGGACGGCAAGGGGCGGCGGCAGGGCAGCGGAGCAATCGCCGTACGGCGACGAGACAGACGGGGCGAAAGGGGAGGGAGCAGGAGACGGGCGCGGCCTCTGTCACTTTCCGCGCCGGCATGGCACGATCCCCCCGGACGACTTATGTTACTGACGGTTAATCAGCTTGGGGGCGAGGTATGCGTACGGGGAAGCATGGCTGGATGACCGCTGCCGTGACCGTGGTCTGCGCGGTCACCGTGCTCGCGGCACCGGGCACGGCGTTCGCGGACCCCGGGCCCGCACCCTCCCCGCGCGCCCCCGGCGCCTCTCCCACCGCCTCCCCCTCCGCCTCCGCGCCGGCCGCCACTCCCGGCAAGGACCTCGAGGCCGTACGCAAGAAGCTCGACGAGCTCTACCGCACGGCGGCCTCCGCCACGGAGGAGTACAACGCCGCCGAGGAGAAGACGCAGAAGCAGTCGGCCGAGATCGTCGAGCTGGCCAAGAAGATCGTCAAGGGCCAGGAGAAGCTCGACGGCCTGAAGGACCGCGCGGGTGCGGCCGCCCGCTCCCAGTACCGCACCGGTGGCCTGCCCGACGAGGCCAGGCTGGTGCTGAGCGACGACCCCGAGGACTTCCTCGACGGCACCGACCGGGTGATCCAGGGCCAGCGCGCGACCAAGGGCCTGCTCGGCGAGCTGACCCGCGCGCAGGAGGACCTGAAGGCCTACACGGCGGACGCCTCCGCCCAGTTCAAGGAGCTGGAGGCCAACCGCAAGGCCAAGGCCACCGCACAGAAGAAGATCGAGAAGCAGATCGCGGCGGCCGAGAAGCTGGAGTCCGAGCTGGAGCAGGAGGAGAAGGAGCGGCTCGCCCGGCTGGAGCGGGAGGCCCAGGCCAGGGCACAGACCGCCTGGCTCGGCTCCGGCATCCTCGAGGATCTGGACACCGAGGCGACGGAGCGGGGCCGGAAGGCCGTCGCGTACGCCACCGCCCAGGTCGGAAAGCCGTACCAGTGGGGCGCCGAGGGCCCGAAGGCCTACGACTGCTCCGGTCTGACCTCGCAGGCCTGGGTGTCGGCCGGGCAGGCCATCCCGCGCACCTCGCAGGAGCAGTGGAAGCAGCTGAAGCGCGTCGACATCGAGGACATGCGGCCCGGCGACCTGATCATCTACTTCGACGACGCCAGTCACGTGGGCATGTACGTCGGCGACGGCTCCGTCGTGCACGCCCCGCGCCCGGGACGCTCGATCACGATCGCGGGAGCGGGCTCGATGCCGATCCTCGGGGTCGTGCGCCCGGACACGGGCACGGACACGGGCACGGCGCCCTCGGAGTGACCCCGGGCGCGGGCGCACCCGCGGACCTCCGACGCCGGGCCCGGCCCACCGGGCGACACGGGCCACGCGCCCGGCGCGGGCACGTGAAGCGGGGGACGGCAAACGGCTGACGACAAACGGCTGACGACAAACGGCTGACGTGAAGCGGCTGACGTGAAGCGGGCCACGTGACCCAGTCCACGCCCGGAGCCCCGCCCCGCGTGACGTTCGTCATCCCCGGGCCCCGGCCGACGTGTCCAACTGCGGTACGTAACGCGGCATATGACAGTGGCCGATGGCCGCCCGACGTGTTCTGGACCATTCCGCAGCGGTGCCGTCACCCGCTATGGTCCCCGTCGGTGGGTCGAGGTCCCTCGCCCCGCCATGCCCTCGGGGGGAGGGAAGGAAAACCAAGACGATGCCCGTACCCGTACCGCGGCAGAGGGCGATCCCGGCCGTGGAGTGTGGTCAGGCGCCCGCCGCGTCCCTGGACAGCGGCCCTTCCAAGGAACAGGCCCCGGCCAGGGCGACGAACCCGGCCGAGAACCCCACCACCCGGCGAGAGCACCCCACGGAGAAGCGCGAGAAGACCACGAACGCGACCACGAACCAGCTCGAGAGCACCGGCCCCGGCAATCTGACGCTGCTGCTGATCGAGGACGATCCCGGCGGCTCGCCGATCGTGCCCGACCTGCTCGACCAGACCGGCAAGCCGATCCGCGTCCGCACCGCCCGCAACCTCACCGAGGCCGAGCGGCTGCTGACCGACGACGTCCACTGCATCCTGCTGGACCTCGCCCTGCCGGCCCCCGCCCCGGCCCGCAATAGCGCCGAGGGCAACGGGAGCGGCAACGGAAACGGGGACGCACGCGGTGACGACGAGCTGACGGTGCTCAGGCACGTGCTGGAGCTCGCGCCCCGGCACGCCGTACTCGCGCTGACCTCCTCCAGCGACGCCGAGCGCGGCGCGGAGGCCGTGGCGGTCGGCGCCCAGGACTACCTGTTCCGCGACGAGCTCGACGGCCGGCTGCTGAGCCGGGCGATCCGCTACGCCGTCGAGCGCAAGCGCTCCGACTCGGCGGAGCGGCGCCTGGCCGAGGGCCGGCTGCGCGCCCAGGAGAACCGCCGCCTGGAGCGCGGCCTGCTGCCGACCCCGCTGCTGGCCGGCTCCCCGCTGCGCTTCGCCGCCCGCTACCGCCCCGGCCGCTCGCGTGCCCTGCTCGGTGGTGACTTCTACGACGTCGTCCGCACCCCGGACGGCACCGTGCACGCCATGATCGGCGACGTCTGCGGGCACGGCCCGGACGAGGCGGCCCTCGGTGTGGAGCTGCGGATCGCCTGGCGCGCGCTGACCCTGGCGGGGCTCTGCGGCGACGAGCTGCTGGGCACGCTCCAGCAGGTGCTGGAACACGAGCGCTCGGACGACGAGATCTTCGCGACCCTGTGCGCCGTGGACATAGCCCCCGACGGCCGCCGCGCCGGCCTGTGCCTGGCCGGGCACCCGGCACCCCTGGTCGCCGGCCCGGGCACGCCCGCCCGGCTGCTGCCCTACGACAACAACGGCCCGGCGCTCGGGCTGCTGCCGGGCGCGCGCTGGCCGCGCATGCAGGTGGAGCTGGGCGCCGAGTGGAGCCTGATGCTGTACACCGACGGCCTGATCGAGGGCCACGTCGGCGGGGGCCGGGAGCGGCTCGGCCAGGACGGCATGGTGGAGATGGTCCGCCGCCAGCTCTCCGAGGGGCTGCGGGGCGAGCAGTTGCTGCGGGCGACCGTCAACGAGGTCCGCGAGCTCAACGGCGGCGAGCTGACGGACGACGTGGCCGTGGTGTTGCTGGACCGAACGGGCTGAACGGGCCGGACGGGCTGAACGGGCTGAACGGGCTGAACGGGCCGAACGGAATCGAACCACTCGAGCCGAGCCGCACGGCCTGAACGGCCCGCACGATCCGGACGCCCCGCACGGCCTGAACGGCCCGCACGATCCGGACACCCCGCACGGCTGTGCACCATCCACATGGCCTGCGCGGCCGGCACGCTCCGCACGCCCCCGCACCGACGACCGCCGTGCGGATCACCGTCGTACTACGTCGGCCACGACCACGGGCCCGCTTCGGCGCGGGTCGTGCCCACGCGGCGGAGCCGCATGAGGTCAGCGCTCCCGGCCCCCGAGGGGCGTGCCTCAGCGTCCGCCGTTGTACGGGCCGTAGGGGCCGTCGCTGCTGGAGCCGCGGCGGGTGCTGCGGCCGCCGCCCGACAGGCCGCGCAGCGCGGGCCGTACGTCGACCATGTACACGATCGTCGCGATGAGCCCGATGATCGGCAGGAACGACAGGATGTTGAAGATCAGGTTCACCACGAAGGCGAGCCCGAGAATGATCAGCCAGAACGGCTTGGTCTTCTTGTCGGCCGCGCGGTAGGCGTCCTCACGGCGCATGGCGGCGTCGATCAACGCGAAGCCGCTGAAAAGGATCAGGGCGATGCTCAGCAGCCACATGAAGCCTGCGAACCCCTGCATCAGCACAACGTCCACCACCAGACTCGGATCGTCTCTACGCCGTCACCGTACCCGGAGAACGGGCCGGACACCCCAAGGGTGCCCGGCCCGTGCCGTGCTCTCGGTATCCGTCGCCCCGGTTACTTGGCGGGCGGCGTCGTCTTCTTCGCGGTGGCGTTGGTGCTCTTCCTGGCCGGAGCCTTGCGCGGCGCGGGGGCCTTCTTCGCCGCGGCGGGCTTGTCCTCCGTGACCTCGACCGGCTCGGACTTGGCCGGCTTGGACGGCTCGACGGCCACGGCGAGCTCCTCCACCTCCTCGGCGAGGTCCTCGATGCCTTCGGCGGCCTCGCCGCGCCAGGTGCGCACCGCGTGCTCGCCGCGCTCGGCGACCTTCTCGTAGGTCTCCCGGGCCTTGATGGCGTACTCGGCGGCGACGCCGACCGAGCGCAGCGCGAGGTCCTGGGCGGTCTCGCCGAGCTTCCTGAAGTCGGCGTCGAGGGAGCCGAAGAGCTCGTTGGCCTTGGCCTGGAGGGTTCCCTGCGTCTCCTTGACGCGGGCCGTCGCCTTCTCCTGGACGGCCTTCGGGTCGGTGTTGCGCACGGCCTCGATACGGGAGGGCGCCTCGGCGCGCAGCTGCTCCACCAGCACCGGCACCTTCTTGGCCTGCTGGAAGGCCAGGTCGGCGGTGCCCGCGGCGAAGTAGAGCGGGGTGGGGTCGCTGAGGGTCTTGCGCAGGTCGTCGGTGATGGCCATGGTGATGGTCCTCCGGGAATACGTTCGGCTGAGGGTTTGTGGTGGTCCCGCGTCCCGGGCGGCCGGCCGCTCGCTCCGGCTCACCCGGCCGTCTGCTGCGGGCCGGCGTCACTGCCGCCGGTCGTACGGGGGCGGTGTCCGGGTATGGAGGCACCGCCGTCGAGGGTGTCGTCCGCCGGTCCGTCCTGGTCCGCCGTCGCGGCGCTGCCGGATCTGCCGGGTCTGCCCCGGGCCGCCGCCTCGTCGTCGTCCGTGTCGGCCACGAACCCGTTCTCCTTGCGGAAGGACTCGTAGATCTGGAGCAGCACCTGCTTCTGCCGCTCGGTCAGCGAGGGATCGGCGAGGACGACCGCACGCGTCTCCACCTCGTCCCGGTCCCGCTCGGCGTCGAGGATCCCGGCGCGCACGTACAGCGTCTCGGCGGAGATCCGCAGCGCCTTGGCGACCTGCTGGAGCACCTCAGCGCTCGGCTTGCGCAGCCCGCGCTCGATCTGGCTCAGGTACGGATTGGACACGCCCGCGGCATCGGCGAGCTGCCGCAGTGACAGCTGCGCGGTGCGCCGCTGTTCGCGCAGGTACTCACCGAGATTGCCGACGTTGAGCGATGCCATGCCTCCACGATGCCCCAAGCTGCTAACTATTGCAAGCACGCGCTTGCAATAGTGCGCCTCCGCGCCACCCGCGCCTCCTGCGGCCGGTGTCCGTTCCCAGTGAAGGTGAGCGCTTCCCGCGCTATCTGATCGGTGAAGTGATCGGGCCCGGTTGTTCTGATCAGCGGGACCCGGTCGGCGTCTCAGCCGGTCGGTGCGCCGACATAGGTGTGGGTGCGGGTGTACGCGGTGAAGCCCAAGGACTCGTACAGCCGCTTGGGGATGGGGTATGCGGCGTCGCCGCGCGAGTAGACGATGGCACGGTGGCCACCGGCGTCGGCGAAGGCGTGCAGCACCGCGATGCAGGCGGCTCGGGCGAGGCCCAGGCGACGGTGATCGGGGTGGGTGCCGACGGGTTCGAACTCACCGATTCCATTGGTCGGGTCGTACCAGCCTTGGCAGTAGGCGACGACTTCCCCGGTGGGCGAGGTCACGATGAGGTCGTGTTCGGGCCGGTAGGGCCAGGTGTCTCTCATGCGGGCGTGTCGTTCGGTGGTGATCCGGGTCGATCCGAAGGCGGCGCGGTGTGCTGCTGCCCGGCCTGCCATGTCGGCATGGTCGCGCAGGGGGTGGATCGAGTAGCCGTCCGGCAGGTGCGGGATGTCCGGCAGGTCGGTGAGGGGGCGGCCAAGGCACGTCATGAACGGTCCGTCGGTGGTCCGTGCGTATCCGCGCTGTTCCAGTGCCTTGATCAGGTGTGGTTCGGTCTCGGTGACGTCGATGCTCAGCGGGCCTGATGCCGTGTGTTCGGCCCAGGCGAGGACCTCGTGAGCCAGTTCCGGGTGCTCCGGGTCGACCTGGAGCATCAAGGTGTCGGGCAGTTCTAACCAGCCCCAGGCCAGCGTCTGTTCGTCCTGGGTCCAGACGGCTGTCGGGCACTGGCCGGCGCGGTCGAGGGCCAGGCACCAGTTCCATGTGAGGTCGCCGATGTGGTGGTAGCCGGTTGCCGGAAAGGTGCGGGTGGCCAGGCTCTGCATAGCGCGCAGTGCTGCGGGTCCGGCGTGCTCATGTCGTCGCATGGCGCCATGCTGTCGAACCGGTTTTTGATCAAGCAACGGAGTATCGGTGCTCTGGCGCGTGGGCGCCGGTCACTCACATGAGGGGTTTGTGTCCCGTTCTTCCTGCTCAGTCCCGTCGGAACTGCACAGTGGCATACATGGGGCTGCGTGAGCTGGAGGGGTCGGCGCCGTCACAGGTGGACGGCTTCGAAGTGGGCTGGCGGGATGCCGCGGGCGAGCACCGGCGGCTTCTGTCCGAGGCCGTCTCGGTGGCGTTCGAGGAAGGCGGACCGGTGCGGGGGTTCCCGTCCTACCGGGGGCAGCGGCATTTCCCTGGGCTGTACTGGTCGGCGACGACCGGTGGGCATGTGGGGTTCGAGTCCTGGCTGGAGCGGGATCATGTGATGCTGCTGGACTTCACGCCGGAGGTCACCGGACTATGGGACCGTCCCAGCTCGCGCTCAAGCAGGCGCAACACCGTGCAGATCCACTGGGCCGCCCGGCTTCGAACCCGTCCCAGCGGAACTGACAAGGCCCAGCTCAGAGACACCTCCTCGATCCAGATCTTCTGGGAACGGACAGCCGGGCCGGGTGCATGCCCAGACCGCCGCGCGTGCCGAGGGCATCGCCGAGCAGTTCCTTCGGCACCCGGTTGACATGCCGGCTATCCCACCGGTCCCAGCGCCCGCGCGAGCGCGTCGACGGTCACGCCGACGATCGCCCGGAGTTCCTCCGGGCTCGACCCGGCCCTACCCATGACCGCGAGAGACTGGTTCACGGCCGCTACGTGTACGGCGAAGTCCTGGGCGTTCTCGTCGGACATTCCGCCGGCCTTCAGCGCGGTGCGCAGGCGCGGGCGCTGGAGGCCGAACAGCTCTTTGACGTGCTCCGGCGACGCTCGGGCTCAGCGCCGGACCAGGAAGCGATCCCCCTCGACCCGACTCTGGCGTTCAAGACTTGGCACCTCGCGTTCCACGTGGTGCTCGGCCTTCCGTGGCCCTCGCCGTCGATGGCGGCCTGCGCGCCGGCCTCGCCTACTACCGTGACGCCGCCGAGTCCGCGCGCAAGAACCGCGCGGCACTCGAGCAACGGCGACTGACCGCGCCCGTCCTCGGAATCTCCAGCAGCCACGGCTCGATCCCGGACATGGCGGCCTCCATCAGCACGTGGTCCGAGAACGTGACCGGCGTCATCGTGCCCGACGCCGGTCACTACAGCCCCGAGGAGCAGCCCGAGGCCGTCGCCGCCGCCCTCACCGACTTCTTCAGCGGCCGTTGGCGCTCCAGCAGGAGGGCAGACAAACACCATGCTCAGTCTCACCTCCGCGGCGCTGAGACGCTGAGGCACTGAGGCGCTGAGGCGATCAGGGTCGCCGGCGGGATCCTCGGCAGCCTCGCCGCATACTGCCCGCGGCATCAGGAACCCACCGGTTCCTCCTCCTGTTCGAGCAGGCGGCGCTGGGCGACGAGGTAGCCGAGTTCGGCGCGGCTGCGGCTGCCCAGGACTTCGGCGACCTTCTTGATGTTCGCGGAGACCGTACGGGAGCTCACGCCCAGGCGGGCGGCGATCGTCTCGTCGGTGTGGCCGGTGACGACCATGCGGAGCATGGCGGCGCGGACCGAGTCGGTCAGCGGATTCGGGCGGTGCTGTTCGGCGACGAGGGAAACCGGCCGGGCGCGTTCCCACGCGTGCTCGAAGACCTTGACGAGGAAGGCGACGGCGCCGGGGTGCCGGACGGCGAGCGCGGCGGTCTTGCGTTCCGGGATGCCGGGGATGAAGGCGACCGCGCGGTCGCAGATGATGACGCGTTCGAATATCTCGTCCAGGGTGCGGACTTCGGCGCCTTCGGCCGTCACGCGCTCTATGTAGGCGAGGGTCGGCTGGTGGGAGCGGACGCTGTGCTGGTACAGCGTCCGCTGTCCGACGCCGCGCCGCACGAGTGCGAGGTCGCGGGGCAGGGCCTCGGCCAGGAGGGCCGGGGAGCGGCCGCCGCCCGGCTGTGCCGTGAGCAGTTCCTCCTCGCAGGCATCGACGGCCAGCCGCAGTGACTGGCTGATCACATCCGCGCCCCTCAGGGACTCGATGGGGACTCCGGCGTCGTGGTGCGCCCTGCGGTAGAGGCTTTCCGCGGCCACGAAGGAGGACCGCAGTGACGCCAGCGTGTTCTCGTGGTGTTCGATTTCTCGCACCACGGAGCGGCAGAGTTCCGCCTCGGCGACGTTCGGGGGGATCGGGACGTAGAATCCGGCCACGCCCGGCAGGGGGCGCAGCAGCCCATAAGCGATGAGGCAATCGGGAACCACTCCCGATATCGTCCCGTCATTGAGGGCTTCACCGTAACGCTCCAAGCCCTGAGTGCAGAAATACACCTCTCGCGAAGATCCGTCAACGCCACCTCGGTCGTTGCCTTTGTCCTCGATACCCTTTTCCTGACACATATACCCCCCTACATGTTGTCGCGTTGCGTAATCCCGACGTCGGCCGCCCTCGCGCTCCCATCCGCCCGCCTTCATGATTGACCAGGTTGGGGGTAGCGCGGTCGAGCACGTCCCACCCAGGCCTTTCGACCTGATTCGGGGCCGCGACTGATCATTGCCGCCCGAACGGCGAGATATTGCTAAACGTGGAACTACTCACACCGGCGAGGTATCAACGATGTCCCATACTGTCCGGTACGGCCACGCCTGCGCCGCACTTGCCGCGGCTGTCGCGGATACGCGCGACGACTCGGCCTGGGGGCTGAATTCGGCCATTGGGAAGTAGTTTAGCCGTCAAGGAATTCCGTGTGACGCAAGAAGAACCCGGGGGTCTTTCCCGCAGTTCTTCCGGCATGTCTGGGTTCTTTCAGCGGATCTGGCGGTTTCCCCGGGATGACATCGAAAGTTCACTTGCGAGCCGAAAAATTCACAGCACACCGACCTCTGGGGGAAATGCAGTATGTCCAGCGAGCGGTACGACGTCGTTGTCGCCGGTGGAGGCCCCGCCGGGCTGCTCACGGCGGCCCTCGTGGCCGGGCGGGGGCACCGGGTGCTGCTGCTGGAGCGGGACGCGTGTCCGGGGCTCGTCGACGGCGTCGAGGTACGTGAGCGGTGTGCCGCCGTCAACGTGGTCACCGAGAACGAGCGGGTCACCGGGCTGCGTCACCGTCCGGAGGAGGGCCCGGCCCGTACGGTGCGGGCCCGCTATGTGGTGGACGCCTCGGGTGGCGACAGTCTGCTGCGCCGTCATGTCGCCGGTGGCCGCGGCTGGTCCGGACTGGCCGTGTACGCCTGCTTCGAGGCCGACTTCAGTCGGGTGAGAGGAGCGCGGCGCTTCCCGTTCGGCGGCGGCTGGTTCTGGATCGCGCCGGCCGGCCGCGGGCTTGCCCGTGTCGGGGCGGTGGTGCGGCAGGATCTGGCGGACCGGGTGCACGAGGATCCCGAGGGATCGCTGTACGGCTTCGCCGAGGAGTGTCCGCCGGTCAGGGACTTCCTGGCGGGGGCCACCCGGGTGCGCGGCGGCCGTCACGGGCGGATCCGGGTGCGCCCGCACCGGTCGTACGCCGCCGACCGGCTGTGGCGTCCCGGGATGGTGCTTGTCGGCGACGCCGCGTGCTCCTGGGAGTCGGATTCGCTCCCGCCGCATGGGATACGTCTGGCCTGCTGCGGCGCCGGGCTCGCGGCCCGCGCCCTCGACGGGTTTCTGCGCGGAACGGCGGACGAGGGGGCCGCCTTCGCGGAGTTCGAGAAGCGGTACAGGGAGGCGTACGGCGAAGTCCTCCACGCCGACGGTCCGTGTTCCCCGCTGCCGGGCCTCCCCATCGTGTCCGCCGGGGCGGGCGTCAGTCGGTGACGAGGTCCTCCGGCGCGGACCGGGCGAGTCCGGCGAGCGTGCCGAGTGCCTGGGAGAGGACGTCCGGCTGCGGCGAGGCGAGCCCGACCCGGATGGCGTTGGGGGCGTGGCCGCCGCCGATCGTGAACGCGGCCGCGGGCACCACCCCGATGCCGTGCCGCGCGGCGGCGGCGACGAACGTGTCCGCGCGCCACGGGCGGGGCAGCTGCCACCAGCAGTGGTAGGAGCGTGGATCGCTCTGCACGGCGAAACCGGCGAGGTGCCGGGCCGCGATCTCCTGCCGTACCGCCGCTTCCCGCTGCTTGGCGTCCACCAGCTTCTTCGCGGTGCCGTCCTGCTGCCAGCGGTGGGCGGCCTCCAGGGCGAAGCGCATGGGGGTCCAGCCGCCCGACCGGAGAGCGGCGGCGATCTCGCTCGCCAGGGCGGCGGGCGCCACCGCGAAGCCGAGGGTCAGGCCGGGGGCGATGCGCTTGGACAGGCTGTCGATCAGTACGGTCCGCTCGGGGGCGTACGCGGCGAGCGGTGCCAGTTCGTCGCGGAGGAACGCCCAGATGGCGTCCTCGACCGCGGGGACCCCGAGCCGCAGCAGTACGTCGGCCAGCCGCTCGACCCGCTGCGTGGGCATGGTGAGCGAGAGCGGGTTGTGCAGCCTCGGCTGCACGTAGACCGCGTGCAGCGGGGCGGCGGCGTGGGCCTCCTCGACGGCCTCCGGGACGAGTCCGTCACCGTCCATGGCGAGCGGGACGAGGGTGATGCCGAGCCGGGCGGCGACGGCCTTGACGAAGGGGTACGTCAGCTCCTCGACGCCGAGGCGCCCACCCCGTGGGACCAGGGCGGTGATGACGGCGGAGATGGCCTGCCGTCCGTTGCCCGCGAACAGGATGCTGGCCGGGTCGGGGCGCCAGCCGCCGCGGGCGAGGATGTCGGCGGCGGACTCCTGGGCAGCCGGGAGCCCGGACGCGCCGACCGGCCGCAAGGCGTGTCCGAGGGCGTCGGGACGCAGCAGGCCGCTGAGCCCTTGGGCGAGGAGTGCGCTCTGTTCCGGTACGACCGGGTAGTTGAGCTCGAGGTCGATCCGGCTGCCGGCGGGTTCGGTGAGCGCGGGAGCGGAGGCACCTGACTTCGCGGACACGGCGCGGACGAAGGTGCCGCGTCCCACCTCGCCCACCGTCAGCCCGCGGTGGGCCAGTTCCTGGTACACGCGCGTGGCGGTGGAGTTGGCGATGCCGTGCTGCCGCGCGAACTCGCGCTGCGGGGGCAGCCGGTCGCCGGAGCGGAGGACGCCGGCTCTGATCTCCTCGGCCACCGCGTCGGCGACAGTCCGATAGTCCTTCACGGCGCGCGCTCCCCTCGTCCGTCCGGGTGGCCTCCATCCAACCACAACATTGCCCCGAGTGCAATACACAGGTTGCATCGAGCATTGCTCTGCTCTTAAGCTCCAGGCATTGCTCCGAGGTCAGGAAGGGGTGCTGGTTCGGTGGACATGACGGCACGATCCCGGTCACCGCTCGGCCACGCTCCTCCACCCCTGCCCGACTGCCGTCGCTGCGGCTTCACCTCCGGCCCCATCAGGCAGGACACGATCGCCGACGCGCTACGGGAGTGCGCGGCGGACTGGCAGCGGCTGCTGCGGGACCCGGGACTCAGCAGGCGGCGCGCGGGCACACCCGCCTGGTCACCTCTGGAGCGCGGCTGCCACGTCCGGGACATGTGCCTGCTGTTCCACATGCATCTCGATGCAATCCTGGTGAAGCAATCGGGTCAATCGCCTATTGCACCGAGATCATCGGCTGGTACGGAAGGCGGGGATGGCGGGGCTTCCGAGGATTGCCCCGGATCCGTCCGGCGCTACCAGGACGAGGAGCCGCGGCAGGTGGCGGAGGAGCTGGGGCGGGCCGCCGAGGCCCTGGCCCACCGCCTGGCCACGCTCACCGCCGACGACTGGGGCCGCGACGATCCCCGCCTGGCCGACCCGCGGCTCACCGTCGATTTCTTCACCCGTCACCTCCTCCACGACATCGCGCACGACCTCGCCGAGGCCGCGCGCGACGGCAGCGCCGCCGAGGCGTGCGAGGGGAACGGCGGCGCAACGCAACAGCGAATGAGGGGTTTTCATGGTTGAACTGAGCGGGATCCTCGGCGTGATGGTGGTGGCCCTCGGCATGGTGCTCACCCCCGGCCCGAACATGATCTATCTCGTCTCCCGCAGCATCACCCAGGGCAGGCGCGCCGGGATGGTCTCCCTCGGCGGTGTGGCACTGGGCTTCATGGTGTATCTGATCGCCGCGAACCTGGGCCTGTCGGTCGTCTTCATCGCCGTACCCGAGCTGTACTTCGCGTTGAAGCTGGCCGGCGCCGCCTACCTCGCCTACCTCGCGTGGAACGCCCTGAAGCCGGGCGGCATCTCCGTCTTCTCCCCGCAGGACGTGCCGCACGACTCGCCCCGCAGGCTGTTCACCATGGGGCTGATGACGAACCTGCTCAACCCGAAGATCGCCATCATGTATGTCTCCCTCATCCCCCAGTTCATCAACCTGGACGAGGGCCACGTCCTCCTCCAGGGCCTCATCCTGGGGTCGATCCAGATCGTGGTGAGCGTCGCGGTCAACCTCGCCATCGTCCTGGCGGCCGGCGCGATCGCCGTCTTCCTCTCACGCCGCCCCTCCTGGCTCAAGGTGCAGCGCTACATGATGGGTACGGTGCTCGGCGCCCTCGCCGTCTCCCTGGCCATCGACACGTCGGGCCCGGCCAAGGCGAGCTGACGGAACGGCGGAACAGCCGCCGGGGCCGGTCGCGAGATCACGCGACCGGCCCCTGCGCCGCTCTCCGGCCTGCTTCGGCTCCTGGCCGCGGGCCGCGGTCAGGAACTCGGCGTGTTCCTGGAGGGAGCGCACTCCGACGTCGCCGTGGGTGAGGGCGTCGATG